>JADFGN010000228.1 GCA_022567695.1 Candidatus Poribacteria bacterium | reverse complement strand
GACAACTGATGTGCCGACATCAGCGGATGGATTCGCACTTTACTTTGCGATTACAGCAGTCGATCAATCGGGCAATGAGTCCGCAATCACTTCCGAATCGGCATTTGGTCCCGTACAATCCATCAATAATGTCGAGACTTCGGGTAATGAACCAAACCTCAATTTCATTCGCGGCCCAACAGGGTTGATTCGACACAACGATGTGGTCTTTCACTGGAATCGGTTAAGCTTCAATCTTCAATCTTCAATCTTCAATCTCCAATCTCTGCCTGACCGTTTCATCTATCGTCTTGATAACCTTCCAGCTCAATCCACCACGAATACTTCAGTTGCATTTTTCGAGTTGCCCAATGGTCCGCACCGCTTTACTCTCCAGCCAGCGGATGGGCCCAATTCGACATCCCCTGTTGTTCAAAGCTTCACTGTAAATGTGAATACACTGGCGGAAAATGAACCAAACGAGACGCCTGCTACGGCAAATTCAATCACCGTCGGTATGACCCATCTCGGCACGTTAGCTGAGCTTGATCTCTATCGACTCGATGTGGAAAACCTCGCGTCGGCTTTTTATGTCGATCTGCTCTATGCCCAAAACGACCCTGTGGGTGGGAGGGCAGACCTCACGCATGGAGAAACCGAGATTAAAATTTTCCAGAATCGGATTGCTGATGACGCACAGATTGCTCAAGCCCATGTTTCTCCTGACACACAAGGTCGAGCAGTGCTGAGTTTTGCCGTCGTACCTGCGACTTACCTGATTGCGTTTGAACGGGAGGGCGACGCTCTCGCGGAGCTTAACGAGATTCCATATCGATTCAACATTTCTACCTCTCCGATTATCGCGCCCAATCTTGCGGAGATTGAACCGAATGCGACGCTAAATGCCGCTGTCCAGTTGCCGCTGAACCGCGCAATTGTGGGAACGAGTTGGGATGGAAACAGCGACCTCGATTATTATCAGATCGATGTACCGGAAGCTGGTATTTTGTGGGTCGGGCTCAGCCGCACGGATGGAATCGGGTCAACAACGTTGGCACTTGTTGACGGCTCGGAGACTGAAATTAGCACAGTCGAGATTTCACCCAATTCGCTGAACGCTGGGCAGATACAAACTCAAATTCTGCCGGGGCGTTATTTCCTTCAGATTACGCCTCAAAATGTGCGTTCGGGGAGTGCCTACCAATTATCGGCTTTCTTCGTCCGTTCCGCGAAACACGAGCCTGCTATCACTCGTCCACTGCGATTAGGCGAAACGTTGCGCGTGACGGTAGAAGCGGCTCCCGACTTAACCCCCGCCTTTGAAATCGTCCAATCACAGACGAATGCGGTACTTGTATCATCCTCCAGATTTGTTAGCACTGAATCCTCTGGTAGCAAACATCAAGGGGAATATACAGTATCGGAGGGAGACAATTTTGAAAGGGCAACCGTCGTGGTCCGGTTGATGAACGCCTTTGGGAATATGGCATCGATAGCAATCGAGCCTCCAATTTTCGTGGATACGGTGCCGCCAGTTATTCAATCTGTCAGCCACAACGCAACGCAGCCAGACCTATCTGCACAGCCGCTAGGGATTGGTGCGGAATTGGTTGTGACTTTGATTGGCGAGGGTAACGGGCAAGCGTTTTTCAAAATCGAAGAGCTGGGCGTGAGTGTTGAGCTAAGTGAATCGGAAGAAATACCGGGGCATTATGTTGGCACATACCAGATCAAAGATGGGGATAATGCAGAGTCAGTTTCGCTGACTGCAACACTCATCGATGCGGCAGGAAACGCGACTGTACGCCCTGTGTCCCCTGTGATAAGAATCGACACCACACCGCCATCAATTACGAAGGTACAACACAACGGGACGAAAGTATTGACAGAATCGGAAGAATTGGTTGTGACACTCATTGGGGAAGCAGAGGGAAGTGCAGAGTTCGATATTGAAGGTGTGATTGCTGGCGTGCGAATGTTTGACGATGGTACACATGATGATGGGATAGCAAGCGACGGTATTTACATTGGCGTTTATCGTGTCCGTCCCGGAGATCGAGCAGATGAAGCCGCCCTGACCGTTCGTCTGACCGATGCCGTCGGAAATGCCTCGACACGCGCCTCATCTGATACGGTCACCATCGACACGCTACTTCCTCAAATTGACTCGATTACACATGATGCGATAGCACCGCTTGCCGTCGGTGAAATATTAACGGTAGAATTGATTGGCGAAGCGGGTGCGGAAGTCCAGTTTGAGCTCATCGATGCCGACACCGAAACGGTCATTATCCCCGCGTCAAGATTCTTAGTCGAGATGAGCCAAATTGATGAATCTTTGCTTGTATCTTACGTTTCCCATTTCATCGTTCGCGATGGCGATGTGGTGACAAGCGGAAAGGTGCGCGCAACGCTGACAAAGGAAAACGGGAAAAGCATAACGCGAACCATTCTTCGCCCGATTACGATTGATACAATCCCTCCCGATCCAGTGACTGAAGTGGTTGCAGCCGATCGCCCCGACGACGAAGGTGGCTGGATTATCCTCTCGTGGCGCGGCAGCGAAGCAGACGATTTCGATCATTACAACATCTACCAAGCGGATTTCCCAATCTTCAATCTTAACTCCCAATCTTCAATCTTAACTCCCAATCTTCAATCTTCAATCCTCAACTTGCGGTATGAAATTGAAATCGATCGGAACGAAGTTGATTTCTACTTTGTAGTGACAGCGGTGGATAAGGCGGGCAACGAATCCCAATTGAGCATACCTCTGCCGGTAGCGGGGCAGACTTCGAGCACCGCATCCGCTCGTGCCATAGACAATCTTTCCCCCGGTCCTGTCCTCGGAGTTACAGCTAGCGATACTCCGGGCGACTTCGGTGGTCGCGTGATATTGGCGTGGCTAAATCCAAGCGTTGCGTCCGATTTCGATCACTACCGCGTTTACCTTTCTCCGCTCCCGATTCAGACAACCGAGGGATTACGCCCAATACTCACAATCCCCGATCGCCGCATCATAAACGTTGACGCACTGACGCCAACTGATGAGGTCGATTACTTCTTCGCTGTAACCGCTGTGGATGTGTCCGGAAACGAATCCATTCTTGAAAACAGTTCGACAACGGGGCCGATTCAATCGCGAAACAACATCGGAGTTGGGGTGGAAACGCCCGTCCAGATTGTCAGCGGCCCGATCGGAATTGTACGGCAAAAGTCTGTCACATTCCACTTCAGTGAAATAAGTTCCCCGCCTTACGAAGGAGTGGTTAATCTTCAATCTTCAATCTTCAATCTTCAATCTCTTTTCGCCTACTCGCTCGATGACGCGCCATTTCAACTGACTCAAGCGAACCACGCAACCTTTTACAATCTGCGCGAGGGAAACCACACATTCGCAGTGAGATTGGCAGAAGAGCGTGGGAGTCAGAACTCGCGCACCTTCAGTGTTCTGCCCACTTTCACAACTGAAGTTGAGCCCAACGATGTTCCGATTTTCGCCAATCCGCTGACGCAGAATGCAATTGTCCGTGGGGTTAATACTTTGGATAGCGATGAAGATTGGTATCGGATTGAATTTACGCCGCCTTTAATTGACGAATCAATGCCGTTGCAAATCGACCTCCACTTTGAGCGTCCTGCTGGTATCGGTCAGACGACGATTAGTGTATTCGACATCGATCTTCCTCAGGAAAATGCGGTGCTGAGTCAGGTTCGAGGGGATGCAACCACGCGCCAACGGGCACAACTCAGCCTCGGCGTTAATAAACGGACAAACGGCTTCCTCGTCCGCGTGCAATCCGAGAGAGAAAATCCCGGTGCCGGTTACGAACTCTCTCTTGCCGTTATGCGTCGGGATAAACGCTCGCTCTTAGAGATTGAACGCAATGATTTTACGAATACTCCCACCGCCCTTCCTTTGACGGAAGCCATTGAGCTTATCGGTAGGCATGACCACCTCAACGATGTAGACTGGTACCGCCTCGATTTAACTTCAGTAGAAACGAGGCTGTTGTCGATTTCCTTTTCAAGTGCTATGCATCTTGCGAATTTCTCCGAATCACTTGAAACATCTCTGCAGATTTTTGCAAACCTTCAAGGGAGGCCGGAGGCGCAAATTGGGGAAATGACCTTGTCGCCATTGAATCCAGAACCGCCTCCGATAACGACTGCTGTTACGACTGGCCCGTATCTCTTGCGTGTGACTTCCAATGATGCTGACAACGCCACAGGCATCACATACCGACTCCGCCTGCAACTCCAAGAAATTCCTGACGGGGTAATATATGAGCTTGAGCCGAACAACCGCCGCAGCCGAGCGACACCAATCGAGATTGACGCGGAAGTTCGCGGAGCCATCTGGCATCCGACCAAAGATGAGGCGGATTGGTTTCGCCTGCCGATTCGTCAAACGGGTATTCTTAGTGTAGGACTGCATCGCTTAGGACTCGATGACGACTTGCCACTCTCAATGCGTCTGACCGATGCAAATGGGGTTGAATTTGCATCGGAGATGAGCGGAGCTCTCAGTCTGGATGTTGTGCCGGGGGAATATTTCATTGAGGTTAATGCCCCCCTCGAAACTGATGCGTCACCATACACCTTGATTCCGTTTCTGATTGCAAGTGCTTCCCACAACGCCGTTGATGAAATTTTGGGAACGGGAAGCGAACTCACTGTGACACTGAACTGGAACCCGGGACGTGAGGCGATGTTTGAAATTACCTCATCTGCCCCTCTTACCCCCTCTAGCTCCCCCTTTGAAAGGGGGAGAATCATTCCCAACATCCGTGTCCCGATGGTTGAAACACGACCGGGCATTTATGTCGGGGCGTATCTCGTCCCGCCCAATCTAGAATTCGAGGATGGCAAAGTCGTTCTTACGCTGGGGAGTGGAAATCAAGTTGATAACTTGCAGCACACAAATCGGCTGTCGTTGAAAGAACCGGTCGCGATTGATACGCTCCCGCCAAGGATTACGCGAGTGAGTCACAGTGGCGTTCGTCCTAACGGCGAGCTTCAACCGATTGGCGTCGGACAATCCGCACATATTCGGCTGATCGGTGAAGTTGGCGCGAACGGGACGTTTAGAATCGACGGCACGAGTCGGTTTAGGATTGTTGGCGACCTATTTGATGATGGCGCGCATGACGACGATGCCGCAGACGATGGCATATATGGTGGCAGTTACACCGTTCGTTTGGGGGACAACGTGACGGGCGCAACGGTCATCGGTCGGCTGGAAGACCTCGCGGGGAATGCCACTGACCGAGTTGCATCCAAACTGATTACGTTCGACACTGAGCCTCCTTCAATCACGGCGATTGCGTTAACTGTGACTCGCAATAATCGCGCCCTTGAGCATCCGCCCGCTAGTGTATCCCTCCTCGCCGGCGATCAACTGACTGTTGCGCTGACAGGTGAAATTGGTGGCGAGGGGACATTCAATCTCGGTGTTCTTCAAACTGGCATCCCGCTCTTTGATGATGGCACGCGCGGCGATTTGCAAAGCAACGATGGTATTTATACAACCATTTACATCGTTCGGGACGTTGACAGCGTCGTCAATGCCACCATCACAGGGCGACTGCGAGATGCCGCAGGCAATGAAAATGAGATAATTTCACCGGTCTTGGTCAGCATTGACACCACGCCACCGGCGATCACGCAGATCGAACACAACGGAACAGATCGCCCATTCTTCATCGCGGGGGATAAGCTGATTGTGCAACTTCACGGCGAACCGGGTGGCGTTGCGACATTCGACATCGGGAACTTCAAGACAGCGATAGTTATGGTGGACGACGGTTCCGGCGTTGATGTCCAAGCGAACGACGGAATTTACACCGGTGTCTACGAAGTAGCCGCCGGAGATAACGCCGTCGATACAGTAATCATCGGACAACTGATTGATGCAAGTGGCAATCGGACCGTTGTCCCGGCAGGCACACGCATTACCATTGATGCTGTTCCACCCGCCGAAATCACAGGCATCAACGCAAGCGATCGCCTCAACGATCAAGGCAATGTGCTAATCGTCACTTGGGAAGTTGCGAAGTCGTTGCCCGACTTTGCACGGTACAATATCTACCGCGAAGCCGCGCCTATCCGATCAACGTTTGGGCTGATTCCTATTCCACAAAATCTTGTGTTACGCGAGCAGACCGTGTCGGAAATTCCCGTGCCCCGCAATGATTTAAATTACTACATCGCGGTTACAGCTGTCGATCTCGCGGGCAACGAGTCGATCCTCTCCATTGAAAACGGTTCAAGCGTGGGACCGATTCGTGCGCTGGACAACATTCCTCCACCCGCGATTGTTGGCGTAACAGCAAAAAACAAACCAGACGACAATGGGGTAACACTCATCGTCAATTGGGAACCCATCCGGACCAATGTTCTGGAAACGAACACCATACACAATGATTTTGGACGCTATCTAATCTATGTAGAAACACAATCCATTGAGTCGGTAGAGAACCTAAAACCACAGTTGAGCATTTCCGATCCAAACACCATTGAGACAGAGGTCACAATTCCTGCTGATGACACAGATTTCTATATTGCCATCACAGCGATCGATGAAAACGAAAATGAATCTGCACTGGATTTGGTTCCCGACGGCTCGACTTTTGGACCGGTAAAATCCCATGATGAAACGCCCCCCGAACCTGTCATAAACCTAGTTGTCATCGACACCCCCGGCGATCGAGGTGAGAGCTTGACAACCGGGTGGACTCCCCAGATTGGTGTTGGTGTAAGCCACTATCAAGTGTATCTTTCAACCCTCCCAATTCGTAGTGCCGATGACCTTGAAGGCGTTGATTCAATTCGCGTTGATGGAGAGAGTTCCGATTTTGTCAACCTAACGACACCCGCTGACGAATTCGGTTTCTACGTGGCGATCGCCGCGGTGGATTTTGGCGGAAACTTGTCAGGGCTTGACTCCGATGGAGGTTCAGTCTTTGGACCCGTTCAGTCTGTCTCCAATACAATCCGTGCGACCGCAAGAACAACAATCTCCGCCGGATTCGATCCGACCACAAAAATTGTATTACCGCCCAGGGCGGCTTTAGATGGGCAGACGATTGACATCTTCATCCCGACTGATGAAATGTTACTTGAACAAATCGATGAAGCGAACCACTTTCTCGTGGAGGCGCACATCGATGAACAGATCGATGATGAATTTCAAAATACCGTGCGAGAGTTTCTAATTAACGGCAACAATAAGTTCTCGACGCCTGCAGAATTGACGCTCTCCTATCCCGCAGAAACGCGACCGGCCCTCTCGCCAGAAATCGAGAATGACCTACGCATCTTTAGCCTGAACACGAAAGGGCGTGTGCCTCGCTGGGAATTGGTTGGTGGCGTCCAGCGAGTCAATCGGGAAGAGAGGACTGTCACTGCCTTTGTGGACACTTTAACGACCTTTCGTGTTGCTCGCCTCAAACTGCCAGATACGCTGAGTAATGTGGTGGTTGTTCCTAATCCCTTCATCCCTGAACAATCGGTAAGCCGACAAGTCACTTTTCTGAATCTGACCGCAAATGCTATCATCGAGATTTATACGCTGAATGGAGCTCGGGTCTGGTCTAAGACCGTTGAAAACGCTACAGGAACCGCAACGTGGGATGGGCGCAATCAAAGTGGTATTGAAGTCGCCAGTGGGTTGTACATCTATGTGGTTCGCAGCGATGTGGATAAATTCATCGGTCGGCTCATGGTCATGCGGTAATCACGGATTCAGGATACAAGATGCAAGGTGCAAGATACAAGATTCAGGATTCATCTTGCATTTTGGACATTTTTTCCACTTGCACCACCCCCTGCCTTCTGATATACTCACCAGCACAAAGCCAGATTGATTTGTAATATAAAGATAGGTGAAACTGATATGACCAAACAGAATAAAACCAAAAAGTTAATTGTCATTGATGGCACAGTATTTATCTTTCGTTCTTTCCATGCCTTTCGCGGAATGCGCGAGCTATCAACATCAACAGGCCAACCAACCACCACAGTTTATATCTTCACGACGACGCTTCTCAAGCTCCTGCGAGAAGAACAGCCCGAATACTTGGTTGTGTGCTTTGATCGAGGTGGCAAGAGCGGGCGAGAAGAACTCCTTGCACAATATAAAGCGGAACACCCGGAGAAAAACCTTGCGGCTTACAAAGCCGATCGCCCCGAGATATCCGACGACCTCATCTCGCAAATCCCTTACATCCACAGAATCATTGAAGCGTTTGGCATCCCGATTATTGAGATGGAAGAATACGAAGCCGATGATGTTGCGGGAACTTTGGCGAAACGCGCCGAAGCCGAAGGCTTTGATGTGCTGATCATGACGAATGACAAGGACATGCTCCAACTGATTTCTCCGAAAATTAAGGTGTACCGCGTCAATCGTAATGGCTTTCAGATCTATGATGCAGATGCGTGCATAGAACGCTACGGCGTGAAACCGGGACAGATTGCCGATTACCTCGCCTTAGTTGGCGATAAAACCGATTGCATCCCCGGCGTCAACGGAATCGGCGAAACGAGTGCTCCACAGCTTCTCGCCGAATTTGACACGATTGAGGACATGCTCGAGCACCTCGATGAAGTCCCCAAGCGTTGGCGCACAAAGCTGGAAACGGAGGCGGAAATCGCACTGCTCAGTAAGCAACTGACGACGCTCAATACCGAGCTTGAACTTCCCATCACACCCGAGACGTGCAAGATCGGAGAGACGAATCACAATGCAGTTATGGAGATTTTTCGGGAGTTGGAATTCAATAGCCTGCGAAAGCAATTTGCGGAGGGGTGGACAAATGCGCAGGAAAAACCGGTGACATATAAAGCCGTGCTTACAGAAGCCGAATTGGATGGAGTCGTCGAAAAGCTTAAGAATGTCGAGGAATTTTCAATCGATCTGGAGACAACTTCAAAGGACCCAATTCAAGCGCGAATTGTCGGGATTTCCGTTAGCATCGTCCCACACGAGGGATACTACATTCCGGTTTTGAACACGTCCCTTGATGCACCCGTCCTGATACCGCAAGAACAGATTCTGGATGGTTTGCGTCCGATTCTCGAAGATGCCAATTACCGGAAGGTGGGACAGAACATCAAGTACGATCTCAAGGTGCTCAGGCGTCACGGCGTGGATTTGAAGGGCATCACGTTTGACACAATGATTGCTTCCGCGCTCCTTTCCCCAACACCGCCAAGTCACGGGCTTGATGACCTTGCCCTTACGCATCTTGACCACAAAATGATTCCGATCGCAGAACTCATTGGCAAAGGGAAGAAACAGATTACGATGGATGGTGTTCCACTTTCGCAAATCACCAAATATGCCTGTGAGGATGCAGACATTACCCTTCAACTCAAGCAGAAGTTTGAACAAGAGGTTAAAGCGGAGGGTTTGGAAGATGTTCTTCGTGACATTGAACTCCCGCTGATTCCGGTGCTCGCTGATATGGAACTCATGGGCATCAAGGTGGATGGTGATTATTTGAAACAGCTATCGGAGGAATTTCAGGAACGCCTCGATCAGATGATGGATGGGATTTATGGAGAAGCCGGGCAGGAGTTCAATATCAATTCTCCGCAGCAGCTTGGAGTCATTTTATTTGAGGAGCTTCAACTGCCGAAAAATCTGACGCGAAAAACGAAAACCGGTTATTCAACCAATGTCAGGGTATTGGAAAAACTGGCACCTTACCATGCGTTGCCGGAACTAATTTTGGAATATCGTTCTGCCGCCAAGCTCAAATCGACCTATACCGATGCGTTGGTGGAGCTGATCAATCCCGACACGGGACGAATTCATACATCTTTCCATCAAGCCTCTACACGGACGGGACGCCTGAGCAGCAGCGATCCGAATCTACAAAATATCCCCGTACGAACCCCAGAAGGACGGGAGATTCGCCGTGCATTTGTTGCCAATGACGACGAGCATACCCTAATCGTTGCGGATTATTCGCAGATTGAATTGCGCATCCTCGCTCACCTCTCTGGAGATGAACGGCTTCGCGAGGCTTTCGATCAAGATCTGGATATCCACGCACAAGCCGCCGCCCTGATTTTCGGTGTGCCACACGACGATGTTGATGCCGATATGCGTCGCCAAGCCAAGACGATGAACTACGGCATCATCTACGGTATCGGTGCCTTTCGACTATCCAGCGAATTGCGGATCGAATTTGATGAAGCCCAGCAATTGATTGATAACTACTTTCAAACCTATGCCGGTGTCAGAGGATACTTTGATCAAATTGTCGCGGGAGCAAGCCAGACGGGATACGTTACAACACTGCTTGGGCGACGCTGTTACGTGCCGGAGATCAAAGCACGCGATCGGAATTCGCAGGAATTTGCCAAGCGTGTCGCAATCAACGCTCCGATGCAAGGTACCGCTGCGGAGATGATCAAAGTGGCGATGCTTCGGATTCATGACCATCTGGCGAAAAATGGGATGCAGACGAAGATGTTGCTGCAAGTCCACGACGAGTTGGTATTTGAAGGTCCTAAATCTGAGAGCGAGCAAGCTATCACGGAAATCAAACACCTGATGGAAAATGCGTGTCAAATCGATGTGCCGGTGAAAGTCGATATTCATGCTGGCGCGAATTGGCTGGAAGCGAAGTGAAGTAGAGATGCGCCCGATTAAATGCCTTACCTTCGCTTTGCTCAAGAATAAACTTCGAGATCAGAATGATAGTCAATTGACCAATTTGGCATACAATTTGCTCAGTTATCAAGCCGAAAAGGGAATTTCCATGTGGTGGTTGGATTGACCGATCGATTCCCCCTATCGTCCCTGTTTCGTTTCGCTCAATCCAGTTTGGCGTCTTTCCAACCGACTCTCAAATTTTCTATCTTATACCAATTTGCGTTTTAGAAGGTAGGATTTTTGGAGTTGAGTGCTTTGTACTC
>JADFGN010000003.1 GCA_022567695.1 Candidatus Poribacteria bacterium | reverse complement strand
GGCGGAAGCCCTGTGGAAGATGGATATTCCTCGATTTTACGTCCCCAATACCACCCAGCATTCATGTCGGTGGTGCGAATGCCGAACAACTGCCTCAGGTTGTGAGATGAGGATGCGATTTCTGTCGCATGGGGTGTCAGTTTGGGCAACGCCTGACGCATCCAACAGTGGATATAGGTATACTCCAGCAACTGTTGCGGCATGAGACTTCGATTCCGAATGCGTGCCTGCCAGATGTTGCCATGCAGAATAATCGCCGTTCCCGCCTTTACACGCAGTAGAACATGGTGAGGCATTTCCTCAATATAAGTAATGTCTGGGAAAGAGAGTTCGGGTTTAAATCGGTGGCTGCCTGGCACCACTGCAATGCAAGAGCCCTCTTCAGGTACGTCGTTGAGATGGAAGAACACCTGGATGCAGAACGTGGATGTCGGGTGGTGAATCCCCAAAGTGCTTGCTACCTCGCGGTGCCATCCGCGTCCGGCACTGTTGGGAGAAATCGCGATTCCCCGGAGTGAACGCACTTGTACATTGTCGCCAACGATTTGGTGGATGGTTGGAAAGAGGGTTGAATGCTCAGCGAGGTGGATGAACAGGTCATCTCGATTCGGCAGCTCATTAAGCCCTTGGTTTTCCTCCGCCTGCTCGAAGGCGGTCTTTACCCGTTCTAACTCGCTTGCCTCCAAAATCCCGTCCATCACAAGATAGCCTTGGGCTTCATATTCTATTCTCTGTTGCTCGGTCATGTGATGTCTCCTTTGAAATACCTATCATCACTCCGACATTAATTTCTCACCTTTTTGATTGTCCCCCAAGTGGTGGCAAGCCTTCCCGTTGGCTCAACGGGCACTGAACCTTGAGAAACATTCAAAACACAGCGAAAACCCTCGCGATCAGCACCTCTGAACAGCGGGTTCTCAATGAAGCGACTTGCACAACGTAACCCTTCATCTTCAAAGCACCACGCGCCGCCACGCATAACGCGAAAGCGCGTCGGTGTTAAATTGACAGGATTCTCCTTGGGGCAGTACTGATAGTAATCCGCATCGTACCAGTCCAATATCCACTCGAGCACGTTGCCAGCCATATCATATATGTCGTAGCCGTTTGGCGGAAAACTGCCGACAGGCGAGGTTGTCAAGTCCCACTTATCACGGCCCTCGACACCGAGATAGTTTGCATCTTCGCGGGTTAATTCATCTCCCCAGGGGTATAGTTTGCCTTCCAACCCACCACGTGCTGCCTTCTCCCACTGGGCTTCCGTCACTAGGGACTTCCCTGCCCATTCTGCATAGGCCACTGCATCTTCCCAACTGACATAGGTGACCGGGTGGTTGTCAGTTGGAGAAAAGTAGCGAATTGAAACCCAATCGGGTTCGGGGTATCCCGTGGCCCCGATAAACTTTCGGTACCGCCTAACGGTCACTTCATATTTGTCGATGTAGTAGTCATCCAAATAGATCCAACGAGCGGGTTGCTCATCTTCAAGCGACTCAGATTCTAAAGATGGATCAATGCGTAAAATGCCGTCAAGTTGAGCCTGGGTTGTTCCTCTCAAGAATTCGCTCGCCGGGATTAAAGCCATGGGAACGCCATCGATTGGGCTGATAATCGTTTGGGGCAACGCTTCTGCTCCAAAACTTTTGAGCATACTGCCAAACATGAAAATGGCACATAAGAAGAAAGTAAATATCTTCATTGTTCCTTACCGATCTTTACTCAAAATATAAAAAAGCCCATACCAACCGATTGAGTCGATATGGGCTTAAAAGCGTGTTAACGGTTTGATTTAATTTCTCCCCACTTGACAGCTAACTTGCCTTGCGGTTCTACGGAAAGAACGCCGGGAACGCTGAGTTCCATTGATGCCTGAATTTCTTTTTCGGTCAACGCCTTGTTGTAGATTACGACTTCATCAATGATGGCGTCTTCGACTTTATGGACATTCGGATTTTCGCCGGCACCGATGTAAATCGTTACCTCTTTGAATTCCGGGAGATCGAAGTTCTCCCGCTGTTCACCGATGAACTCACCGTTGATATAAATCTTGCCATCTTTTCCATCGGCAACTAAAACGTAATGATACCATTTTTTCAGTTCAAACTTGAAGTCCACCAACTTTTTATCAACATGATGACCGGCATCCCAGAACGGGTTGAAATTTGGATCGATCATCGTGCGAAATTCACAGCAGTCCCCCTCGGGCGCTTCAATCGAGATGATTCCGTCATACGAGGCATGGTTATTCAAGAATATCCACGATTCCAGCGTGATTTCACCCGTTTTGCCAACGGACGAAATGACATCCCTTTTGTTCATCTGTACGATGCCACCGTCCAGCTGAATCGCTTTATTGAATTTTCCATTGACGAGCTTACCACTTCCAACAAGCTCTGCGTCATGACCATTGCCGGAATCATCTTTGACTGTTTTCCCATTCATTTTGTCAAACGAATAGTAGAGAAGAATGTCCCCTTCTTCGACCGCGTGGCTCGTCAATCCAACGACTACTAAACCCATTGAAAGTAGAATAAACGATAGCCCTTTCATGAGAATACCTCCTGCTCAGCAAGCAGTTATTTGTTTTCTTGTCAGATTATTAACTAACAATTCATAGCGAGTAGATCTACAGTTTAAAGACGTTAACACCGTAATCGCCTTTATTTTTGAGTTTTGGGAAGTTTACTCAATACGAGTTCTAACATAACTTGGCTTTGTCACATTTCCGCAAGGTCTGTTGATGGCAGCGTAACCTGGAGAAGATTTGAAACCTTCTCCAGGTTGGCATGCCCGCCATTCTCGATCCCAATTTCTAATCTGACAAAGTCGTGATAATTTACATCCAAAAAACCAGACGAATTAAAAGGGCATTGGTTTATTCAATTCTGAAATTAACTGTTCGTTCAGGAATCATGCAGTGTAGTTGCTAAGATGCAAGCCGAGGGCAAACAGGAGTTCATTTTGCGCCGGTGCCCCTTTTTATTATTGACAAAAATCCGAATCTCACATAGGATATTGAATCAATTTCATTTTGTGTCAACTTGAGATGGCATCAGTGACGGTTCTTCAAAGGAGAGATGATGACAAAAGCAACTCAAAATGTTGCTGATTTCAGCGGCAAAGAATCTTTCACCAGCGGACTACAGGAAGCCGTCGACGCTTTACCCGAAAGCGGTGGCATCGTCTTGATTCCACCGGGCGTCTATTCTTTAGACCAGCATGTGCATTTACGGAGTAATGTGGCGATTCGCGGATCTGGAAATACCAGTATTATTACCCGCAACCCGGAAGTATCTTCCCTCCTTGTGAAAGACGCACAAGAAGGTGAAACTTCCGTCCATGTTGAAAGTGCAGCAGAATTCGATATCGGGATGGAGGTCAGCGTGTTTGATACCGCCCAACACGGATGGCATGCCACACATGCTATCATCCTTGACATCAGCGAAAACAGGCTCCATTTAGACCAACCGATCAAACGGCCTTGTCTGCTAGATCGGAGTGGAACTGTTGCGCATGCTTTCTCGGCATTTGTCGCATGGGAAGCGCACGACTGTGAATTGGAAGCACTTTGCATTGATGCGGGAGATAAATTCGGCAAGAGTGCTTTCGTGGACTTTACGGTGTCTGCAATTCATTTCGTGCGAACGACGGATGCCCGCGTGCGAAGTTGCGTAGTTCGCCATTGGCCGGC
The DNA here is from genome assembly GCA_022567695.1 of Candidatus Poribacteria bacterium. Classification (GTDB taxonomy): domain Bacteria; phylum Poribacteria; class WGA-4E; order WGA-4E; family PCPOR2b; genus JADFGN01. The sequence continues at coordinate 39,181 of JADFGN010000003.1, read as the reverse complement.
AGACGGATTCAGCGTTCAAGGCGGTTCAGCAGCAACTATCACGAATTGTCTCGCAGAGGGGTGTTTAGGACACGGATTCCACCCAGGCACCTCTGTGCAGCACAGCCTGTGGACGAACAACATTGGTCGAAACAATGGACGCGATGGACTCTATTTTTGCATGCATGTTCGCCATTCCGTTGTCAGCGGAAGCACCTTTTACGGGAATGGACGATATGGCATCGGTGGCCTGGGTGACGGTGGAGATCAGTACAACGTGGTTGCCAACAACACCTGTGTGAGCAACGCCCGACATGGTATCGAGGCATCCCGAGGGCAAAACAATACAATTAGCAGCAATGTCTGCCTGAACAATTCGCAGGAAGAACATGGCAAATATAGCGGGATTGGTTTGCGAGATGTCACTGGCATGACGGTGAACGCCAATCGCTGTCTCGACGATCAGGAGGAACGCACGCAAGCCTATGGGGTTGAAGAAACCGGCGAAAGCGATCAGAACCTCATCGTTGCAAACCATTGTCACGGGAATCTTAGCGGAGGTATCGTCACTGTTGGTGCGAGTACTAAGTGTGTAAATAATCTTGAATGAAACGTGGGACGTAAAACGTAATGAGTAATGCGTAATGCTAGTTTTTTCACCACGTGGCGACTGGAATCCGCCGAAACTAGCATAAGGCCCGAGTAATGCGTAACACCCTTTTCTGATCAATGAGCTACTAATGTCATTCTGAGCGAACGCGAAGAATCTCGTTCGCCAGATGCTTCGCTTCACTCAGCATGAAATCTACATTATTTCCCAATTCGTATATCTTGAAAGGATAGTCCCATGCCAGAACGCAAAAAGATTGCAGCAATCATTACGGAGTACCGTCCGCGTTCTCACGCAGATGTCATCGTAACGAAATTCTTGAAAGGCTTCCCGACAGACGACGGTTTAATCCCGCCCCGTGTGGAAATCGCGTCGATGTACATTGACCAGTTCCCTGAAAACGACATCGGCAGAGATCTGGCGGCTGAACATGACGTGCCGATTTATCCGAGCATCGTCAAGGCACTTACGCTCGGTGGAAGGGAACTTGCCGTTGATGGCGTACTCCTGATCGGTGAACACGGTGACTACGCCTGGAATGAGAAGGAACAGCACCTTTATCCGCGAAAGTATTTCATGGAGCAGATCTGCGGGGTTCTTGCCACAAGCAAAAGGTCAGTGCCAATCTACAACGACAAGCATCTGTCCTATAACTGGCACGACGCCAAGTGGATGGTTGACCGTGCCCATTCGCTCGGTGCGCCGTTCATGGCGGGGTCATCCCTACCGCTCGGCTGGCGAAATCCATGGTTGGAGTATGAACTTGATACGCCTGTCGAGGAGGCTTTGGCGATTGGTTTTTCAGGACTGGATATCTATGGCTTCCATACCCTCGAAACACTCCAATGTATGATTGAGCGCAGAGTCGGTGGAGAGACGGGTGTCGCTGCTGTCACCTGTCTGGAAGGAGACGCTGTGTGGGATGCCGCCAAAGAGGGTCTTTGGTCACGTGAATTGGCGGAGGCGGCTTGCGCCCCTATTGAGAACAAACCAAACGGGCAGATGGAGGACCACTGCAAAAATCCGGCACTCTTCATTGTCGAATATCGTGATGGGCTACGCGGATACGTCCTGATGCTCAACGGGTATGTCACCGACTTAGCCTATGCGGGAGTAGTCAACGGCGAAATTCAGGGAACGGAGTTTTACCTCCAGAATGGGGAACCGCATGCGCATTTTAGCTACCTCAGCTTGAACATTGAAGAGATGTTTGTAACCGGTGTTCCAACCTATCCCGTCGAGCGAACGCTTTTGACGACGGGGATTTTAGAAGCGGCGTTGGATTCGCGCGATCGGGGATATGCTCGCCTTGAGACACCGCATCTTGATGTCGCCTATCGTTCCTATGAAACGTTGCCTTGGCGGCCGATTGGGCGCAGACCAACCGGAGCAACGCTTGATCGGTGGCCGCCTTCCGGTTAATATAACTATCTTTTGTATGAAGTGGGGGCACTGCTTGAAGAGTTATCATGAATGTCTTGACAAGAAAAAGTGATACGTATGAGTTCCAAAACATCTTCAAGAGTCATGGGAGACACGGGAAAGCGTGGCACTTGTGGTAGCTTTTCTGCACCTTGAACCCAGCCCGTGGCATGGAGATGATATAGCGGGTGAGTTTGGAGAGCACCAACTTCTGGATGATAGTCGTACCGAAAGAAGATCCCATCCTGTGGGCGTTGGTAATGATAGCCGTACTCATGAAAATAGAACCTCGGTTCCGTTGCGGCATCATCTGGAAAACCGTACTCAAAGATTTGCTTCACGGCGAGAAATGAACCATCCGTGAAAACGAGACCAACCGGTTCAGAATTCGGGGTGATACGTTCAAAAGTCGCTCGTGATGGGAGGTAGAACATGCTTACGCCGTCGTCCTGAATCTCTACTGTGATAGCGTCCATGCGAGCGATGATTTGGGTATATTTTGTAAAAACACGAGACTGCTCATGCCAATGCCTCCTCGCCTCATGGATTTTTTTTGATTTTCTTATACGTCGCATTTTTGAAGTTATTCAAATGAATCTCAATTGTCCAGCCTTCCATCAAGAGCTTGTCAATTTCATCTAGTTCTAGTCCCATTTTTCTCAAACCCTCATCGGCAACTTCCGGGTGCTGGTGCAGATATTCACCATAGCTACCCGGCTTAAATACCGGAGGTCGTGTATGAGGGGGATACTTAGACTTTTTCTGTTTCACGGTTCTCACCTCCAATCCAATTGCAAAATATCGCGAAATTATTGTATCATAACTGCAGTTAATCTGCCTCATCCTTTTCTGGTGTAAGTAATGCTGTGTAAAATAGTAGCCGAATTTGCAAAAATTCGGTTCCAACACGGACTCAGATACGATCAACGTTATCATCAGGAGAAATTTAATGAGTTACTTTCGATCTCTGTGCTTATCACTTGCATTTATATTGATACCAATTCATCTTGTTCCGGCGCAACAGGCGTTCAGATGTAAACCGTTGCCTTTTTACCGGTTCCGCGCAGACGAGCGGAAACCCTATCAGTTTAATCGCCTTGCAGCCGTCGATCCGTTTGTGGTTCGGTTGATCTATTTTATTCCGAGCGACCGCTCATTTCTGCCAGAAGTTCCAATACAGTTGGATGCGCTGATTAGAAATGCACAAGCCTTTTACGCCGATGAAATGCAAGCACACGGGTTTGGTCGCAAGACCTTCGCCTTTGAGACTGATACGTTGGGACAAGCGATTGTTCACCCCGTCGACGGTCAGTTTCCTGACAGCCACTACCGAGGTGCAAACACCAGCGACAACGTCGAGGTCGAAATTGAAACACAGTTTTCGCTGGAGGACAATATCTACCTTGTTGCTGTTGATGTGAGCGATGAGGTCATTAACGGTGCAGGTGGTGTGGGCGGTCCTAAAGGCCCAAATGGTGGTGTGGCGTACGTTCCCGCCTCCGGTCTCCATTTTGATTTTGTCACAGTGACGCATGAACTCGGACACGCTTTTGGATTGCAACACGATTTCAATGATGACGCATTCATCATGTCCTACGGTGATAGCCCAGACCGTCTTTCCGCATGCAGCGCTGAACTTCTGGATGTCAACCGTTTCTTCAATCCTGGGGGAGTATTTGTTAGCGAAGCAGAGCCTTCGATTCGCATCATATCTCCATTTGAGTATCCGTCCGGTGCCAGCTCAATCACCATTCGTGTCGAATTAAGCGATTCGGACGGGCTTCATCAAGCCCAGTTTCTGCCGATTACAACCGACTTTGCAAATGAAGGCGATCGCGCGGCAGCCGTGGGTTCGCCAGAGGTCCAAAATTGCGTGTCGCTAAACGGGCAAAATGCGACGGTCGAGTTTTCCTACACCAGGTTAGCTGGTGGGGATGCCCACCGTTTGGCAATCGGCGTGGTCGATCGGCAGGGGGAGGCGGAACTGAAAGAATTTTCCGTTTTTTCCGAGACTCGCGTTGGGCAAACCCTTCGTATTGCGCAGAGCGGAGGCGCAGATTTCACCTCAATCGCTGCTGCTTTGCAACAGGCACTACCACGCGATCGGATTGAATTGATCGATAACGGAAACTACAATGAAACCGTGCAAATTCTAGAGAATTTTATTTCGCTCGTTTCTGCTTCTGGTAGTCAACCCACTCTCGCAACCATCGTGACTTTTGGCTCGATCGGCTTGACACTAGAAAATCTGAATGTCCGTGAGGGCGTGTTTGTACAGGATGGGGCTGATGTCACAATCCGAGAAAGCGTTATTGAAAGTTCTCAAAGTGGTATTTTGATCACAGATGCTTCTAAGGCAATGATTGAAAGTAACCATATCCGAAACGCGCAAAATGGCGTGACGGTTCAAAATAACTCTGAAGCCACGATTCGGGAGAATCAGATTACGGACAACCGCGATGCGGCAATCGCTGTGTTGGCTTCCACAGCAACTATCAACGATAACGATGTACAACGAAACGGCAACTCCATTTTCATTCAGGACGGCTCTGAAGCGACGCTGATAAATAATCGGATTGTGCAAACTCTCGCCACTGGAGTGGTGGTCTCCGGCTCGATAGTCACGCTCACCGAAAATGAGATTGCCGAAAATGCGGAAAGAGGTATCAGCATTCAGAGTAACGCCGAATTTACGATTCAGAACAACCGCCTCCTCTCTAACGGAACAGGCGGAATTTTCTGTAGCAATTCGGTCGGCGACCTAATCGGGAATACAATCTCGCAGAATAAGGGAAGTGGTGTGCAATGGGATGGAACAACGGGAACAATCGCTGACAACACAATCGTGACCAATGATGACGGGGATGCGAACCAACAGTCCGATCACGGTGTGGTGATTTCTGGGGCACCCCAACCAGTGATGCTGAAGGATAACACCATCGAAGAGAGTGGGACGGTAGGTGTGTTGATTCTCGAATCGGATGTCCATGCTGAAGGAAATACCATTGGCAAAAATGGGGGCAATGGTATCGCCGCTCAGAACGGCTCTAATGTTGACCTAATCGGAAACACCATTACAGATAATCAGAATACAGGCGTCGTGATTTCTGGCGCAACCGACACTATCCTGATTCACGATAATGTCGTGAGCCGCAACGGCGCAGGGATTTTCGTTTTAACGTCCCCCCAAGTCATCCTGATTAACAACCTCATCAGTCGTAGCCAGAATACGGACGGACACGGCGTCGTGTTGCAAGGCAGTTCAGGACGTTTAATCAACAATACCATTGCCTTTAACAACGTTGGTTTGCTGGTCTTTGAGCAGGTCCGCACACCGAAGGTTGAAGTGGTGAATACCCTCTTTGCAGAGAATCAGACCGATGTCGCAAACTTCAGCCAGGCAACTGCCGATAGTTTTATTCGTCATTCGTTCTTATCGGATGTGTCGTTCATCGGGCGTGACGGCAATATCGGCGGTGCCCCACGGTTTGTGGATGCAGCAGGCGATGATTTTCGACTGAGCCCCGATTCGCCAGCAATCAATGCAGGAGACAGTAATACCGCCGATTTGCCTGAGTTCGATCTTGATGGCGTGGGGCGAATTGCTGGTGTTGCGGTAGACATCGGCGCATACGAATTCGGCGGCGAAACTCCCGTACCGACGTTTCATGAATTCCAGCTTGAATTCCCTGAAGGTATTAGTCTCCGTCATCTCCCCCTTCTAATTACCCACATCAATGATCTGCCGCGCCAGATGGAGCGCATCAGCGATCTTTACGACGTCCTCGGTGGGGACGAAAATGTTCACCAACTCATTACCTACAACAGTCAGAAGGAACGCTTTCAGACCTTTTCCCAATTCGAGATTGAACACGCAACGGCTCTCGATGCCCTTGCCGCCAACATTCCGCTTGCACCACACACGGGGGTAATCGCTATCATGAAGCACTCCGTCACTCTTAAACTTCGCGGTGACGCCCCGGAAGGAGTTGTTTCGCTCGAGGCCGGAATAAATCTTGCGGGGTTGCCGTTGCAGAGCGATGATTTGTCTCGTATCCGCGATTTGGTACAACTGCCTGAACTTCTTGGGAACGTCGAGGAAATCTTTAGTTATGATGGCCAGCGGTTCAATCGCTTTGATCCGGAAATAGATCTCAACACCGTGACAGGAGATTTACCTATTGTCGGTGGGCAGGCGTATATCATCAAAGTCAAAACACCGACGACATTGCAGATTGAAGGGGAGCCTTGGAAATAAAGAATCGTGAAGAAACGACCTGCTTCTTCAATTGCTTCTCGGCGGGGGAAGTAAGCGGGACACTCTGTTTTCTGAATTCTACTTTGGGTAAACTACTGATGCTGTTCAGCCATGCTCTTTGCAACCAAGTTGGTGAACTGCTCTCGTTGCGTTTCTGTGAGCTCTAATTGAATGATTTCTTCGACGCCATCAGCCCCAATTTTTGATGGGACACTCAGATAGGCGGTTGAAGTGCTCGCCTGAACCAGTGACCCCACACTCATGATTCTTTTTTTGTCCAAGGCAATTGCCGTTATAATTTGTGAGATCCAAACGGATAGACTATACGGAGCCTCGGCGTGAATTGATCTTCTCTGTCTCTCATTTACCATCTCAGTCAATTCGTGAATCTGATCGGGGCTTAGAAGCTGATCGATCGGTATCCCATTTACACGGCAATATTGCGGAAGCGGATAAACCGTATCGTCGTTACCAATCACCAATGTCATAACATCTCTTACAGAAACACTCAATTGGGTTGCAATTTGGGTCTTCAGATAGCCACTAGCGATTCCACTTGAGAGTCCGATCACCCGCTTTCCATCTGCGTCAAGCTCACGCTGTACAAAAGCGGCGAGAAAATGTGCAGGTGGCATCGCAACTAAAACCTTCGCCGTCGGCGCATACTGCTTGATGTTTTTCGTATAATGACGAACAAGTGAAGTGTTCGTGGCACGATGTGCTTGAGGAGAGCGTAATACGGTACGGGAGGACGGAGGGAGCAGGACGACCACTTGGGAGCCGGAGAGTACCGCTGCATCGCTGGAAAGAGATAGGGCTGTGTCGCGTCCTGCGAGTGCATTCGCCTCTTGCAAATCTTGGATCGCGTTTCGATAAAGACCATGATTCTCGTCTAGCAATGCGACCTCGGTCACAACATTGGATTGGCAAATTTCTGAGGCTGTCGATAACATTGAATGCCCTCGACAGAGAATGCTAATTTTCACTTTCGATCGCCCTTAAATCTCAGATTCAGTTACAATATGGTTTCAGCGATTGCTTGAAACTTTTCCTCTAAGACGCCACGCTGTTTATTCACCTCTGATCCCTGCACAAACTTTTTTTCAAGGAGCTGATCATATCGTTCAACGTATTCCAGCAAAGCCTCCACTTCTTTCTCATAGCAAACTGCTGAAACTAAAACCTTTTCCTTTATCAGCGTGGGAAGTTCCTCGTTAGTGATTTGAGTCAACTCCCATCGCCACAGTTTTTCAGGAAGATAATCGATAAATCGTTCCAGTGGTTGACCATCGTAGCCTGCATCTTGGAGTGCTCTTAATTCTTGAACCAGTTCTAATACAACGTTAAAAGCATTTGCTGAATTCGCCCCAATTCCAGTGTCAGGAAAGGTTCTTCTTAAATCCATCAAAAGGCGTCCAGTTGTGGAAATCGAGAGTTTATTTTCTAGCAATAACGCCCGTAGATTTGGATAATCATCTACTGTTTTAATGTTCTCAAGCCACGTTTTCTCAATTGGCGGGAGTTCCTGCAAATCAAAATTTAAGACCTGCCGTCGCCGAATCTCATCCAGTTGGGCAGATTGAGGGTTGATGCTTGCTTCAATCAGTACCGATGGTGCTTCAGCATACGGTGCCAAAAATTCAATGATTTCAGCAATTTTCGGCTTTTCCATTTCAATCGACTGAAGTTCGACCTCCACCGATTCGGGCGAGGTTTTTTTCTTTCGTCCTTTCCTCATTTTGGCTTGTTTCTTTTGTACCTTGGGATGTGTGATACGCGCAAGTCGTTTCTCTAACATTGCTTGGTATGCGAGTAGTTCATCTCGTAGCATGCACAATAAGGTATCTCCATGAATTTCAAGCATGGAGGGCGTCGTTATCTCTTGTAATTTCTTACCTACTTTTGCCCTTAAAGCACGCTCAAGATTCCGTTTCAGCGATTGGAGGTCTTTTTCATCGCGCACGACAATTTCGCCACTGAGTACCAAATCTATCAATCTTTTTGTTTCTAAAGGCGTACTCAAGTTAATATTCCAAATGGGTTGGACATTTTGGAATAACATCTCCCGAACCTTGCCATCAATCAGTATCATCCACAAGGTTGAATAGTATTGCGCCAATTTATCCCGCTCTTTCGGTGCGTTTAAGATACAACGCTTAATGAGCGAAAAATTATCCTTGATGCGCGTCAGAATACGCTGAAATTCACCATCCGGAATTTCAAATCCATTAAAAGCTGGTTTTGACTGACGCGAGGTTCGAGGCAACGTGTTAGTAGCTGATGGGGAGATTAGCAAGTTAACCAGGGGTTCGACAATGGTTTCAAACTCCTGATTGTGTTGACTTGCAAAGTTCGCTACCTCTAGCGATTCTAACCACAAGGTTCGCAATCGTTCGATCTGTTTGGAATGCACGGCAGAATTTAGTGCAAAGCGATGTAGCAGATCGCCCACCGTCTTTTTTGTCCACTCCGGCAGGTGAACTTCATTCACTAACTCGCCATTTTCAAGTGCCAAAAATTCAACCTTTTGAATCAATCCCGGTTCTATGAAGTACTTTTCAAAAGCAAGGTCGTAGTGCATCCCCGTCGCTAGGTCTAACATTTGATTCGCCAACTTATAGCCGGAAAGGATAAGACGCTGAAGCGTCGTTTGTCGCAGGTCAGAAATCTGCCACGACTCAATCAGTGGATCGATGCTACTGTGAAGTTGATTCTTTTTTAACTCAGCCGCGTCAGGAGGAAAATTTTCGCTCAGATATTTACCGAAGAATTCCGTAAACTCAAGCAGCCGATTTCTCAGTTCTTGAACCGCGAGGTCATCCCATACCTTTTCATGAATGCGTTGTCCCGGTTGAATAATCAAGGCATGCATCCGACTATCAATACGCTGCTGAAAATCGGTCATAATTTCAGATGCATATTGATTTGCTTGTGAGACATAACGGTCAATTTCGGATGAACATTGAGAAATGGCTTCGCGAATCTGTTCGGCGGGTGCGGTAAAAGAGACTGGTACAAATTGGGTGATATCTGGATGCAGTGGGTTATAGACTGTCGCGGTTGGGAGAATTTTAATTTCATGCCCATCTTGAGCTAGGTTAAAAGACGGAGTATTCGATACAATCTCTTCCTGTTGGGAATTTCCGCGGAAATAATCATCCAGTGTTAAACAATAATTAATATCAACAAGGTCAGGATAATTTTTAATATGGGTACGGAAAACCACTAAAAGCAGATCATACCCATCTTTTGCGATTGCGTCAAAGAGTTCATCCTCATTCAAATGAACACGGTGGATATTTGTTTGTTCAGGGATAATAACTTTCGCGACAGGGATCTCGTCCTTAGAGTGGGCGAGAATATAGCCACCTGTTTTGACAGTGTTTGGGATTGTCAATTCCACCTGCAGTATTTCTTGGGCTAATTCGGGTAACGTCAGCAACTTACCAAGGTGTTGGACTCTGATATCCTTGAGAACCCCATCAGCGAAATCGATAATTTGGCGGGTATTACGTTCTAGTTCCTGCACGCTTTTGCGAACCCGATCGTAATCGTCCGTTGCTTCGGCGGTAACTTTTGCTTCGTCGATCCAAGATACCCAAGCTCCTGGCCGAGATTTCATTTTAAGGGTGAGTTTGCCATCTTCTGAATCAAACCCAGGAAGAATCTGACCTTCAGAGGATTCTTTGGGGGTCCATACTAGCAAATATTTGTCATGCTTCGTGCCGAGTCCGATACCAAAAGTATCTCCCCAATCCATACGTCCTTCAATACCGGATTTAATTTTATCGGTCAGGGCGAGGAGGGAGTCGGAAATAAAGTTGAGTGATAAGTCCTGCATCTGATTATATTGTTGCTTATCCTCCATGATAATTAATCGATACACCTATAAAAAACGGGCAATTCTTACCCATACCGTAATGTGATATTATGGGAAAGCCTTGCCCTGGTTATAGAAGGGGATCAACGGTGTGACTGAAATTCTACTACGAGAGAACACTGAGTCCTTTTTGATATTTTTCCTTAATAACATCGTGATTATTATTAGCAACCAACATATCCCGATCAAAGATAAAATCATTACGAGAGCCGCCCAATATCTTCCCATCTTTTGGATTTTCCCTGAAGTACTGGGGAAGTGTGATACTCGTCATCCGGATGGCATCCTCCGGGCAAGCCTCAACGCAATATCCGCAGAAAATGCAGCGTAGCATGTTAATTTCAAAATTTTCTGGATACTTTTCGCGTTGATATCCCTCTTTGGTTTTGTAACCCTCCGGTGCTGGCGCGGCTTTGATTATGATACAATCCGCAGGACACGCCGTTGCACACAAAAAGCATGCTACACATTTGATATGCCCGTCCTCATCTTTAGTAAGTTTATGAATGCCGCGATAGCGATCGCCGCGCTCGTCAACGCTACGCGGGTCTTCGGGATATTGATAGGTGAATTTTTTCTTTGGGATATGCTTTAGGGTCGTAAACATACCTTTGATCAAGGCAGGAATATAAAGCCGATCCCAAAATGACATCTCCTCATTAACTCGCTTCATAAGTTCCTTTCTATCGCATTATGTCAGTGGAAGCAAAAGATTTCTAATTCCATGCCGTACAATGATGGTAGCACAACTCCTACGTTAATGTCAAATTTTAGTGAATACCGTAACTACTGCCTAACACTGTAATTGGGGGCTTCTTCGGTAATTGAAATGTCGTGGGGATGGCTTTCATGATAGCCACTGGTCGTTGATCGAATGAAACGGGTTTCGGTGCGCAATGATTCAATAGTTGGTGTACCGCAATATCCCATCGCAGCACGAACCCCGCCAACCAATTGATAGACAAAATCACTCAATTTGCCCTTATATGGAACACGCCCTTCAATTCCTTCGGGGACTAACTTTGACGAAATTTGATTGGCTTGGGCGTATCTCTCTCGTCCGCCCCGTTCTTTCATAGCACCTAAAGATCCCATGCCTCTATGAATTTTATACGTTCTTCCTTGATAGATTATCATATCCCCCGGGCTCTCTTCTGTGCCTGCAAAGAGGCTTCCTATCATCACACAGGATGCCCCTGCGCCGATTGCTTTGGCAATATCTCCCGAATACCGGATACCCCCATCAGCAATGATAGGAACACCGGCTTTGTCTGCTTCTTGAGCGCAATCGTAAACGGCAGTAATCTGAGGAATACCGATTCCAGCGATGACACGGGTGGTACAGATTGACGCGGGGCCCATGCCCACTTTGACCCCATCAGCACCAACATCAATCAAGCGACGGGTTGCTTCAGCAGTGACAACATTTCCAGCAATCAGTTGGACATTCGGAAATTCAGTTTTAATCCTTCCGGTGGCATCAATCACATTTTTAGAATGACCGTGAGCTGTATCAATGACCAACACATCGACATCGACATCGACGAGCATTCCTACGTGATCTAAACTTGAGGAGGGGCTAATAGCCGCACCAACCCTCAATCTTCCAGATTTATCTTTGCAAGCCAGAGGATACTTTTCAACTTTGTCGATATCCTTTATCGTAATCAGCCCAACCAGACAAAATTTTTCGTCAACGATTGGTAGCTTTTCCTTGCGGATCTTATTAAGGATTTCCTTGGCTTTTTCAAGTGTGACGCCCGGTGAAGCCGTGATGAGTTGTTCTGCTGGAGTCATCAATTCCGTCACATGTAAATCATGATTTTTTTCGTACTTCAAATCACGATTGGTAATCAACCCGATGAGGTGTCCCTCTTCTGTTACAATGGGGATGCCCCCGATGCGATAGCTTTCTATTATGTCTAACGCTTCCCCCACTGTTTTATCTGGCGTCAGAGTAACCGGGTCGATAATCATCCCACTTTCGGAACGTTTCACCTTATCGACTTCATGAACTTGCTCTTCAATCGAGCAGTTACGGTGGACAATTCCGATGCCGCCTTCTCGTGCAACCGCAATTGCGAGGGCTGATTCGGTTACAGTATCCATCGCGGCACTACAGATCGGGATATTAAGGCGGCAGTTACGGGTCAATCGTGTGCTTGTATCGACATCAGAAGGGAGTATGTCTGATTCGGCAGGGATTAGCCAAACATCGTCAAAAGTTAAACCTTCTTTAGCAAACTTTGTGGCTATATGATCGGAAAACTTGGTGTCCAGTGGGATCTCCTCCTTATGTAGCATAACAGGTAAATCCAACATAACAACCTGAAAGATTCAGAAAGTAAGCAGTAAATATTAAGCAATAATTATATCGTATTTATCGAAGCATTGTCAAAAGTTTTTAGAGATAACGTTGATGTCACCTCTATGTCAAAACAAGCGCGTTTTTTCGTAAGAAAACTCACATAAGATGAGATGAAACTGAGCTATAAATTATAATGATTGGGTCGGCTACCGTAAATTACTGAGATTTCAATTTCAGACAACCGCTTGATTTTCTATTTTGACTATGGTATACTCTCCGAGCCACGATAATCGACAATTCAAATAAGCTTGACAGGAGGTTAAAAGCAGATGAAATCTATGATGAATAAACTTGCTTTCACCTGCGCGTTGCTGTTGATAACAGTGATGTTTATTGGGTGTTACACGCAATTGGCTTACTACGAAGCCCCACGCCCTGTTCGACAAAAGGTGTACAATCGGCAGGAAGAAAAAGGGATTGAGCGAGAGCAGAACCAACAAGCTCCTGCTGAAGTAGAAGGCGAAACGGATTCGGAGACTGAACCAGAAGATGAAGGATATTACGGGCATCGTAAACCGACCTACGATGAATATGCGCCTTATTATGACAACTACTATCCCGCTCCCTACCCATATCCCTATTACCCTCCCTACTATTCGGCTTACCCGTATTATGGGTATCGCGGACCGTATTACGGTTATTACGGAGACTCCTATGGGCATTACGGATACGCTTCTCCCTACTATGGTGGCTACTTACGCGGTCCTTACAGGACTGGGGATTTCCATCGCAACACGCCACGGTCACGCAGTTATCGAGGAGTAGAGTCACGCCGTTCATCATCGCAACGACCGCGGCGGTCTATGGAGAACGGGACATCGAATCCTCCCCCGGCTGCGAGTCCGTCGAAATCATCAGGGTCACGTTTCCGTAGATTGGGGAGATCTGGGAGGAGGCATTAATTTGATGAAAACAACTTCCATCTGGCTATTGATGTTATTTGGGCTGATAGGCATGGTAACAGTTAGCGTTGCCCAAATTGAAGAAATTGCTATCGGTAATACTTTCGGTGCCGGCGCAAGAACGATGGGCATGGGTGGGGCGTTTCTTGGTGTTGCTGATGATTTCACTGCACTTTATTGGAATCCCGCAGGTTTGGCACAGATTAAGAAATTTGAATTGTTTGGTGGCTTTTCACACAGCGAATTGGATGCTGAAACACAATTTACAGCCGGGCGTTTGACGGAAGATAATCAATCCAAAACCCGTCCTAATTCGATTGGTTTCGTCTATCCTTTTTATACGAGCCGTGGCGGTTTCGCACTCGCATTGGGATACAATCGCCAACAAACTTTCGATTCGCGAGTTTCGATCAAAGGAATCGATCCCTCGTCCGGCACAGTTTTCAGTGACCTTGATGTGGACGAGACAAACAGCACCACAGGCGGGATTGGCATCTGGAGTTTCGGACTTGGCTTCTTCATCTCAAAGAACATCATGATTGGTGGCTCGCTTGATTTCTGGCACGGAAGCAGCTTTAACGAGTTGGAAAGTAAGGCGTTCGATGTCAGCAACGTTGATTCAGAGCTAGCAAACTTTGCTTTCCATGATACCGTTGATCGGGAATATGTGGGAGTTGGTGGCAGAATCGGGATTCTCGCTCATGTTGGGGATTACGTGACACTTGGTGTGACAGCAATCACCCCGATGGATCTGGAAGTCGATGAACTTTGGCGTCAGCAAACGGTAGCTGTTTTTGATGATGGTGAGGAAGAAGCCGAAGCCGATGAAGGTTCAATCGTATTCGATCTCGAACGCCCGTTTGAATTCGGAGCGGGGATTGCTGTCAAGCTATTGGAGAAACGTCTAACCCTCGCTGGTGATTTTCAGTTTTCAGACTGGACACAGACGGAATATAGTATCCCTCCCGCAGAAGACATCAGCAGTGACGATTTTGACCGATTTTATGATAGCACGGTTCAGATTCGTCTCGGTGCTGAATATCGAATACCGAATATTGACACGAGCGTTCGCATCGGCTATTTTCGCGATCCAATTCCATTCACTGGAAAAGAGATTGACAGCGATCGAGATTTTTTTACAATCGGTCTGGGGAAAATCTTTGATCAGGTTATCAAATTTGATATTGCTTACATGCGTGGCTCTTGGAAACGCTCCAGCGATTCGCTGACAACCGATGAAACCTCCAATCGTGTGTTTGTGTCAGCGGCATATCGATGGTATTAGGCATTGTTGACGATTTTTTTTAGCCTGATACCAATCTTGAATCAACTTGCGACTTGCCCTTACGCAAGCTCTTCTGAGACCAGTTCTCGATTAAACAGCGAAAATTGGTATGATGTTGAGTAGGCATAAAAAAAGCGTTGATTGATTTGTTGTCAATCAACGCTGAAATTCCTCACAACTCAGCTCAATCTTCCACTAACTGTATATAAGCCATCTGTGCGCCATCCTTCAGTCTCAACCCGCCTCGGATAATACGAGTGTATCCCCCGGGGCGGTTTTGATAACGCGGCCCAATTTCATCGAACAGCTTCTGCAAAACCCCATGCTTTCCCTCTTCAGGAGGCTGATTGCTTTGATGCAGGTCCCTTCCGTAAAGCATCTTAGCTGCCTGACGGCGCATGTGAAGTGCCCGATGTTTGCTACCATCCTGTATCGCTCTGTCGCCTTTCTTTGCTAACGTGATCAGCTTTTCGGCAACCCGTCTGAGTTCCTTACACTTGGGCAATGTTGTGCGAATCTGCTCATGTTCAAACAGTGCAGTTGCTTGGTTACGAAACAACGCCTTACGATGGCTAGTTGTTCGCCCAAGCTTCCTCATTCTTTTTCTGTGGCGCATAATCGCTCGTCCTTCCTTCTAACTAATCATTTTCGGCCTGCTGGCCATCGTCATCAAGTGTCATTCCCAGTGAAAGCCCCATGGTTGCGAGAATATCCTTAATCTCGTTGAGGGATTTTCTACCAAAATTGCGAAATTTCAGCATTTCTTGTTCGGTCATCACGACGAGACTACGAATCGTTGTAATCTGGGCGGCTTCTAAACAATTTGCGGAACGGACGGAGAGTTCAAGTTCAGCGACAGGTTTTGATAAATACTTGTCCCTCTGTATCTGTTCTTCGTCGATTTCCACGACAGGTTCAACATAGGTCTCGTCAAAATCACTAAACAACTGTAACTGATCAATCAAAATACCTGCGGCCTGCGTGACTGCTTCTTTCGCAGTAAGACTCGCGTCTGTGGTTACTTCTAAAATTAGCCGATCAAAATTGGTTAAATGTCCAACCCGAGTTTCTTCCACACGAAAGTTAACTCTCTTAACCGCTGCAAATTTCGCATCGATTGGAATGACCCCAATAGGCTGATTCGAGTCCGAGTGTTCTTCGGCAAGCGCGTATCCACATCCCCGCCGGACGTGCAATTCCATATTCAACCCATCGCATTTATCAAGCGTTGCAATGCGCTGGTCTGGATTGATAATTTCCACTTGGCTATTGGGTTGGATATCAGCGGCGGTAACTTCGCCGGAGCCCTCTGCTGATAAATATAGCGTGACTATTTCATCTGTATAGACGCGGAATCGGATCTCTTTGAGGTTGAGGATTATTCGGACAACTTCCTCTCTCACCCCTTCAATGATTGAGAATTCATGTTTTATGCCGTCTATGGCGACAGAAGTGACCGCCCCTCCCCCAATTGAGGAAAGCAAAACTCGCCGAAGAAAGTTACCGAGCGTAATCCCGAATCCTCGTGCAAGAGGTTCAGCAATAAACTTTCCATAATCAGGCGTCAAGGTATCCAAATCTGCAATAAGGCGCTTTGGCTTAGTGATTTCCCACCCTGTCATTAATGTTATTCCCCCTAGATAATATATTGAGGCAAAAGAGATGTCTATCCTATTCCATCTGCTTCTACCAGACTACCTTATCTTATGCCCATGCTTCCTGCTGGCAAACGAAGCAGAGCAGCAATCTCGCTTTTCCTTACTTGGAGTAAAGCTCAACAATTAACTGCGTTTGGATGTCCGCAGCGATTTGATTGGCATCAGGGAGTGCCTGAGCAACCCCCTCCTGTTTGTCAGTATCTAGTTCAAGCCATTCAGGAATTCTTCTTTGTTGAACCTGTTCCAGGGCTTCCTGAATCACCGCTAATTCACGACTCTTTTCTCGGGGTTGAATGACATCGCCAACTCTCACTAAATAAGAGGGAATATTAACCCGTTTTCCGTTCACGAGAAAATGATTATGCTTAACGAGTTGCCGCGCTTGACGACGTGAATTTGCGAAACCGAGGCGATAAACGATATTATCTAATCGGCGTTCCAATAAGACAAGCAAATTCTCTCCAGTTCCCCCTTTTTGTTGCACCGCCTTCAGGTAGTAGTTTTTAAATTGCTTTTCTAGTACACCGTAGATACGCTTGGCTTTCTGTTTTGCCCGTAACTGTCTCCTATAATCGTCTTTTCCCCTGAAAGATCTTTGACCATGTTGGCCAGGCGGGTAACTACGGCGTTCAAACGAGCACTTTGGAGTATAACAACGCCGCCCCTTGAGAAATAGCTTCTCTCCTTCTCTACGGCATAACTTACAAACAGAACCTAAATATCTGCCCATCTTCTCCCCTACAATTGTTTTACATCTAAAGGTTAAACACGACGACGTTTTGGGGGCCGACAACCATTATGAGGTATTGGCGTAACATCTTTCATAGTTGTGATTTCTAACCCCGCCGCTGAAAGTGCTCGGATTGCAGACTCCCTGCCTGACCCTGGTCCTTTAACCCGTACCTCAACGCGCTTCACACCGTGTTCCATTGCTTTTCTCGCACAGGCCTCAGCTGTTTGCTGGGCTGCGTATGGTGTACATTTTCGAGAGCCATGGAAATCCATCGCACCTGCGCTTGCCCACGCAAGTGTATTTCCATTTGGATCCGTAATGGTTACGATTGTGTTGTTGAATGTCGCTTGAATATGTGCAATCCCTTCAGGGACATTCTTTCTTTCTCTTCTCCTACCTTCTCTCCTACCACTTCTCAAAGGACGTTCCCCCTTTCGATAAACTCAGGAATAGGCATTGTTTTGTACTTCATACGTTATCAACCACTTTTACGAGCGGCTTCTTTGGATTTTCGACCGACTGAAATTGTCCTGGCTTTCCCTTTACGTGTTCGGGCATTGGTGCTCGTTCTTTGTCCTCGAACAGGGAGTTGACGGCGATGACGTAACCCTCGATAGCTATTAATATCCATCAATCTTTTGATGTTCAGATCGATTTCACGCCTTAAATCACCTTCAACCTTGTACTCTTGGATGATTTTCCCTCTTAATCGGGTAATTTCATCTTCAGTCAAATCGCCTGTTTTCTTTGCAGAATCGATCTGCAAATCAGCCACAATCTTTGACGCTATGTATCGACCAATCCCATAAACCTGGGTCAAGCCGATATCTATCCTTTTGTTACGAGGTAAATCAACACCTGCAATTCTCGCCATGAGACTCCTCCTTGTCAAAGAGTTAAGTGATGCAACAACCGATTGCTAACTCTACATCAAACCCAATTATCCCTGTCTCTGTTTGTGCTTTGGATCTCCCGTACAAATAACACGGACAACCCCTTTTCTTTTTACGATCTTGCATTGCTTACACATCTTCTTCACACTGGATCGAACTTTCATTGTCTTTCCTTTCAACCGGCGGGTAAGTTAGGCATCTCAAGGAAAATATCCCAAATGCTCCCGACCCGGATTTGGCAATCTCAATTGAACCCTTCGCAAAATCCTGATCTACCAGATTTTATCTTGTTCGGCGTCCCCTGACACGTCTGTCTTTCAAGAATCCCTCATAGTGCCTCATCGTTAGGTAGGATTCAATCTGTGACACAGTGTCCAGCACAACGCCCACAACAATCAGAACCGATGCCCCACTGACCATTGTGCCAATCTTTAACCAACCTTCAAAAATCATAGGAATCACCGCAATGCCAGCAAGAAAAAGCGCACCGGGTAAAGTAATTCTGGTCAAAGTGTCATTGATATAGTCCGCTGTTCGTTTACCGGGGCGAATCCCCGGAATAAATCCGCCATATTTTCTTAAGTCATCAGCCATCTGAACGGGATTAATCTGCACAGCGGTGTAAAAATAGGTAAAGCCAATAATCAAAGTTGCATAAAAAATCATATACAAAGGACTGGCGGGACCGAAAGCACTTTGCAACCCAATAACCCACCCCCATTGCGGCAAAAATCCTAACACGGTTGGGGGAAACTGCATTAAAGTTACCGCGAAAATAATTGGAATCATACCGGCTGCATTGACCTTTAGAGGTATATGGGTGGTTTGTCCACCGAGTACCTTACGCCCTACAACGCGCCGTGCATACTGAACAGGAATTTTACGAGTAGATAGTTGGATAAACACCGTGCCCATGATAGCAACAACAATCAAGGCTAAAAAGATGGCCAACTGTGGAAGGCTTAAACCAGCTGCGTCGGCACTAATCAAACGACTGATAATATTAGATACGCCTCCCGGTGCAGCGGAGACAATTCCAACCGTAATAATCAATGAAATACCTTGCCCAATTCCTCTCTCCGTTATTTGTTCACCAAGCCACATCACAAACGAGGTACCTGCCATCAAAGTAATCATAACTAAGAGGTGCCACCAGAGCGTTGGATTCGCTACAATGGGTGTTGATTGACCTATGAGACCTTGGGAGTTTCTCAATACAAAGCTAATTGCTATTCCTTGCACGATGCTGAGTAAGACGGTGCCATAGCGAGTATATTGAGTAATTTTCTTACGCCCGTCTGGCTCCTTAGAAAGTTTCTCTAGCGAAGGAATCACAACGGCAAGAAGTTGCATGACGATCGATGCGCTAATATACGGCTGAATGCCAAGCGCAAAAATTGTCATCTGGCTGAACGCCCCGCCTGAAAAGAGATCGACAAAGCCAATTACATTTCCACCGGGGCGATCTTTTAATTCGTTAAAAAATTCCTCTAAAGCCTGGTCAGAAATCCCAGGGAGCGTGATATGAGCACCTAACCGATAAACAATCAACAGTAGTGCCGTAAAAATTATGCGCTTCCGTAACTCTGGAATTTTGAAAGCGTTCTGAATTGCCTTGATCACTTAAACCACCTCGGCTTTGCCTCCAGTTGATTCTATTTTTTCAATAGCGGATTTTGAAAATCCGTGGACACGAACTGTTAATTGCTTATCAAGGTCTCCCTCTCCGAGGATCTTTATTCTTACGCTATTACTCTTGATAATTCCAGCTTGGCGGAGTACTTCGGGAGTAATAGTTATTCCGTTATCAAAGCAATTAAGCGTTTTGATATTGACGATATCATACTCAATGCGTTTATGCGCAATCCTTCTTGGGCCGCGCTTAGGAAGACGCCTCACTAAGGGCATCTGACCACCTTCAAACCAAGCAGGAATCGATCCACCCGACCGAGACTTCTGTCCTTTGTGACCACGCCCACACGTTTTTCCCCAACCTGAAGCCTCCCCGCGCCCAACTCTTTTTCTGCGACGGTTTGAATTTTTGGCGGGTTTCAGTTCGTTGAGTTTCATTGACATTTGCTTCATTCCTTTGAATCGTTGTTGATGACTGCTAAACTATTCCTCAACTCATTGTTGAACCACACTGTCACCTTTGACTTGTAAATTCCTCAACTGTCTTTCCACGAAGATGTGCAACTTCGTGAACGTCTTTCAAGTTTCTTAACCCTAGCATCGTTGCTTCGGCTATATTTTTTACATTTCGAGATCCAAGACGTTTCGTTAATACATCTTGAATGCCTGCAAGCTCCAATATAATCTTTGTTGCAAGTCCGGCAATAATACCTGTACCAGAACTGGCTGGCTTTAACAAAACTCTCGCGGATTTAAAAACACAAGTAATTTCGTGGGGAATCGTACCATCTGACAAAGGCACATGAATCAGGTTTTTCTTGGCATCAGCAATGCTTTTACTGATAGCTGAAGGAATATCGTTTGCACTACCAAATCCAAGCCCAACAATACCAGCATGGTTTCCAACAACTGAAAGAACGTTGAAACTAATACTTCTTCCCCCCTTTGTGACTTTTGTCACACGCTTAATAGAATTTGGGATTGGGCGCTCCTCAAATTCAAATTCATCTGTGTTTATTTTCTGCTTTAATAACAAAGAAATTCTCCTTCGACAATACTATCCGAGCGACTTCAGAACTTTAAACCACCTTCCCTTGCAGCCTCCGCAAGGGCTTTTATCCTTCCGTGATATAAATTCCCGCCTCGATCAAATACAACAGATTCAACCTGGGATTCCTTCGCCTTTCGAGCAATCAATCCTCCAACTTGGCACGCGGCGTTGAGATTTCCTCCGGTCGGTAGACTTTCTTTCAATTCAGGGGATTGGGTCGAAGCCGCAACAAGTGTGATACCTTTTCCATCATCAATGATTTGGGCATAAATATGTTTCAAGCTTCTAAATACAGAAAGTCTTGGTGTCTGGCTTGTACCGACAATTTTTTTTCGGATACGTCTTCTTCGTTTATTTTGAGCGATTGATTTGTTCTTGATCCGATCCAATGATTATCCTCCAAAATCTGATCAAGAGGCACTGTCAATTAGTAGCCTCTTCACTCATTCCTACACCGTTAATTAGGTTTTGATGGGTTCAGTCGGGCGCACTTTGCTGCCCGACGAATAATTCAACCATGTGCTAAACTCTCGTTTTACCTTCCTTGTTGCGCACCTGTTCACCTTCATAGCGGATACCCTTACACGGTTGGTAAACTTCCGGTTTTTTTATCTGACGAATTGAGGCGGCAGTTTGTCCAACAACCTGTTTGTCAATACCATTTACAGTAATAGGAATATGCGGTTGTGCATCCACACTTATAGAAGTACCAACACTTAAGGTAATACCTTCAGCAGGCGCGAAGGTAACAGAATGAGAGTATCCAACATTGAGGATCAAACGATTCTGCGAATCTATCTCGGCACGGTAACCTGTCCCGACAACACGAAGCCGTTTTTCATACCCTTCGGTAACCCCCGTTACCATGTTTGCAATCAGACTTCGGGTCAATCCATGTAATGATTTATGCACCTTTTGATCACTCGGTCTTTCAACCGTAATTACCCCATTATCAAAATTCACCTGAATACTTTGAGGTATTGTCTGAGTGAGTTGCCCCTTTGGGCCCGCAACAGCAATATCCCTCCCATCTATGGTGATTTTGACGGTATTAGGAACATTAATAGGCATCTGCCCTACCCGTGACATGACATTATTCTCCCAATTTTAAACCATTGAAATTACCAAACATAGCAAAGTACTTCGCCTCCAACCTTAGCTTTCCTGCACTGGAGGTCTGTTAAAACACCTTGAGAGGTAGAAAGTACAGCGGTTCCTAAATTTCCGTACACTCGAGGGATATTTGCTATACCCACGTAAACCCGCCTCCCTGGCTTGCTAATTCGTTTCAGGTCTGTAATGACTTTCTCTAAATTTTCCCCATATTTGAGATAGATTCTTAAGATCCCCTGCTTCCGATCATCAATTAAACGATAATTTCGAATAAACCCTTCCTCACGTAGGATACGAGCAATTTCCAATTTGAGTCTTGATCCGGGAATCTCAACGCGCTCATGTCCTGCTCTATTCGCGTTGCGAATGCGCGTTAACATATCCGCAATGGGGTCTGTCATTGACATGCAATTCTCTCCTTTACCAACTGGCTTTTTTCACGCCAGGAATCTTACCCTCTCTCGCTAAAAGGCGAAAGCAAATCCGGCAAAGTTTGAACATACGCAGAAAACCGCGCGAACGTCCGCAGCAGGTGCAGCGATTGTATTGTCTGGTCCGAAACTTCGCAGGTCTTTTTTGCTTTGCGATGAGTGCTTTTGTTGCCAAATTGCTTGCTCCTTAATTCTTCTTAGAAATGCGCGGACTTGAACCTGTTTGACCTGCAGATTCTTAAATCGAGCATCTTGGGGCTACAACTTTTACACAAGGGTTAATGTCAAACCGTTACCAAATGACGCAAAGCTATTCGCTGAAAGGCATACCTAGGAGACGTAATAACTCTCGTCCTTCTTCATCGGTTTGAGCTGTTGTTACAATGGTTACATTCAAACCTCGAACTTCACTCACTTGGTCGTAATCAATCTCTGGAAAAATAATCTGTTCTTGAAGCCCCAAGGAGTAATTCCCGCGACCATCAAAAGCATCCGGAGAAAGTCCACGAAAATCCCGTATTTGTGGCAGTACAGTGTTAACCAACCGATTGAAAAACTCGTACATTCGGTCACGCCTCAAGGTCACTTTACAACCAATAGCCATGCCGGCGCGAACCTTAAAAGCTGCCACAGACTTCTTGGCATGAGTAATAACCGCACGTTGACCCGCGATTTGCGTCAGTTCTTCAACGGCATTTTCCAATAATCTTGGATTTTGTATCGCCGCACCAACGCCAATATTGAGATTGACCTTCTCCAGTTTTGGAATCTGCATCACGTTTGAATAGTTGAATTGCTGTTGCAATGCAGGTACAGCTTTTTCTTGATAAAATGATCTATATGGACTCATTGATTTTCATCCCATGAAAAGGGTGTAACTTCGCGATTTAGTTCCGCTCCGCAATTTCACCACACTTTTTGCATACACGCTCACGAAACTTCTTTTTTCGATTCCCTACATCTCGCTCATCGACGCGGCTTTTAGTCCGCGTAGGTTGATGGCATTTGGGGCAGATAAGCTTAAGATTTGAAATATGAATCGTCCCTTCCTTTTCAACAATCCCACCTTCACCCATCTGGTTAGGACGCATGTGCCGCTTAATCATATGAATACCTTCAACAATAGCGCGGCTTTTATCGGGGAAGATGCCAAGAATGACTCCTCTTCTGCCTACATCTTTTCCGCTTAACACCAACACTTCATCGCCCTTGCTAACATGCAATTTTATTTGAGACACGGTTTCCTCCTCAAAAAGGTCGTTCAAATAACTTCAGGCGCCAGAGAAATAATTCTGGTAAATTCCTTTTCCCTAAGCTCACGAGCGACGGGGCCAAAAATTCGTGTACCACGAGGCTGATTCTGATCGTCGATTAAAACGGCTGCATTTTTATCAAATTTGATGTAAGACCCGTCTGAGCGGCGATATTCTTTAGCCGTGCGCACAACAACTGCTAGAACAAGCTCTCCTTTTTTAACTTGGCTATTGGGAGCTGCCTCTTTCACACTCGCCCTGATTACGTCACCTACCCGTGCATAGCGCTTTCGCGTTCCACCAAGCACCGTAATGCACATAAGATTCCTCGCCCCTGTATTATCGGCGCAAGCTAACCGGGTATAAGATTGAACCATTACTATATCCTTTCCTATACTATTACGAACGAACTGCTAATGCTTTGATATACCAACTTTCGGGGAAACCGATATTGAAAGTGTCTTAGACGGTTTCAATAAAAAACTGTTCCTACAAGGCGCGTGTTGAAATTTCAACTTTGCCGTCTGTCTTTAATACTAAACTTAAAGCAAACCGGAATCGCCCTCTCTGCTTGGCTAAAGACGTGTTAAAGCTCAATTATCAACGGACGCAGCTTTTGAAATGATTTCCTGTACTTGCCATCGTTTGCGGCGACTAAGTGGACGCGTTTCAATGACTTGCACGACATCCCCAGCTTTACACACATTATGTTCATCGTGCGCCATGATTTTTGTCGTGTTTCTTACGATTTTTTTGTAAAGGGGATGTTGATATGCCCGAACAATGGCTACGGTAACTGTTTTATCCATCCGGTCACTTGCTACAACACCTGTTCGAGTTTTACGATGACCTCGTTGTTTTTGACTCAAGTTCATCCTCTCTTTATGACGATAAATCTTCGATTCCAAGTTCACGAGCACGAAGGATTGTCTTCATTTGTGCAATGTCTTTTCGGGCTTGTTTTAACTGAGAAGCATCCTCAAGCTGCCCGAGGATATTCCGAAATCTGATATTAAATAGACTCTCTTTTTTTTCTTTGAGTTCGTTTTCTAATTCTTCAGTCGGCTTGTTTCGCAATTCACTTACGTTCATTGCCTAATACTCTCCACTTCGGGTGATAAATTTAGTTTGAATAGGTAACTTATGAGCAGCTCTTAGCATCGCGTCCTTTGCTACCTCAAGAGGAACACCACTCAATTCGTAAAGAACACGTCCCGGTTTAACAACCGCTACCCAATACTCCGGCGGCCCCTTTCCACTGCCCATTCGCTGTTCAGCAGGCTTTTTGGTGACAGGCTTATGCGGGAAAATCTTTATCCAAACTTTCCCACCACGCCGCACATGGCGCGTCATTGCAACACGCGCCGCCTCAATTTGACGGCTCGTGATCCAGCCACATTCCATAGCTTGCAGACCATATTCACCGAAGTTAATCTGTGAACCACGATACGGTTTTCCGCGACGTTTCCCTCGTTGCACTTTACGGTGTAATACCCGTTTTGGCATCAACATTTGATATTACTCCTTCATGGCTTTTCATACTCACTCTTAATCAACCGGCTCTAGTTAGTCGTCTTTAGATTGGGACTTCGTATCACATGCCCGACTTGATACGGTAATTACTTGAACCGAGCTTAGCTTTCTTCTCTACGGCGAGGTGGTTGACCACTTCCCCGACGCCCTCGTTGACCGCCTCCCCGACGCCCTCGTTGACCGCTTCCCCGACGCCCTCGTTGACCGCTTCCCCGACGCCCTCGTTGTCGGGATTGCCTTTCTGATGTATCGCCCTCAAAACGATCTGCGGCACGACGGGGTGGACGACGCTGGTCAGCAGACGTTGGGACCTGGGCTACACGACCTGAGGAAGACATTTCTGGAAGAGCTGGTTTACCAATCACTTCCTTTTTGAAAATCCATGCTTTAATACCAATCTTACCATATTGTGTGTTGGCTTCCTCAAACCCATAGTCAATATCGGCTCTAAGCGTATGCAGAGGAACTCTCCCTTCGATACTGGATTCTGAACGGGCCATCTCATGGCCACCGAGGCGTCCACTAACCGATATTTTAGCCCCTTGGGCACCGGCTCTCATTGACGCAGCGATACTTTTTTTCATCGCCTGCCTGAAGTTAGCTCTGCGCTCGATTTGCCGTGCGATTGTTTCAGCGACGAGTTGAGCATCAAGTTCCGGGCGAGGTATCTCTGCAACCTCAATTCTAACAGATCGCCCAATAAGCTTTTCCAGATCTGCTTGTAATTTCTCTGCTTCCGCCCCTCGTCGCCCAATAACAATACCAGGACGCGCTGTATGCACAGTGATTTTACATCTATCTGCGACTCTCTCGATCTCAACACGGGAAATACCAGCGCGTGAGAGCGTTTGCTTCACAAACTCCTGAATCTTCAGATCTTCATGGAGCCACTGAGCATACTCTTTTTCATTATACCACCTGGAATCCCAGGTCTCAGTAATTCCTAAGCGTAGCCCACGCGGATGCGTTTTCTGTCCCACTCAAACCTCCTCAAAATCATATGCTAGGCGAGAGAACGATAGGGACAAACGTAGATTTATTTTGCAAATCCATCACAGGCTCAATCTTCATTGTCCTTACTCTCCTCATCTACCACAACTGTAATGTGACACCTACGCCGCAAAATTCGATTTGCCATGCCACGTGCCCTTCGTCGAATCCACCTTCGGTTAATTCCCTCATCGACGATAATCTTTTTAATATAAAGATTACCTTCATCAATGGTAGAATCCTGATATTGTGCATTCGCCACCGCAGATTTAATCAATTTTTCTATCACTGGTGAAACCGCTTTATGCGTAAATGCCAATTGATTCAGGGCATCTTCGACATATTGACTTCTGACTAGATCTGCAACTAAACGTGCTTTACGCGGACCAATAGGCACATTCCGCATTCGTGCTTTCGCTTCCATTATGCAAATCTCCTACAACCAGTTTTATTAACTTCCCCTTCTATGCGATCTGAACGTTCGAGTTGGGGCAAATTCGCCGAGTTTATGGCCTACCATATTCTCTGAGATATAGACGGGAAAGAACTTTTTCCCATTGTGAATGGCGAAAGTATGACCAATTAACTCAGGGGTTACCGTCGAACGGCGAGACCAAGTGCGAATCACGCGCTTGGTACCAGACCTATTCATTGCTTCGATCTTCTTAATCAACTTCGGCTCAATATAAGGGCCTTTCTTCACAGATCGTGGCATTAGAACTCTCCTCCAAAAAATAAAATTGTACACCGAGAAAATGAAACTATTTACGCCGACTGACAATATATCTGTCCGATTTCTTTTTGGGATTTCGCGTTTTGTATCCTTTAGTCGGTACTCCCCAAGGGGTTACTGGGTGTCTACCCCCTGAACTCTTTCCTTCTCCGCCGCCGTGGGGATGGTCAACTGGATTCATTGCAACACCGCGAACTTTAGGACGACGCCCCATCCAACGAGAGCGGCCTGCCTTACCAATGGATATATTTGAATGATCGACGTTGCCAACTTGCCCAACTGTTGCTAAGGACTGTACGGGCAACAGACGGACCTCACCAGAGGGCAGACGCAATCGTGCATATTTACCTTCGCGATCGACGAGCTGGGCGGATGCACCAGCACTGCGTACCAACTGTCCTCCCTTACCCGGAACCATTTCTACATTGTGAACGGCAGTACCGAGAGGAATTCTCTCAAGTGGTAAAGCATTTCCAACTTTAATCTCTGCATTTGGGCCCGAGTTCAATATATCGCCGACTTGCAAACCCAATGGCGCAATAATGTAACGTTTTTCACCGTCAACGTAGCTTAGAAGCGCAATACGAGATGAACGATTGGGATCATACTCAATTGACACAACCTTTGCAGGCACACCAAATTTGTTGCGCCGATAATCGATAATTCGGTATCGCCGTTTGTGTCCGCCTCCACGCCGTCTAACAGTAATACGCCCCAAAGTGTTACGTCCAGCCCTTCTTTTCAGACCCTTAACCAGAGATTTTTCTGGCTTATGACGAGTAATTTCTTCAAAGGATTCTCCCGTCATAAATCTTCGACTTGGTGTTACAGGTGAATATGTTTTAACAGCCACTCTGGTCCCCTTATGTAGGTATTGGGTATTCGGTATTTAGGTTTTCACTCATGCAACTACCCAAGTCCTAATATCGAATATCCATCAATTTAGATACTTTCAAAAACCTGAATCGTTGTTCCCTCTTCAACGGTAATTATGGCTTTTTTCCAGTGCGGTTGTCTACCACGCTGAAACTGGAAAAGCCGTCCTTTAGGTTTACCACGAACTTTCATCGTATTTATATTCAATATCTTTCCTTTAAGGTCGAACAACTCTTCAGCAGCCTGGCGAATCTCCGGTTTACTTGCTCTGGTATCTACGACAAAGGCATATTTGGGGAGACCCTTTTTTCCTCCTGGCCTCTCGACGTACTTATCCCGGAGAATTGTACTTTTTTCCGTAATCAAGGGTTTTAAGATAATCTGGTATGGGTCTTTCATTCTTTTTTATGACTCCTCACTTGCACCGCTTGTTGACTGAACCAATTTACTCTCAAGTCTTTCAGCCGCCTCCTCAGTGAGAACAACCCTATCATGCCAAAGAATATCATAGACGTTCAAGATATCCCAAGTACAGCTATTCACTTGAGGGATATTCCGGACGGAAAGGTAAACATTCACATCCTGTTGACCGAGAACGAAAAGAACTTTACCTTTGAGGTTCAGAGCATTCAATACTTGAACCATGTCTTTAGTTTTGGGTTGCGCTAAAGCCAAATCCTCAATTAGGAGACATTCATTGCTTTGAAATTTATCTGCGAGAGCAGAACAAAACCCAAGCCTACGAACCTTTTTAGGGAGTTTTTGGCGATAGCTACGTGGTTTGGGACCAAACGCTACACCACCATGAACTCTTATGGGAGATTTACTATCACCCACCCGAGCCCTACCTGTCCCTTTTTGCCGATATAGTTTTTTACCACTTCCAATAACTTCGCCCCGCGTCTTACTTGAAGCTGTTCCACTTCTTTGATTAGCAAGATACGCAACAATACATTGATGGACAACAGCTTCATTTACTGGCGCATCGACAAGTTCATCTGATAATTCTTTTTGGCGAATAACGTCACCCGAATGATTGTATACATCTAAAGTTGCCATAGTCGGTCATCCTCAATTCGCAAGGGGTGTTTCTATGCTGGTTTCTTTACTGATTTTTTTATCATGAGCAGTCCATTGGGGGGACCAGGAACAGCCCCTTTGACAACCAACAGATTCCTATCTGTATCCGCCTGAATAACTTGCAGACTTTGGACGGTAACCCGTTTACCACCCAATCGTCCTGGCATCTTTTTCCCTTTAAAGACCCGCGAAGGATAGGCACTTGCTCCAATCGAGCCTGGGCGTCGAAGATCTTGCTCACCACCATGACTTGCTCTACCGCCCTTGAAGCCCCAACGCTTAACGACCCCCGCAAAACCACGTCCTTTTGAGGTGCCAGCCACGTCAACATATTCGCCAGATGAAAAGATACCGACATCAATCTGTGAACCTACGGATAAACCGTCCAGGCTGTCAGCCCGAAATTCCTTTAAGTATCGACAAGTTTCAACATCCGCTTTTTTAAAGTGCCCACGTTCTGGAAGATTGACTCTTCTTTCCTTCCGATGTCCGAATCCCAATTGAACCGCCTGATAACCATCCCCATCTACTGTCTTAATCTGCACGATTGGACACGGTCCCGCTTCAATAACTGTAACTGGGATGGCCGTACCTGATTCGTCAAAGATCTGTGTCATTCCAACCTTTTTTCCTAATATTCCATCAACCATTTTTCACATCTCCGAAATGATGCCAATACTCAATAGTTCATCAGGGATTACAAGAGCTTAATATCAACATAAACACCAGCGGGCAAGTCCAAACGCATCAAAGCATCCACTGTTTTAGGAGTTGTTTCTAGAATATCTAACATCCGTTTGTGAGTTCGCATTTCAAACTGTTCACGCGATTTCTTGTTGATAAAAGTAGACCTTTGCACGGTAAAGATACGCTTCTTCGTTGGTAGTGGGATAGGACCTGATACAACTGCCCCAGTCCGTTTTGCTGTATCCGCAATCTGATTTGAAGATTGATCTAACAGACGGTGATCAAACGCTTTTAATCGGATGCGAATTTTCTGATTGTCCATTGGCATCTCCAATCAAGCCTCTAGGTGCTAAAGGAAAACTAAAAATGAACAACAAAAAAGCTGTAGTGAGTCCAATGGACTCCGCTACAGCCTTTCAAATTATTCAATAATTTTTGATACGACGCCAGCTCCAACAGTTTGCCCGCCCTCGCGAATTGCAAACCGGAGTTGTTCTTCTAAGGCAATCGGTTTACCAAGTTCAACGGTAATTTGTACATTGTCACCCGGCATAATCATCTCAACACCTTCAGGGAGACGCATTTCTCCGGTCACATCCGTTGTACGGAAATAGAACTGAGGGCGATAGCCACTGAAGAATGGGTTGTGGCGTCCACCTTCTTCTTTCGTCAAGATATAGGTTTCCGCTTCAAATTTGGTATGAGGATTAATTGTCCCTGGAGCTGCCAGAACCTGACCACGTTCAACTTCGTCGCGGTCAACACCGCGGATTAACACACCAGCGTTGTCACCCGCTTGACCTTCGTCGAGCTGTTTGTGGAACATCTCCACACCAGTTGCAACCGTACTACGGGTGTCTCGAAGACCTACAATCTCAACGGGGTCGCCAACACGTACGATTCCACGATCTATACGTCCGGTAACGACTGTTCCACGTCCACTAATCGAGAAGATATCCTCTACCGGCATTAAGAACGGTCTATCGACCTCCCGCGTGGGCACAGGAATGTACGCATCAACTGCCTCCATCAATTCAATAATTGGCTTACAGGCAGGGTTTTCCGGGTCACCGCCGGCTTCCATAGCTTCCAAAGCGGATCCGATTATCACTGGAATCTCATCGCCTGGGAACTTATATTCGTTCAAAAGTTCGCGGACTTCAAGGTCAACCAGTTCCAATAATTCCTCATCATCAACCATGTCCGCCTTGTTCAAGAAGACAACGAGAGAAGGAACATTGACCTGACGGGCGAGCAGAACATGTTCCCGCGTTTGGGGCATGGGACCATCAGCAGCAGAAACAACGAGGATGGCACCGTCCATTTGAGCGGCGCCAGTAATCATGTTTTTAATGTAATCCGCGTGTCCTGGACAGTCTACGTGAGCATAGTGACGATTTTCGGTTTCGTACTCAACATGGGCGGTGTTAATCGTAATTCCACGCTCTTTCTCTTCCGGGGCTTTGTCAATTTGGTCATAAGTCACAACGTAGTCCTTGTTGGCAAGCTTTGACAAAACCATGGTAATTGCGGCTGTTAATGTCGTCTTACCGTGATCGACGTGCCCAATGGTTCCAATATTAATATGGGGTTTAGTCCTTTCAAATTTTTCTTTTGCCATTTATGAATCTCCTCACGTGACGTAATAATCTAACGAATCAGGGAAGGGGAAATTAGGAAATGGGATGGTTCACTTTGAAAAACGGATTGACACTTTGGGCTAAAAATGCCAATGATCCGGTATTCCAAAGGTCTGCAGGATTCAAGATACAGGATCCATAAAGCCACTGGCATCTTGTATCGATTGCATCTTGCGAGTCCTTAAGTTGGAAAGTGTTAGCTTAACTCGCCAGACTCCAATTTCCTCTAGTTTCGCCGATTTGCCGTTTCCCTTGTCCTAAAGCAATTTTTTCGACGAAATCACTTCTTGAGCAATACTTTCTGGCACACCACTATAGTGTGAGAACTCCATTGAATAGGTTGCGCGCCCTTGCGTTAAGGAGCGTAAGGTTTTTACGTAACCAAACATTTCTGAAAGCGGAATATATGTTTGAATAACATGGATACGGGATTTTGCCTGCATATCTGTTTGAAGAATTTGCGCACGCCGAGAGCCTAAATCTCCCATGACTTTACCCAAATATCCATCTGGGACGATGACTTCAACTTCCATGATCGGTTCCAGGAGAATCGGACTTGACCGTTTCATCGCTTCTTTGAAGGCAATCGAAGCGGAAATTGCAAATGCCATTTCTGATGAATCAACAGAATGGAAAGAACCATCGTAAAGCCTTACCCCAACATCAACAACGGGATAGCTTGCTAAAATTCCGGTGTTCATGGCGTTGTCGATGCCCTTTTTGACAGCAGGGATAAATTCTTGTGGAATAGTACCGCCTTTTATGTCATTGACAAATTCAAAACCAGATCCTTTGTCTAAAGGATAAATCTCAATGACTACATGCCCGTATTGCCCGCGTCCGCCGGTTTGTTTGACAAACCGGCCCTCTGCCATCGCATGCCTTTGGATTGTTTCGCGGTAGGCAACCTGTGGTTTACCAATCTTCGCTGAAACGTTGAATTCCCGAAGCAACCGATCTACGATGATTTCTAGGTGTAATTCTCCCATCCCTGACAACAGAGTTTGTCCTGTTTCGATATCCTGATGAACCTTAAACGTGGGATCCTCTTCGGCGAGTTTTGAAAGTGCGAGATTTAATTTCTCTATGTCCGATTTGGTGCTGGGTTCAACAGAGACTGACATAACTGGGGTTGGAAAAACCATTGTTTCTAATGTGATTGGTGCGTCCGGATCGCAAATGGTATCACCAGTCGATATATCTTTCAAACCGATGGCGGCGACAATATCCCCGGCATAAACTGCCTGACGCTCCTCACGTTTATTGGCGTGCATTTGCATTAGCCGTCCGATTCTTCCATTTTTACCACGGGTACTATTATACACTTGGGATCCCTTTGTTAAAGTGCCCGAATAAACACGAAGGTATGTCAGCTTTCCAACATGAGCATCTGTCATAATCTTGAAGGCTAAGGCACAGAAAGGCTCATTGTCACTTGCTAAACGCTCCTCTTTCTCTTGGGACTTTGGATTTACTCCAATGATTGGCGGCACATCCATAGGAGAAGGTAAGTAGGAAACAAGCGCATCCAATAATGGTTGAATTCCCTTATTTTTTAGGGCAGAACCGCATACGACTGGGATTATCTTACCACTTAACGTAGCATTTCTCAAGCCGACTTTAATTTCTTCTATGGATAACTCTTCACCGTCGAGGTATTTCATTAAAAGCTCATCATCATACTCCGCAATTGCCTCAACCAGTCGTTCCCGGTATTCATCAACCATCTCCATCATTTCATCAGGAACATCCTTTTCATATACCACAGACCCAAGATTCGCCTCGTCCCATACAAGCCCTTTGAGGGAGATGAGATCGACGATGCCATTAAACCGCTCAGCCGAACCAATTGGTAGCTGAATAGGAACCGCTTGTGCGCCGAGCCGTTCAACCATCATTTCAATTGTTCGGAAGAAGTCCGCACCCGTTCGATCCATTTTATTGACGAACGCGATACGTGGAGTATTATATTTATCGGCCTGCCTCCACACCGTTTCCGATTGGGGTTCAACACCACCAACAGCGCAAAAAACTGCGAGAGCCCCATCAAGAACCCGCAAGGATCGTTCAACTTCAACCGTAAAATCTATATGACCCGGTGTGTCGATGATATTAATCAGATGGTTTTTCCATCGGCAAGTGGTTGCAGCGGCTGTAATGGTAATTCCACGTTCCTGTTCTTGCACCATCCAATCCATCGTGGTCGTTCCCTCGTCTACCTCACCAATGCGATGCACACGGCCGGTATAATATAGAATTCGCTCGGTTACCGTTGTTTTACCAGCATCAATATGCGCCATAATTCCAATATTACGGGTGCTGGCCAATCCAAACCGGCGCGAATCTACAGATTTTCTATTCTCTGATGAGGGAGAGTTTTTTGTTGACAATTTCATTTCAAAGTTCACCGTCTTTAATTATAATAATCAACCACAATCGGGATTGAAAGCGACTTTCACCATCGATAATGTGCAAACGCTCTGTTTGCCTCTGCCATTCGATGTTGTTCCTGTTTCTTGCGAATTGCTTCCCCTTCATTTTTTGAAGCGTCTATGAACTCGCTTGCTAATCGTGCGTCTATCGTTTTTTCGCCACGCCCTCGTGCACCTTGAATAATCCAGCGAATCGCCAATGCTGTACGTCGTTCTGCCTTGACATCGACGGGAACTTGATAAGTTTGACCGCCAACGCGCCTTGGACGAATTTCAATAACAGGCTTGACATTATTAAGTGCTTGCTGAAAAATCGCGATTCCTTCCTGCCCTGTCCTTTGCTCTATCAAGTCGAAACTTTTATACAGGACGCGTTGAGCGATGCTCTTTTTCCCGTTGAACATTAAGTTATTGGTAAATCTGCCAACGAGCTTACTATTATATTTTGGATCTGAGGCAGTTTCCCGCTTCACAACAATCTTACGTCGTGGCATACTCTTCTCCTCGTTAATTATAAATACATCAGGCACGGCTCACAAGGCAAGGCGTCCGTGGAGGCTCATGAGGATACAGGCTCACCGCGGCTTTTTCGCCCCATATCTTGATCGCCCTTGTCTCCGGTTGTCAACGCCTGCAGTATCCAATGTCCCGCGGATGATATGATACCTGACATTGGCTAAATCTCTAACTTTTCCACCGCGAACCAGAACAAGGGAGTGTTCTTGCAGATTATGATCAATTCCAGGGATATAGCAAGTTGCTTCATCGCCTGTGGTAAATCGAACACGCGCAATCTTACGAAGTGCCGAATTCGGCTTCCTAGGATTTGTTGTTTTGACCTGTAAACAGATACCACGCCGTTGTGGACAGCCACGAAGAATCGGGGATTTACTTTTCTGTTTTACTCTTTTGCGTGATTTTCTAATTAATTGATTTATCGTTGGCATACTTTCCTCGACCGAGGTTATTCATAAAACATGATTAAGATAGGCAAAAATAAAGCCCCGAAGGGGCTCACACAAACTCGACTCACCAGCATAAACCAGTGCAATCTGTGGACAACACGTTAAACCACTTTGGGAATAAATACCCCCTTTTTGCCTAACCAAAGAATAATGTATCGTCGAAGAGTCAATTATATCAAACAGACTCTTGAATGTCAAGTTTTTTTTCGAAATTTTTTACATTAAGCAAATCATCAAGAGTGTGCATATTTTCTTTCACGCATCATACCAGTTCAATTTAAGAATTTGGGGCATTCTTGTAATTCTGAACGAGGTAAAGAATCTCAGTGCATAACAGAAATTATGCCAAATTTAAATATGGATTTGAATTCCGAGCATCCAGTGTTGACGTGGGTTTTCAATCTTCCCCCCAGTCGAAGGCCTAACACACCTCACCCAAATCTTCAATCTTCAATTTTTAATCTTGCTTGAGTATAACCCCTTCGATAATCACTGTTTTGACATTGAGGTCGGCATCCAAAATGACAAGGTCTGCATCTTTGCCGGGGGCAATTGATCCTTTCTGGTTATCCACACCGAGATTTTTAGCAGGAGTGAGCGTTGACATCGTAACCGCTTCCTCCAATGTGTACCCCCAACTCATAACATTCCGTACCCCGTCCATCAACGTAATCATAGCACCTGTAAGTGTTTCGCTTGACTCACCTAGATTCAACCAAACCGCGTCGTTTTTGATATATCGCCTACTCCCTTCGCGATTCAAGCGATAGGCGTCAAGCGATGCATCATAAACGTAATCCCGACTCCATTCTTCTTTCGGCACACCCGCTAACGATGTGCAGTCCGTAATCAGTCCGACGCCTTCAATCCCTTTCCATTTGATTAACGTTTGGCACCAGATCGGTCTGACGTGTTGTCCATCGACAATCAGTTCTGCATGAATCCTCGGATGAGAATAAACCGCTTCCACGACACCGAGATTACGCTGGTGCATGCCGCTCATGCCGTTATAAGTATGCGTCGCACGAGTGATGCCTACGTCAATCGCAGCCATGGCTTGATCGTATGTCGCATTGGTGTGCCCCATCGCAATGACGATACCATTGTAGGCTTCATCTCTGAATTTGGCAAGATGTTTGGTGAATTTTAGATCTTCATCATTTTCGGGAGCGATGGAGATTACTTTAATCGTCCCATCGGAGGCTGCCCACATCGCGTGGAAGTCTTCAAAGTTGGGTGGGGTGATGTATTTGGGATTTTGCGCGCCATGCTTTGGATAACTCCCAAATTTCCCTTCGACGTAAGATCCAAGAATTCGCGAACCATCCCTAACCGGATTATCTACCACATACCCGATCGTTTCCAATGAACGATTGATCTGTTCCATACTTGCCGAGGATATTCCCAGAACGAGGGAAGTGACTCCGTGGGCGGCGTGGGCACGCGCAATCTTCTCAAGGTCTTCAACCCTTCCGGTCATTGTGTCACAGCCGCCTCCACCGTGAACGAGCGTATCAATTAAGCCAGGGATGATTGTGCAACCTCTTGCGTCAATCACCTGGATTTCTGGTTGCTTTGACCGATCAAATGCATCGTCATTCACTGATTCGATTTTCCCATCCTTTACGAGGATGTTTCCTGTCGATTGATAGGATGGCGTGTAAATTTCCCCGCCGATGATGGCTAGGTCTGTTGTAGCTTGTGTCATCTTAATCTCCAAAAGCAAATAAGCTTGGGGTTTTATTCCATCGAAATATGCCGGGCCGATCGACTACATCCATTCAGAGAGTAGGAAGCGCTGTCCCGTCTCCGCTGAAATATAAGCCCCATAACAGACCGCAACAATATCGCGCCCCAATTCAATCGTACTCTTGGGGGATTGGTCATAAGCAATCGCCTGGCAAAAGTCTTCAAGTTCATGGGGAAAGCCGTTCATCCAATCCTCGTCAGGATTAGTAAATTGCCAACCCGCACGGGTTTCCACTTTTTCCCGAATATACGCTTCGCCCAATACGCGGTCTGTCGGAGCATAGGTCAACATGCCTGTGTTGGGATTGATGTTACACTGAACTACAACTTTGCTTGAATAAACCGTCATGACATTGTGGATGCCGCCAAGTACAATATCCGACGCCGTGATTTGTGCAACGGAGCCATCTTCAAAAGTAATAATCATCGTGCCCCAATCTTCACAGTCTTTCCAGCCTTCCTTGAGCCACTTTTCATCCTCATCGAGGAAACTCTGCATATGCGTCAGATTTGCCACTTGTGCTAAGACGCTCTTGGGTTTAATCGGTTTACCATACTTCCGTTTCCCTTCGCTGTACTTCAGATAAAGCGTACCGCCAACGGGGTGGCACCCTTTGTTGAAAAGGCTACCGCCACCAGAATATCGCCACTCCTTTGCGTACTCCGAGTGCGAGCCGCTGTGCGATTCCTCTGCGACAATGCGAAGGATGGTGTTGTCGCTTTCTGCGAGGAGGTCGTTTGTCTTTTGCACACTCGGAGCATAGACCCAATTCTCACCGTAGCAGAACATTACATTGTTGTGTTTGACCGCGTCCACCATCTCGTCGGCGGCTTTCAACGCGGCATCGAACATCGTTCGCCGGGACGTCTCTTGTCTGCCATCACCGAAGTAGCCTGTCAACGGTTTTTCACAAACTATGTGCTTTCCAGCTTCGGCAGCCTGAAGGACGAGTGGATGGTGGAGATAGTTTGGTACGCAGAGATCAACGAGCGTAATTTCGGAATCCGCCAGAAGTGCCTCCACAGAGGAATAAGCCTTCTCAAGCTGGTGCTGCTTAGCGAAAGCCTCAGCGCGTTGTGGACGTTTTGAAGTGACACCTTTAATCCGAATGTCAAGCCCAGGCACACGTCGATAATTTTCAACATGGAACGAAGCCGCAAAGCCTGCGCCGACTATGCCAATGACTATGGGTTTGGGGGTCATGATGACTTTTCTCCTTACAAAAATCGGGATGGTTCATTTCACGGCTGAGTAGGGGCTAGGCATGCCTCGCCCCTACGGTTCTATTACACAACGATATTTGCGAGACGATTCGGGACAACGATTACCTTCCGTACTGTTTTTCCTTCGGTGTACCTCTGAATTTTTTCATCGGCAAGCACAGCCGCCTCCACCTCTGCATGACTTGAATCTGTGGGAAGTTGGATTCGACTGCGTAGCTTTCCGTTGACCTGCACAACCATCGTGATCTCATCGCGTTTGAGTGCTTCTGGATGGAAGGAAACCCAACTTGCACTTGTAACACTCGGCTGATTTCCAATCTTCTCCCATAGCTCCTCAGCGATATGCGGCGCAAAGGGTGAGAGCATAAGAATCATCGCCTCGATAGATTCTCGTAGAACCGAACCCGTCACCGGATGACTATCTGAATTGAACTGGGCGAGGAAGTTTCGCATCTCCATGATAGCACTGATTGCCGTGTTAAAATGAAGGCGTTCATCGATGTCTCGTGTGACTCGCTCGATTGTTGCGTGAGTCATTCGGCGGAGTTCTTTGGTCTCCCCTTTGACCTCGCTGGGGTCATACTGAGATGATACACCTTCGATCGCCGGCAGATGTTGCTCAACAACTTGCCAAACACGGTTGAGGAAGCGTGAGCACCCTTCAACAGCGTCGTCATTCCACTCAAGTTCCTTTTCCGGTGGAGCGGCGAAAAGAGAGAAAACCCGCATCGTATCTGCGCCAAACTGCTCAATAATCCCGTCCGGATCGACAATATTCCGCTTTGATTTGGACATCTTCTCAATCCGCCCTACGACAACTTTACGTCCACAGATGTCGCAGGTATTGTCATCATTGACCTGGTTAGGAAACAGATAGCCGTGTTCCTCGCAACGGTACGTTGCCATGCAAACCATGCCTTGAGCGAGATACTTCGTAAAAGGCTCATTTGCCTCCAGGAGCTCGAGCTCGCTCATCACTTTTGTGAAAAAACGTGCATAGAGCAGGTGCATCACCGCATGTTCAATTCCACCGACGTAGTGATTGACGGGGAGCCAGTAGTTGACTTTCTCTGGATGGAATGGGTGAGTCTCACTGTGGGCATCTGTGAATCGTGCAAAATACCACGATGAATCAACAAATGTTCCCATCGTATCGGTTTCGCGGTGTGCGTGGCCACCGCATGTGGGGCATTTAACCTCGTAGAATGCTTTATGCGATTGCAGCGTTGCTGTACCACTCCCGATAAATTCGGCATCTTCAGGAAGCACCACAGGAAGTTCTGATTCCGGCACAGGCACGGTGCCGCACTGCTCGCAGTAAATAATTGGGAAAGGCGTTCCCCAATAGCGCTGCCTTGAAATACACCAATCTCGAATGCGATAGTTGATTGCCGCTTTGCCAACCCCCTTCGATTCCATCCACTCGATCACTTTGGCTACCCCAGTTTCGCTCGCGAGTCCATTAAATTGACCGGAGTTTGCCATAACCCCCGGATCGACGTAAGCCTCTGTCATGGTATTTTCGTCGAGGTGTTCGCCGCCCGGTTGGATGACGACACGAATGGGAAGGTCATACTTTCTTGCAAACGCAAAATCCCG
Organism: Candidatus Poribacteria bacterium; assembly: GCA_022567695.1. Classification (GTDB taxonomy): domain Bacteria; phylum Poribacteria; class WGA-4E; order WGA-4E; family PCPOR2b; genus JADFGN01. The sequence goes on along the minus strand of JADFGN010000003.1, from coordinate 205 downwards.
ATGGTCGTGTGCAGGGACAGCCATCACCGCGCCCGTGCCGTATTCTGCCAGCACGTAATCTGCAATCCAAATTGGAATGCGTTCTTGAGTCACCGGGTTGATACAGTAAGCACCAATGAAACACCCATTCTTTTCACCCTCTTCCGCGATGCGCGCCTCCTTGTCGATTTGGGAAACCTGATCGATGAACTTCAGTACCTCAGTT
>JADFGN010000227.1 GCA_022567695.1 Candidatus Poribacteria bacterium | reverse complement strand
CAATTGTGGATTCTTACACTTTCTGGCAAGAAGAATCCACAGATCAGCCATATGATTATAGGAATTGGATTGTATCTACAACAGCAGAACTTATCGAAGAAGGAACAAGGGATGATAAACACGCTTTTGATTCAGCACATCTTCCCAAAGCTGAAAGAACTCTTCTGATTCTGGCAAACCGAGCACAATCAGATCTTTTGGACTTAGGAGAACTTGATCTTACAACCGCTGTCCTAAATTCTGCTAAGGGTAAGATATTCACAGCAATGGTCACTTATTCCTTAAGAGTGGCAAGGATTAGCGAAGGACCTAAAGAAATGCGGTGGACAGCTGCAATTAGAAAGGATTTCTCTAAAAGACTCGACAGGCAAGTAGAATCGTCAGTGGAATTCTCGGTAATTCTTGGGGAGTTTTTGCAGAACCTGCTTTATCTGGATGAGGGGTGGGTAAAGGATAACTTTGAGAGGATTTTTGCAGTAGGAGATGAAAAACACTGGAAGGCTGCTTTTACAGGATACCTGACTTATGCTAGCAACGTTCACAAGAATATTTACTTTCTAATGAGAGATAACGGATTTTACACTAAAGCTATTCAGACACAATTCTCTCAGCGAGAAAGCGCTGGCCGTTGTGTTCAGCACATCTGCATAGGATATCTACAGGGCTGGGAAGCACTCGATGAGCCTACAAGCCTAATTTGTCAGCTAATCAATAACAAAGACGCAAGCCAGCTTTCAGAGATTGTTGAGTTCTTCTGGAGAATGAGGGAGAGATTCACCGATGAGATGAAGGAAAAGGTAAAGCCACTGTGGGAGGCATTATTCAAGGTATTAGATGTGGAAAAAGAAAGCGAGGAATATCAGAAGGTTCTCTATAGTCTTTCCAGATGGCTGCTGTTGATTGATGGAATTGATGAGGATGTATTCGAATGGATGAAGTTGTCAGCAAGGTTTACTCCTCAAGATTTTCAGTCAAACGATATGATTGAATCTCTCTCAAAACACGCCGAAACCAATCCGGATTATGTAGCCCAGATATATCTCGAAGTGTTAAATAATGGGGTGTACCCAACTTTTCATGAGGAAGTTATTCAGACTCTTGTTAGAGTGCTGTATGAAAAAGGACAGGAGCAATATGCTGACAGAATCTGCAATATGTATCTGGGACAGGGCTTCACATTGCTGAGAGATTTGCATGAAGAATTTCGGAGAAATGAAAGCAAAGCTACCAGTGGGAATGCAATATAGCCCCGCGAATGGTAAAACACAGATTCTTCTTTTTTCACATCCAGCTAAAAATTTTCTAAGGTTTGAAATCACCTCTTTTATTCATTATACATTATATTCAGCTTTTAATCTATCAGAGAGTTTTGCGGTTTTAGATTGTTTAAGAATAATCTTTATTCCTTTTGGGTCTTCATGGGAACAATAAATTCTATCCACCCATTTCACGCTCTTATATCCTTGCAGAAAAGGAATTATTAATCGCAAAGGTCCTCCATGTTCATGACTTAGATATTCTCCGTTCATTCTATAAGATAGGATGGCTCTTTCATCTATTGCTTCTTCTTGAGTCAAAGTCTCAAAATAGTTCCCATCCCTGGAATGGAATGAATAGTGCTTATTCTCTTCTCCAGAAATTCCTAAATATCCCAAAACAGTCTTAAGTTTCCATCCTTCACAATCAACAACTTCTGCCCAATTAAAGATTTGACAGATTAGCGGAGATCTGACTCTTATTTCGGGTAGAGTTTTTAGATCTTTCCAAGTGCTAATTCTTATTTTACCTTCTAAATCTGTAGCCGTAATAGTAGCCTGCTCCTTTGGTATTCTTTCTGGCATATCGAATAAACTAATCACGGGAACTTTTCGTTTCTCATCAAAGTCTAGTACTGAGAATTGTTCCCTAAATTTTGGATAGCTAATACCCTGTCTATCATTAGGATTTTCATTCATTTTCCTTACCCATCTCGGATTTTATCTATCTCCAGATACTGCTTCCACACTTGGTTGACCCTTCTTATTAAAATTCTAGCTATTTTCCTTACTTGGTATGTTGTCCATCCCTTATTTTTCTCCTCAGTGTCTCTAAAAGCTTTGCTTTAGTGAGTTTCATTTCTTGATGAAACTCACCGTAGGGAAATAGTTTCCGGATAACACAGGGAATGAAAGAAGTCAACGGCTTTCTCTGAATGGGCTGACCGACAGCTATAGTCGAAGCTCTGGAAGGGCTGAAAGGCATTGAGAAAGCAGAATACAAGGTTGCCTTTGAGGAGTTTGATATCTCCTACAATGGGGCAAGGATTACGTTACCTCAGATAACCGAGAAAATCTACCAGATTGGAAGGCACGAGGAATGTCCTATGAACCACAAATTCTCAAAAACGAGACATCTCGGATTAAATTGGAATTGAAACCCCAAATCCGATGAAGGAGGTGATCGCCTTGTTAAGTCCAGATGAAAAACCAACGACAGACACTGAAACACAGACCACAGAGAAACACAACTGTCCTCGTTGCTCTCCTGATTGTCCGAACTGTTGTCATTGTCCATGTTGCAAGTGCGACTGCTGTGATCAATAGCTTGGCATAAGTCACAACACCAACGCCCCCAAACCTCCCGTCACTCTCGGCGCAAAGGTTTGCGGGTTTTTATTGCCTACCGTTATCCTGCAACTTCCGACTGCGCCCTCCCAAACAGCCTCTTAAGCCATGACGTTTTAGGCAGAGCTTTTACTCGCAGGCTCTGTTCCTGTGCCAAAAGAATCGTCTGTTTATCCAGTTGATCTTTGAACCATTCTATCTGCTTCTTCAGATATTCATTCAGCTCAACTACCTCTTGGTATTTTTCCTCCCACTGCTCACACGTTTTACACGGTTTATCAATCCCGTTTTCAATCGATGTACTCACATCGTTTTCAACGGGTTTAGCTGCGTCCAAAACCCGTTGTGCCTCTTCTTGTTCAACGTACCATGCCCCATCAATCTTGCCTGCCTGAAGAGTTCCTCTCCGGATTCGATTATGGATTGCTTGATTGGTTACGCCCAATTGTTTAGCCAACTCTGTTACTGTGAGTTTACCGTTCATTTATAAACCCTCCTTCAATTTGTGTAAAACGCACTTCAACCGTTTAGGTTTCGTGTTTAGCCACGATCAGTAAGGAGAGTGTCAATGAACCACAAATCGGCTTTCTTCCTCCCACCCGAAGGGTCAGCATAAGCTTTGGTCACATTCGCTGGCTCTGTTCTGATGAAGGCGAAACGGTCGCGACTGAAGCCAATAAAACTTACAAACAAGTCCAATGGCAAGCGTAGTTGAAACGATGGAAGTGCTGGTCGAATATCTGGCTGACGAACCAAATGAAACAATAAAAGTTCCCATGAACCGTTCTGTCGAGAGTGATTCGTCTGCAAAACGAATTTACATGGGCATCGACGGCACTTTTGTCAATGCCTTGCCAGCCAAACGCTTTTTCGAGGCCAAAGCAGCCATTGTGTTTACTGACGAACGATAAGGTACACGACCTCAATCTTATTGTCAAGTCGTAATCTGAGAGAATCCCATTTTTGAGTTTACAAAGATGACGAATTGATGTAATATTAGCATGGCGAATTTCCTGAGTATTCTGTGGGAATGAACCCGCCCTATTTTGTTACACCATTTTTCCAGACGAACCAACCTCAGGAGGGAAAAGTGATCTACGAAATGCGAACGTACAATCTCAAAACGGGTACCCTGCATGAGTATTGGAAGCGTTTTGAAGAAAAACTGCCAGGACGCCAACAACTCTCAAAACTCGGTGGCCACTGGTATACCGAAAGCGGACCTCTGAATCAGATGGTTGCCATCTGGCCCTACGACGATCTCGACCAAAGAGCGCAGATTAGACGCGAAGCTGAGGCAGGTCAAAACCCAATATGGCCGCCGAACACCGGTGAACTCATTATAGAAATGGTGTCCCAGATCTACCTACCCGCTCCGTTTATGACGCCTCTAGGCGAAAGAAAAATCGGTCCATTATACGAGATGCGTTTATACACTTACCCCGCCGAGGCCATACCGACCGTATTGGAAGCGTGGGGTGAGCACATCGCTGAACGTGAGAAACTTTCGCCCCTGGCAGGTTGCTGGTATTCGGAGTTGGGTGGGCTCAACAATTTCATTCATCTATGGGCGTATCCAAGTTTCGATGAACGCCTTCGGATACGAGCGGAGGGCCGGGCGAAGGGCATCTGGCCCCCACGGGGTTCAGTCAGACCTGTCATCCAAGCAAGCAAAATCCTGTTTCCAGCGCCATTTTCACCAATGCAATAGGCAACGGTATAATGATGAATGATAAATTATAAACGGAAAGGACGGCCATCGGAATGAAAATCGATCGCGTTGCCTGTGGTTCGGCTGCTAAATTCCACATTGAGACGACTTCTGGAATATGTTTTTTTGTAGATGTGCGATGTTCATGTGTATGCCTTCATTTCTCCCAAAGTGGGACATCGTCCGAAGGGATGGCCTGTTTTCATCGAATCCACCAGGCCGCTGTCTGGTCTGAATAAAACTGCAACACAGATTCCGTGCCAAAACGATAAACCTGCTGACCTATTTTATTTCGATGCAAAGTCATTTTGAATTGACTGACGCCTATATGCGGGGGCGTGCCGGGCACAAGTACGAAGCGAACCTCGGGGCCTTCACAGATGGCGTTCTGCCCGTCGTTTCTGACGGTATAGCCGTACACAGAAACCTCCTGCGTGAACCGACGTATATCTTCGTCCGGTAAGGCAAGGGTTACATCAACGATCTCCTTGAAATAGCGTTCTGTGGATGGTGATTCCCTTGCGATGTTCAATATCGGTGTAGGCTTGCTCATCGACAAAGATCATCAGGTGACTGAGGTAGGTGTTTGGTATGGCTAATGGGTTGTTTTGCATCATGGGTTTACCTCCAAGAATCCGACAGCCTTCCTGAAACAGTACGTTATTGTAATGTTTCAAACTCAGGCTTCAAACGAATGAAAAAGACCTGCAAAGCCAATGAGTACGTTCGGCTTGCGAGCGATGCCGTGTTATATCTATAATCCGCATCGCCCCAGGTAGATACAAGGTAGCCGCCTCTGGTAAGAACGGCTCCCCATTTTGGCTCAATGGTGAAGAAAAGGGAGAATTCTGCTTTTTCCGCCAGTATTCGGATGTAGTATTCAAGCGGTTTCCTCCCCAATATCGCAATCAGAAAAGGAACGTTTTTCTCACAACCCACTCCGAGCCAAATCAACAAATTTCTTGGTTGTGGCAGGTATTTACATGTATCCCGTAACTACCCCTTGTTGGTCAGGTTAACGTTCCGCATACGGAAAGGAAACTAAGCCGAGTTGAAGTAGCAAGTGAGCGCATTAACGACCGAGCGCACCGGCGAGGCGGGGGATCTCTGAACAACCAGAAACCGTTGATTTTAAGATGATCGTCCGATCAACCAAATCGCGTCCGATCGCAGAACTTAGCAAAGGTGAAGTGCGAACCCACTTTGACAAGCCCGACAGGGACAGGGCATCGATTACCAATTACGTTGCACATACAGACAGATAACTCCTTCTTCTGTGGAATTATTTAGCTAGAGCGAAGCGTAGCGGTCAATCACCGATGACGTTTGGTTTGGCAACGAGCTTTATCTCGCCGTCAGGGGAAAGGACGTGGACAGCAGGAGGACGGAGGCGTGAGGCGCGATCCCTAATCCCGTTGTTCTGGCGAATCACATTCCGATCGCACTGCCTTAAGCCGGTCGATTTTCAGCCTCGCTCTGATAGCCCGACAGGCTGCTTTGAGTCCCGATCTATCGGGGGACAGGCTCTCAATGACCAATTCCGTTTCACATACGGAAAAGTAACTTTCTTCTTTCTCCAATCATCGAGGCAGAGTGAAGCATGCCGGTCAATTACCGATACCGTTTGATTTGGGAAGGAGTTATCAATCGCCCGTTAGGGGAAGATCGCTGGACAGCAGAAGGAAGGAGGCATGGCGCGGGCGTGAATCGCGTTCGATTAACCAAAGGCGGTCATGCCCACTGCGTCTTGCCAAGCCCCGCTACGCGAGGGCAGGCTCTGCCCCCGATCCATCGGGGTGAAGTACCAAACTCGCTTATCCAGCCCGTCAGGGAAGGACTTCCGATTACCAAAGTCGCTCAGACCCTGCGGGTGGTGGGAAGAACCCAGCGCATTTAACCAACTGGCTTTCGATCCCCCTTCCTCCAACCCCATCGGCAGAGCGAAGGGGGCACAGAGAGCGCAGCCGAAGCGAAGGAAGGTACGACCGAAGCGGGCTTTGCCGCCCGTAGCGTCCCCCGTAGCGGTCGATCGCCAACGTCGCTTGAGATGGGAGGGCAGACCTCGCGCATTCCGTAGCGGATACCGTGACTTTGTCTCTGATCTTTGCCAACGTCTTTGACCCAATTCCTGAAATCCTTAACAGATCCTCGACCCGCTCGTACGGTCGCCCTGCAATAATTCTGTCCGCCAACACTTCCCCGATTCCGTCCAACGTCATCAACTCCGCCTTCGTCGCAGTATTGATGTTGATCTTCCCTCCCGCCGTCGCGACGGGCTGATCCGGATCACCGACAACGACTGTGACTCCACTCGTGCCAGAGGGGTGATCATCATCCATATCGATACGGAATTCCGCCCAAACCGGACGGTGATCTGAGACCGCTAAGTTGGCCAACTCGTCGTTATTGTTAAAGGCGATCTCATCGAACCGATCTATCCCACTTGTGCCGGTGTATTCCGTCACGTAATGGGTTTGCATCCAGATGTTATCGTAGAGGCTTGTGTCTTTGATGTGCGATCGCTGTGGGAGGTTAAACAAAGCGATCATCGAATCGATCTCGGTCAGATCGGCATAACTTTCGGTGTCGTCGGGCTCGCGGTTGAAATCACCGACGAGGAGAATATCCTGCTCTAACGGATCTCGGTCTTGTACCGCACGATACACGTCGTCCAACTGCAAGATCTCCGCACGGCGTTGTGCCACTGTATCTCCCCAGATCACGTGGATCGCAATGATCGTGAAATCAAACTGACTGGCCCGGAATGTGGCGTAATACGGTTCACGGATGAAAAGGTCTTGTGGGTCATCGTAGATCTGTCCCGCTTCAACCACTTCTACCAGTGCCGCATCATAGAGGTAGGCATATCGCTCCTTGACACCCCTCCCAACCGGCTCACTGATCTGATAGTCATAATCCCTCCCCATGCCTGCGAGCATGACTAAAGTGCGTTGGAGAACCGCCTCATCCCGAAGTTCAAGGATCGCAACGAAATCGTATTCGATGAGGATTTGGGAGATCTGTCTCAGTTCGGTATCATCGCGGCTATTGTTGCTAAAAATCCTGATGTTCCAAGACGCCAGCCGGAATGTCGCTTGAAGAGCACCCGAAGCGTCCTCCCCTTCTGGCGCGATGGCTTCAGTGGAAGATTCTACCTCACCTTGCTCATCCAATGGTAGTTCGCTGTCCTTTGTGCAACTAAGCAGGCAGGTAACCAGAACAAAGAGGGTGATGACTTTCTTTATCATGACTCGTCTCCGGGCGTAGCCCCGTTACACGGGATTAAGAAACCTGCCCTCGAGACCTTCACGAAGCCTGTCCTCGAACGAAGTGAAGGATTCGAGGATAAACTTCGCGAAGAAACTCCCCCATCCGAAGGATCGAGCCGGATTAAGAGTTCAGGTGAAAGCATGATTTCGTGCCTCTTTGCTATTGACTATCGGTCAGGTCAAAGTTATCGAGTTCTGTCCCAACAATCGCATCGCGGAGTTTTCGCCAGACGTTTTTCGGCTTCGGTTCACCTTCGACCGCTTCATCGGTTTTGACGATCGCTTCAAGTGGTATCGCTTCCGTTCCAACGGGTAGCTCATACACGTGCCAGTACGGGACATCACGAGTTCCATTCCGTTGATAATGTATGTAGAGAAGCTGCCTCTGCTTGAGTCGAAACTCCGCTTCATACAAGCGGCGACGACACTTCCCTAAAATCTGGCTCACCCGCCATATATTCCGCTTGAGCTTTCCATGGTCTGCCATTGAACGGATTGCCATGTGTAGCGCGATTTCCGTTTTCGTCATGTCGGCGTAAAGCAAGATGAGATTAGGAGGTATCTTGATTTCGTTCATTGTCTTTCTGTCTCCAGTAACGTATTTTAATTTCGCCGGTCAAACTTGCCCGGCTCCGGAGCGTCTGATCTAATAGTTCAATTGGCGCATGTGTGATGTGCCATTCGTCGCCGCGTCTTTGAATGGTATGAAACTCATCAAGCCCAAAACGCGGGGGCACCGCATGTGTTTTCACGATTCCGCTAACAATCGCTCCGGGATATTGCGCCGTGAGTTCGCTTTTCCATCGTTCATAATTAAACTGGATTTTGACAACGCGATGTTCAGCCTTAATCTGATGGACGATTTTTAAACGTGCATGGCTTATCGCTGAAAACGATCCGCCGATCTGATAGACCTTCATCGGGTTGATCGATTGACGAACGAAAACCCCAAAGTCATTGGCTGCAATCACATCGAATTCCGATTCAACCCGATCTTGTCCGTTGGTCCAAATCCCACGAATCTTGACGATGATTCGCTCTCCGAGTTTGAGTTGATGCGCGTAATCCCGTGCAATTGCTTCGGGCGTTCCCAAAAGATTTCTAAATAATGTTCGTTCCCCAATAAAGTTCAACCCCAAAAGTCCGATGCAAATCATACCCAAAACAATCTGAAAGGTTTTCTCTTTTGGGCTACCTTGTTTGATTCGATGCGCCTCATCACCCGGCAAAACATAGCAATGGTTACCGAAAAGCGGATAGGTGAGTCTCACGCCTTCAATGTTCATGGTATCTAAGATAGAATGTGAGATGTAACCCAATAACGCCGCTGTGTAAATCCCCGGAATCGGAATGAAGCGTAAAGGCAGGAAAATGATTGCAATACCCAGCCAACCGAAGATCGAATGTGTGATTGTACGATGCCCAAACGTTTGATAGAGGACTCGTGAAAATTGCGGGCAGAGAAGCGAAACTTTGCTTCGCGGTCTGTCAATGTCAGGCAACATCGATGTCAATGCAGCCATGAGAAAAGCGGGAAGCTGCGGCGGATTTCCAGTGATGATGTTCCCGACAGCAACAAAGCCCGTGGCGGCGACGATGTGCGTAGTTGATTTCACAGTAGCTCACCTCTGGTTGCACGCGCGGCGTCAGCCTATTATATTTCCTTTGTGCTAACTGTAGCAGTTTGCTACAGTCACCCCTTATCATGCCTTTCGCTGTCTGCTCCGACGCGGCATCAATACCCTGATGATGATAGCTGCTGCTGCCAGCGTCCCGGCAATGATGTAAAGCTCTTGATTTCCCATGCCCCGACCGATGTAGCGTAGTGCCCCAATTAAGCCAACCGCAATCAAAATCAGTGGCGTCAGATCGATGTATTTCACACTCGCTTTATGCGCGGTCATCAGTTCTTCTCGGACAAACGTCAACGAGACTTGTTTCGTGCCTCGTGCCTTCTGGCACATCTGAACGGCAACAATCGGAATTCCCTTTGAACTTGTGACCACAGTTTTCCCAAAGAAATGCTCGGCATTTTTATCTTTGAACCTGATCGGCGATAGCGAGTCATTGACTTGGGCTTTGATGATTTCAAGGATTTCCCGATCGCTCAAAGGTTGAAGCGTAATGGTTTTCGCCGTCCAAAAGAACCGATCCAGTAATTCCTTTTCTTCTTTCGTTTTGCGAGCAGCACCTAAGATCGTCACCTCACTTTCAGCAAGCTCTTTTAGCCAATCGCTTGATGACACCGTAATCCGATCCAGCGAATCGAGTACCAGCACGAAATTCTTTCCTTCGCAAAGTTTAATCAGTTCTTTGACGACCTGCTGAACCGTCCAACTCGAAAACTTCATCTCTTTGAGATCGTCATCATGAAAACCGCCAATCTCAATGAACGCAGTTTTCAACGCGGACTTCGGTGGATTTGGAGACTCGATGTAGTATGCGCTCTCTGCAAGTTCATCGGAGATTTCTCTAAGCATGGTCGTTTTGCCAATCCCCCCGGGGCCGATGAGCATGACATTCTGTTTCCGTCTCAGAAGTCGAAGAATCTCTTTCTTGTGCTTTTGCCGTTTTGTGTGCGGTTCGTCCACCCACCCGAAGGGCGTCAATGCCATCAGTCATCACCTCCAATTTCCGACAGTGCATAGCTTCCAACACCTTCCAGCTTTCGCCTTTCCCTCCAACTTTGCGCTTTCATTCCGCAGTAGATAGCTACAAGGACGGCAACAATTATAAGCATGGGTTTGGTTAAGCTGGCAACCGCTGCAAACGTCACAGGTCTTTGTTGGATGTCCAAGCGAAAGTCCGCCATCTGGCTACCTGCACTCGACGATACGACCAGCTTCACGTCGCGTTCGCCTAAACTCACGTCAGCAGCAATCGTAATGGTAACGGGGATTTCCCGCTGCTCATCGGCAGCCAACGAAAACGCACCATCGGTTGTCAGTGTGACACCGTAGGTTGTACCGATTGGTCGGATTTCAATACCGCTTACGATTTCCGTTCCGATGTTTCGCAAAGAGACAAAAACTGGCTTTGACTCACCGATTCGGGCAGAGACGACTTGGGGCAAGTCAATCGTTAGCTCTCCAATTCCGATTGGCGTGATTGACAATGACTCGCGGATTTGACCGATTCGCAACGTGAATGAGATCGGTTTGCCAATCAAACGTTTCGGTAGATCTCTAGAAAGCGTCAGTTGTAAAACCAACTCGTGGCGGTTGAACGCTGAAGAAAACATCAGATTGCGGATCGGAACGCTGCGGACTTGCCCCTCGGGTGTCGCCGCGGGGATGACCTTTGCAATCTGCCATGCAATCGCATTCGGGAGATTGGAGATCTTCATCGGGTAGCGTTGGCGATTGTTTCCGTCGCCCT
>JADFGN010000730.1 GCA_022567695.1 Candidatus Poribacteria bacterium | reverse complement strand
TTTCTTCATACTAATAGGTAAAAAGTCTTCAGTATCTTGTTTAACTGGATTCGTATTGCTTAATGTGGCGATTTTTTCTGCTAGCGGGATATTTTTCTGGAAATGGATCGCCGTTGATATCGGTTTAATCGTTTTGTTAATGACGCTACCAACACGGCACGAGAGAAGGCTTTTCAACAAGACATGGGTTTTAGCAGGTCTTATCTTGGTTTGTTTATCAGTTGGGATTTTTCGACCGATCACACTTGGGTGGTGGGATTTGCGGTATTATCCATACTTTCAATGGGAAGTGGTTGGAGAAAGTGGCCGGTCTTATGCTCTTGAAGAGCGCTTTATGACTCCTTATCAAATGTATTTCACATTTCACAAATACAAATACCTAATAGATAAGCAGGTTTACGTTTATTCTAATACGGATAAAAGAACAAAAGATGAAATCAACAACGATGGTTTGGAGGCGTTAGAGAAATTGCCAAGAGAAAACTATTTTGATCCCCAAATGAATAAAGTAATGAAAGACTTTCTTGAGAGGTACTTTCGAAACCTGAATGAGCGAGGCAACAAACTGCATTGGTTGTCTAAGTTTGGAGCCCCACACCATATATGGATGTTTCGCTCTGGTGGATCATTGCCAGTTTATGACATGCAAGAACCTGTTGAGTTAGTACGGGTTAGGTACATTGAGAAATATTTTTTTGACGAACATGACGTGACAATTAGTGATGCTATAGTGCAAGTTTGGATGGTTAAATGATTGTAACCTCGATTTCGCCCGAAGAAGAAGAAATCTTGGGTGTCATCGAGGCTTTAACCTTGTCTAATAGAGGCTTTGCGAAGAATCTGTCGTTGAGATCCTTCACGAAGCCTGCCCGTAGCCTGTCCTCGAACGCAGTGAAGGAAACGCAGTGAAGGGTTCAGGATGACAGAAAAGTGGAGTGTCATTTTAACTGGTGTTGAAAATAGGCTTAGACCATCTGTTTAATTGATGTTAGAAGAACACGAACTCGTTGCTCGCACGCCTCTTCAGAGCGGCATAACCCACAATCGAAAATCAAAGCAATGAAAAATCAAAGCAATGAAAAACCAAACCCATACCATAAAGGTCGGCATCGATACCGGCGGCACATTCACCGACGTGGTCATGAATACCAACGATGAGATTCATACGCATAAGATTCTCTCGACACCACAGAACCCCGCTACAGCAGTTTTACAAGGTATCCGCGAACTCTTGTCGATGATTGGCTTGAGTCGGGAAACTGCACTAGAAATTGTGCATGGGTCAACGGTCGCCACAAACTCACTTCTGGAGCGAAAGGGAGCACGCATCGCACTAATCACGACACAGGGGTTTGAGGATATTCTGGAGATTGGCCGGCAGTCTCGCCCTGCCTTGTACGATTTTTTCGTTGAGCGTCCTGAACCACCTGTTCCGGCAACGCGACGAATCGGTGTTCGGGAGCGGACTTTGTATACGGGAGAGATCCAAACGCCCATTGACCTACCACAACTCGATGCCATCGCCGATCGGCTAACACGGATGGAGGTTGACATCATTGCAATCTGCTTTCTATTTTCGTACATAAATCCTCAGAATGAGCTGCTTGCGGCGAAACGACTCTCGGCCTTGAATTTGCCGATTGTCTGCTCACATCAAGTCCTCCCAGAATACCGTGAATATGAACGGTTTAGCACAACAGTTGCCAATGCGTTTGTCTTGCCAAAGGTCGATCAGTACATCGGGACATTGCAATCGGAAGTGAACCCGCGCTCAACTTCATTGCGGCTTATGCAATCCAATGGCGGCAGCATCTCCGCACAAACCGCTCGCGAAGAGCCGATACGTACGGCCTTGTCCGGTCCGGCGGGTGGTGTTATCGGTGCGTACGAAATTGCAAAGATCGCCGGTTATGATAAAATTATTAGCTTTGACATGGGCGGAACTTCAACGGACGTCAGTCTATGCGATGGCAAGATTATGATGACGACCGAAAGCGTCATCGGCGGCATGCCAATCAAGCTACCGATGATCGACATTCATACCGTCGGTGCCGGGGGAGGGTCGATTGCTGAAATTGATGTGGGAGGGGCATTGCACGTGGGTCCCCGAAGCGCAGGAGCCCATCCCGGTCCTATCTGTTACGGCAAAGGCAACGAGCTTACGGTGACGGATGCGAATCTGTTTTTAGGGC
>JADFGN010000226.1 GCA_022567695.1 Candidatus Poribacteria bacterium | reverse complement strand
GCGTAGCAGTGTGGGTGGCAAACTAACAGTTTGCCTTACGAATCTGCATCACAAGCCCGTAGCGCAATCTGTCAGATTGCATTCAACATCTGAAGGGCTACTCATTACTGATTTCACGATTTGTATCATTCAGTACGCGCAACATTTCACGTTTCACGTCACGAGGTATTCATAATGAACGTTGTCGAAATTTCACCACTTCAGTTAGTCTTGTGTCTCGGATTTGTCCTGATTGCGGGAATTAGTTCGCTGGTGTTTAGGTTAGGATTGGAAAAAGACCTCGCATGGGGAACAGTGCGGACGTTCGCCCAACTGTTCCTGGTGGGATATGTCCTTCAGTTCATCTTCGACATCAAAAATCCGTATCTGATTCTTCTCTATTACGCGTGGATGATCTTTTGGGCGGCACAGACGATTCGAGGAAGGGTGAAGGAAAAGCAGGTACGCATTTTCGCCCCGACCTTTATTTCAATGGTCATCAGCTACATGATTGTTGCGATTACGGTCACGGCGGGGATTCTGCAAATCAAGCCGTGGTACACACCGCAGTATTTCATCCCGCTCGGCGGCATGATCATCGGCAATTCGATGAACGCTATTTCTATCGCTTTAGATCGCATGTTCTCAGATCTGCGAAATCGACGCGATGAAATTGAGTTAGCTTTCTGTTTGGGAGCGACGTATCAGGAAGCGACAAGCGATATTCTTCGTGATGTTATCAAAGCGGGGATGATTCCTTCGATCAATGCATTGATGACGGTGGGCTTGGTCTCCTTACCGGGAATGATGACCGGGCAAATCTTAGCAGGACAAGAGCCGCAATCGGCGATTAAGTATCAGATCGTCGTGATGCTGATGTTGGTTGCATCCACAGCAATCGGATGTACCATTATCGTTCAGGTTGTGCGGCGGCTCTGTTTCACGAAGGCGCATCAGATTGCGATTTAAAAGTCAGCGCCGAAGGTAGGCTCTACGGTCAACTAAATTTCTCTATTAAAGTATATATTTCAAACCACGGGACCCAGATGATTACTGATTTCTTGCGGAAACTTAATTCCCGAAAATTAGTTAGATGGATAAACAGCCCTATTTTATTTCATTTTTCGCTTGACGGAAATACCGAAATGTGATAAATTCTATTTAGTGTCTCCAGTTCATTTACGAAGGCTTGTTATAGTAGTCTTCTAAGATTTTATCCGGTGCTTGGATGAAAGCGCCGACTTAGAAAATTGGACTACGAAAGGGAAACAGCATGCCAGAAGAAAAAGAGAAAGAACGACAAAAGGGAATCGGCATATCGCGCCGTAATTTTCTGAAAGGTATGGGAACAGGTGCCGTCGCTGCGACGGTTGCACCGACGGTGTTAGTTGGTGCGCCGAAGTCGGCAGAAGCCCAAACGAGTGAAGAAATTTCCCGTGCCAAAATCAAGCTCGACATCAATAACAAGATGTATGAAGTTGAAGTCGAACCACGCACCACATTGTTGAGTGTCTTGCGAGATGGATTCGACACCAGCGGAAACCGCGTCGATTTGACCGGTTCAAAACTCATCTGCGACCGGGGTGAATGTGGTGGTTGTACGATACTGATTGATGGAAAATCTGTTTATTCGTGCATGACGCTTGCTATTGATGCGCAAGAGACAAAAATCACGACGGTCGAAGGGATTGCAGACGGCGATCAGTTGCACCCGGTCCAAGAGGCATTCGTTCAACACGATGCCCTGATGTGTGGTTTCTGCACCCCTGGATTTATTGTGTCAGCGAAATCGTTGTTAGACGAGAATTCAAGCCCAAGTCTTGAAGAAATTAAGGAAGGATTGTCCGGTAACATTTGTCGCTGTGGCACCTATCCATTTATCTTTGAGGCGGTTAAAACGGCATCAATTAAAATGGGAGGTTAGACAATGGCATCATGGGGAGAACCACGCGAATCTAGCCTAATTGGCAAACGCATCCCCCGCTTGTCGGGGGGAGATAAAGTCACAGGAAAGGCGAAGTATACGTTTGACATCAGTCGCCCTGGAATGCTTCACGGTCGCATCCTGCGGGCAGAGGTTGCCCATGCGGTAATGGGGGAGATAAACCTCAGTGAAGCCGAAGCTCTGCCCGGCGTCAAGGCAGTTATGACGCTGATTGATCCGGGAAAGCATATCCGTTATCAAGGGCAAGAGATTGCTGCTGTTGCGGCTGAGACGGATGACATCGCAAAAGATGCGATTCGATTGATTCGATATGACTACGAAGAACTGCCTTTCGTTGTCGATGTCGAAGAAGCGATGCAGGAAGACGCGCCGCAAATTCATGAAGATCGACCCGGAAACAAGAGCAATCCGCGGATTAGGGAAGAGGGCAATATTGAAGCCGGCTTTGCGGAAGCTGCTGTTGAGGTGCAAGCCACGTATCATGCATCTGTACAAACCCATGTCTGCTTGGAAACCCATGGGAACGTGGCTGAATGGGAGGGCGACAATCTGACCGTTTGGGCGTCGACGCAGGCGGTATTCGGAACGCGGCGGGATTTTGCACGGCATTTTAATATGCCCGAAGACAAAGTGCGTGTTATTACTGAGCACATGGGCGGTGGGTTCGGGAGTAAGTTCGGACCTGGTGTGGAAGGGCACGCAGCCGCTGAACTTGCAAAGAAGGCGGGGAGACCTGTCAAACTGATGCTGACTCGCAAGGACGAACACCTTGTTGCCGGCAATCGTCCCTCAATGACGCAGCATGTCCGCGCTGGCGCGACTAAAGATGGACGCCTGATTGCTTACGACCTTCGAGGGTACGGCACTGGTGGTATTACGGGTGGTGCTGGTTTTACAGGGCCCTACGTTTATAACGTTCCGAATTTCAGAACAGAAACGTTCGCTGTCTCAATCAACGCTGGAAATTCTCGTGCGATGCGTGCGCCTGGACACCCACAGGGTGCGTTTGCCATGGATTCGCTGATGGATGAGCTGGCTGAAAAGCTGGGTATGGATGCGTTGGAGTTCCGTCGAATGAATAGCGACAGCGATGCACGTCGAAACGAGATTCGGCAAGCGGAATATACCCTCGGTGCACAGGAGATTGGCTGGCATCGACGCAGCCGAATCCCTGGCACTGGAAAAGGCGTTAAGAAACGCGGAATCGGTGTGGGCTGTGGGCTGTGGGGCGGTGGTGGCGGCGGAGGTACGCAAGTCCGTGTGACCATCCACGCGGATGGCACCGTCGAAGCAGTTACCGGCACGCAAGATCTTGGCACAGGTATCCGTACAGTGATCGCAATTATCGTTGCTGAAGAATTCGGTTTGCAACCCGTAGACATCACAGTAAAAATTGGAGACACCGACCCAGGATTGTCTTCTCGCGGAAGTGGAGGCAGTCAGACCATTGGATCTGTCGCGCCTGTGATGAAAACCGCAGCAATGGCGGCCAAAAAGAAACTCTTTGAACATGTCGCACCATTGCTGGAAGCCAATCCAGAGGAACTCCACGTTGGGGATGGAAAGGTTTACGTTGGGTCAGATCGAACGAAGAGCATCACATGGAAACAGGCAACCGGTCAACTCGCCATGGAGACAATCTCCGAAGGTGGCGAGTGGGATGAAGAACTCCGTGTCGGTGACGTCGCTGGTGTTCAGTTTGCCGAGGTCGAAGTTGACACAGAAACAGGAATCGTCAAGGTCGTTAAGATCGTCGCTGTTCAAGATTGCGGTATGGTCGTTAATCGTTTGACAACCGAAAGCCAAATCAACGGTGCCGTGATTATGGGGTTAGGTTATGCCTTACTTGAGGAGCGCATTATGGACCCAGAGACAGGGCGACAGATTAACGCCAACCTTGAGGATTATAAAGTCCCTGGAACCATGGAGATTCCTGAGATTAAAGCGATTGCCTATGATACCGATCGGAAGGTAACAGGAATCGGTGAACCGCCAAAAATCCCGACAGCAGGAGCGATTGCAAATGCGGTGTATAACGCAATTGGCGTCCGCATCCGGGAACTACCGATTACGCCGGATAAAGTTCTCAGAGCGCTTGCTGAAAAAGGAGAGGCGTAGATTTTCTGAGAAAAGAGGTTGTCATCATGAAAATCAAACGTGTGAAAGAAGGGTTACTGATTCCTGATGAATATCTTCGCAAACTTGGAGGAGAAGTTGAAAATACTCATCAAACCGAAATCGGTGACCCGACAAATCACCGGTATCTCAAAGTCCAGTGTCGATGTCTGGAAACTCATTCAGCATAGGTAAGGAGTCCGCGGAGATGGTATTTGATCGAATTACAATAGATGCCCAAATTTGCTTCGGTAAACCATGTATTCGTGGAATACGGTTTACCATCTCTCAGATTGTGGATTTGGTGGCGGCTGGCAACAGCATTGAGCAGATTCTTTCTGATTTTCCATATCTTGAGGAGGAGGATATCTACCAAGCTTTAGGCTATGCAGCCGCCCTTGTGAAAAGGACTGAAATTCAGGTGAGAGTTGCATGAGTCATTTTCTTTTGGATGTAGGGATTTCTCCAAAGGTACTCACACTTCTTACCTCACTTGGACATCAAGGGACTCACTGCTCATCTATCGGGTTAGCTCAAACCCCTGACCATGAGATTTTGGATTATGCGATAAAGCATAATCTGCTTATCATTACGTCGGATTTGGGATTTGCGGATCTCGCGGTATTTGAACCACGCATGATTCCCGGTATTATCCTTTTGCGATTGCGTAATCCGAATGCGGAGCAGATGGTGGTTTACATTAAGGATTTGCTCACGGGACCATTTGCTGAAGGCATCCAACAATCTATTACCGTTATCGAAACCCATCAAATCCGTAGGACAAGGCTTCCTTTAACAACCTGAATGGACTTCCATTTAATCTGGAAGAAAAATGAGGAGTAAAGAATGGAAAAATTTACTTACATCAACGCGAAAAACGTTGAACAGGTCCCCTCGCTGTTGAGTGGCGGTAAGTGGGGCGAAACGATGATTATTGCAGGAGGAACAGACCTCCTCGGTGAACTCAAGGAGTACATTCAAACCCCGAAGAAGTTGGTCAATCTGAAGACCATCTCCGGTCTGGACGAAATCAGAGCAAAAGATTCTGGTGGACTCACAATCGGTGCGATGGCAACACTTACTGAGATTGCCAACCATCTGACCATCCAAAAGCATTACACCGTACTTGCAGAAGCCGCTGTTTCGGTGGCAAGCCCGCAGATCCGCAATGTTGGCACACTCGGCGGAAACCTATGTCAACGCCCCCGCTGTTGGTATTACCGCGATGCAGAGACGGTCTGCCTGAAGCGGGGTGGGGATAAGTGCTATGCGCTCTCAGGGTTGAACAAATACCACGCGATTTTTGGTGGTGGTCCCGTCTATATTGTCCATCCTTCCGACACAGCACCTGCATTGGTCGCCCTCGGCGCGACAGTGAAAATCCTTGGGCCCAAGGGAGAAAAGACAATCCCGTTGGAAGAGTTCTTTGTTCTGCCAACGCCTGGGAATCCATTCCGTGAAAATGTCCTCGAACCGAATGAAATCGTTACCGAGGTACAAGTTCCTGCACCGAAGGCCAACACGAAGAGTTTCTATATCAAGGTTCGCGAAAAGGGTTCAATCGACTTTGCGTTAACGAGCGTCGCTGGTGTCTTTGAAATGAATGGCGCAACTTGCCGTAAGGCGAACATCGTACTTGGTGGAGTAGCTCCCGCACCATGGCGTTCCAAGGAGGCGGAAGCCGCTTTGGATGGCAAACGGATTACAGAAGCGGTGGCGAAACAAGCAGGGGCGGCTGCGGTCAAAAATGCCGAGCCGATGAGTGACAACGAATATAAAGTCACGTTAGCGAAGAATATTATCGGCCGTGCTACAATGATGGCGGTTAGCTAACGGAAAGGAGAATTGACATGGCAGAAGAAAAAAGCATCCCCATTTCTACGCACTCAATATGCCAAAATTTACGCACAAAGGCACTTTACATTCCGGGCGGGAATTTGCAAAATCTTGCCGAAACTAATCCATTCTCAGACTACTGGTGCAATTGCACAATGACTGGGGTTGGTCCCGATGACCGATTCGTCTCGCCGGAGGGCTGCAAGACTACCCGATCTTGCTTCGATCCGGTTGGCGGTAAGTCTTTGGTGTAAGAAGGAAATCTTGAATTATGCGGCATTTTTTCCATGATATTGTGCAATGCGGAAAAAATGCCGTCTAGTCATAGGCGAAGAAAGAGGAGTGTAACCATGGCAGGACGCCGTCAGAAACACTTCAGAAGTGGCGATTTGAACGAGGAACTTGGAGTCTTTCTCGTCAAGGGCGTAGCTGCTGTTGCCACTGTACCACGCCCAGAGGATGTGGGTGTTGATGCGGTTGCCACGCTTTTACGTGACGCCGACAACAACCTTCTGATTGCGGAAAACTCATTTTACGTCCAGTTTAAGTCCTCGTCTGTCCGTAAAATCAAGTATGTCGATCACGAAGTCAGATGGCTCGAAAGCCTCAAGTTACCGTTTTTTATAGGAAGCGTTCGGAAAGGCGACGCAGCAATTGATTTGTACGCGACTCATAAGTTGTCACAAGCTGTGTTGGAAATGAATTATAAGGAAGTTCATTTACTCCTAGATCGCCAAGATAAAAATGAGGCTCGTAAGGACGTAAAATACGTTAACATTGGACCACCCTTACTACAATGGTCTGCTCCTGATCTAGCTGACCCAAAGTTTGCACCGCGTGCTTACTCGGTATTGAAGCCCTACCTTGATGCTGAACAACGAAACATTGATTACAGAGGAATCCGTTACATAGAAACAATTCGATGGGAAACTGGTAAACCTCCGAATTGCGAACAGGCACATATGATCTTTCAGTCAATGGAGTCGGAAGAAGAAATCCAGCGGATCCTTCGCTCGATGGCTCCGTACATTTATGCAATAGCGGTACGCGCAATGGCCACCCAAGATCGTGATGCGATGCAACTGGTTTTGAGCCTCGTCAATTACATGCGAACCAACAACTTTGATCCGGATCCGCACCAAATTTACTGGACTGTGGTCAAGTCTTGGGAACAGAATACAGCAAACTCCAGTACCTAACCAGCCGTTGCAGTTGACGGCGGTGCTTTTGTTTTATTGATGTTTTTGGGGTTGTGATGGGTTTTGGTGTGTCGGACGGGTTTCGGCAAACCCCCGCCGCGCCTGAACTTCGGTCGTTAGAAAGCAAAGGAAGAAACGGACGATTTTGTGTATCATTGATTTATTGACGACTTAACTTCACACTCATCAAAAATGAAACTACCTGAAGATATTCTAATCGCCCAAGAAAAGCTGACGCAATATCTGCTGGTTTTCAGAAAGCGAAATGACAAATCACAATGGCTTGCTAGAGCCGGATATGCGCTTGAAAACTGGAAAGTATTGGAAAACGATCTGAGGGAGCAGATTTTATCAATTGATGCAACACCGACCGAAAATACAAAATATGGTCAGAAGTATGAAATCAGAGGAAAATTAGTCGGTCCGAACAGAAAAAGTTTGGCGGTATGTACCATCTGGATGGCAGAAAGTGCTACCGGAAAAACAAAATTTATCACCATGTATCCAGACAAAAGGATCCCATCAAATGAGATATGAATTATTTAAGGAAGTCGTTCTAACAAAAGATATTCCTGAAAAAAGACTCAAGAGGGGTGATGTTGCAACTGTTGTTGAGCATCACCCGGTTTCTGACGGAGAGGACGGTTACTCATTAGAAATATTCAATGCGCTCGGTGATACAATAGCCGTTATAACCGTCCCTGAATCAGCAATTGAACTGTTGACCGAAGATGAAATATTCAGCGTTCGATCAGTGGCAGCAGCGTAACTGTTGAATTCGTGTAGAAAACCAAAAGGCAAAATACCGATGTACCCCTGAAGAACTGATGGAGGTGAATTGAAATGTGGGAAGATCCAATTGTTGCGGAAGTCCGCAAAGTCCGTGAGGCACACGCGGCGAAATTCAACTATGACTTGATGGCAATCTACCGAGATCTGAAAGAACAAGAGAAGAACAGTGGACGCACATTCGTCTCTTACCCCCCAAGACGTTGCAAGTCTGTCAGTCAGGTCGCTTCGATGCAGAAACAGAGCATTGCCAGTAAAGCATCGGCAGAAGCAACCTAACCAAGCGTTGCAGTTGCACTAAAGCTTGAATCATGAATAAACGTCATAGGAGAACACTCAACGCGATTTTTGCACAGCCCATATCAGGCAATATCAAATGGCGAGATGTAGAAACATTGTTGAGATCCTTGGGAGCCGTCATCAGCGAGCGTGCGGGTTCGAGAGTCGCTGTGCAGCTTAATAATCGAGTTGCTGTGTTTCATCGTCCGCATCCGAGTCCGAATATGGATAAAGGTGCAGTGAGAGATTTGCGAAGATTTCTAGAAAATGCGGGGATTACACCATGATTGAATACAAAGATTATCTCGGGGTTATTGATTTTGATCCGGAGATTGACTCATTTCACGGAACGGTGATCAACACAAACGACGTGATCACGTTCTACGGATCATCAGTAACAGAACTTCGGGAAGAGATGCAAAAGTCGATTGAGGTGTACCTGGAGTTTTGCCGAGAACAGGGGAAAGAGCCAGAAGAGCCCTTCTCAGGCAGGCTGATGATTCAAACAAGCCCCGAACTACATCGTCGGATTGCTTTGAACGCTGCTCGTCGTCATGTTAACCTGAATACTTACATTCAAGAAGTCTTGGAAAAGGGAGTTGTAGCGGAATAGCAATTCTGGTTCATTGCTCACGATTGCGGATGGCGTCGATCCCCTCACGCAACGCCTGCTTATAAAGCCACAGATCTCCCCCGTAGGCGAGACAGCGAAAACCCTGTGCGATAAAAGAACGGCCTTCCTCCACGCTGGATGCCATAAATCCAGCCACTTTTCCGTGTCGTCGGCAGGCTTCGAGGACGACATTCACAGCCCGCTGAAACTCTGGATGAGTAAATTGCCCCGGAATGCCCATAGAATTAGTTAGGTCGAAGTGCCCAATCCAGAGCACGTCAATCCCGTCTAATGCGGCGATCTTGTCGGCATTCTCGATACCATTCACTGTCTCAATCTGAGCGATGAGCAATACTTCTTCGTTAGCGTTCTGCATCTTTGCAATGATGTCCCCCTCCGTGTAGTCGTCATGAGCCAGGCCGAAACCTGCGCCCCTCCGCCCAATCGGCGGGTATTTGGCAGACTGCACGATAACCTGCGCTTGCGCCTCACTTTCGACCATCGGAACCATCAACCCCATCGCCCCCACGTCCAGCGTTCGCGCAAAGAAGTGATATTCCGTCGTTGGCACACGAACCATCGGCACCAAATCCGCAGAACGTGACGTGGCTACCAGTGTACGAATCGTCTCCACACTCCAACCGGTGTGCTCCATGTCGAAGATCACGAACTCAGCACCCGCTTCGGCGGCGATGCGAGCGATGCCTGTTGTATTGAACTCGAACACCATCGTGCCTATTGACACGCCACTTTGATTCAGGGTACGCTTGACTCTGTTTTCTCTCATTTTTCCTCCGTTTGTGTTTTTCGTATCAACCCGTTTTTGAACCATGCCCATACTGTCTCAATTTCTCTTTCAGACGCGGGGCCTCCAAAGCCTCACGGTTCACTACGTTTTTAGGGATTCGCCCGGCTGCAACATCCAGAATACTCTCGCACGCGCTCTTCCCATTGCCCAGAAAGCACTCGTCTGTCCAGCAGATGGCGTGTGGTGAAACGATGACGTTGTCCAGCTTCAGGATGGGGTCGTTTGGATCGATGGGTTCCTGCTCGAATACATCCAACCCCGCACCTTGAATACGTCCTTCACGGAGCGCAACCGTGAGCGCGTCTTGGTCTACGATAGAACCACGCGCGGTATTGATAAGGTAAGCGGTTTCCTTCATGAGTGCGAGCCGCTGTGCGTTAATCAGATGGTGAGTGTCTTCCGTTAACGCGCAACAGATACACACGAAATCTGCTGTGCGGAGCAGCGTCTCTATATCCACCAACTCAATTCCTTCGGCATCTGTCACGTAAGGATCGCAGGCGATATGGCGCATGCCGAATGGTTGAGCGAGCGCGAATACTTCCTTGCCAATATTGCCAAGTCCCACCACGCCGAGCGTACGTCCGGTGACCCCCATGCCCATATAATCCAGTTTTTCTTCCCAACGTCCGGCGCGGGTCAGGCGATCTTTAATTAGTAACTTGTGACTGAGTGCCAGAACGAGAGTCATCACAGCAACTGCCACAGGTCGCCGCACACCGTCGGGAGTAATAGTCAACATGACTCCATTTTTATTACAGGCTTCTACGTCTACTTTGTCGTAACCGACTCCGAATCTCGCAACAATTGTCAAGCGATCTGCGCCCTCTAGCGTGTGAGCAGTTATCGCCGGAGCCAGCACTAACAGGGCATCGTAGCCTTGCACCTGATCGGGACGCAATGTTGGCGTGTCCTGCGCTAAAAACTCCCAATCGACTGCACTTTCATCTAGCAAACTCAAGCCGATGTCGCCGAAGCCGAGTGTACCATCCGGTTTGAGAAAGTCACGGGTAACTCCCACGCGAAACGATTGGCTCATTGATTTTCCCCTTTCATGATAATTTGGGTTGTGGTTGAGACTTAAACGTAACCGTTCAGAGGATGTATAGAGAACATTGATGAAGATTATGGGAGGGCGACGCTCCCGCGGAGCTGAGTTCGGCAGGAGCCTCACCCTCCCACGTGAACGGTTATGTGGATTATTCAATAAATCACACCAAGCGTTTAACTAATTAGTCATTTTCATCTCATTAAGTAACTTTTCTGCGCCCCTCATCTGTTGATGAAATTCTGGGCGTGGACGTACTATTGCAATAAACCGTCGATAGAACGTGAGAGTCGCTCCTTGATTTCCCATTTCCGCGTAAATCGCTCCCAACTGAAGATACGCTGAAACTGTGTC
>JADFGN010000225.1 GCA_022567695.1 Candidatus Poribacteria bacterium | reverse complement strand
CTCCCCCGGCCCCTCTCCTGCAAGGAGAGGGGAGAATTAACTCCCCCTTCCCTCTTTCCCCCCTCTCTGTTTCGGAGAGGGGCCGGGGGAGAGGTTAAGAAGGGGGCCGGGGGGTTAGGTTCGGATCCGATGTGTAACATGTTGTTGACCAATACAGTTTTTAGAAAAATAAGAGTCAGGCGTTTCATTGAACAAGCACGGTCCTAACTGAATCCTGCATTTTATAAATACAAGATGCAGACAAATCGTGGACTCAATCAACTCACGCTGTCGTTGCTTGGAGGAATCATAAATGAACAAAGTCAAAGTCTGTCTGGTTGGTACCGGTTGGACAGCAACCAATCACTTTAACGGTTACAAAGCGATTCCTGAGAAGGCAGAAGTCGTCGCTGTTGTCGCTCATTCCGATGCTTCTAAGGCAAAGGTAGAAACGTGGGGTATTCCCAAAATCTATCGCTCGTCTGACGAAGCGTTGAAGGATGATGAGATCGACGCGATGGATTTATGCACGCCACATTATCTTCATGCCGAGCAACTGATCGCATCGCTGGAGGCTGGTAAACACGTCATCGGTGAAACGCCCGCCTGCACGACTATTGAGGAGTGTCAGCAACTTCGCATCGTACTCTTTGAGCATCCAAATCAGAAAGCAGCAACGGGGCATATCTGCCGATCTTGGTCTACCTATGCCCATGCCAAAAGGCTTGTCTCCGGCGGGGGAATCGGCGACGTTTTTTTCCTGTCCTCCAACTACGCCCACCAACCCGATCCGGGCGAATATCCGAGTCGCAATACGTGGGGGCGGAGTCCGAGAGCCCGTGTGCGATTAGGCATAAGCTACCATTCCGTAGATCTGCTCCGGTGGATAGGCGGTGATATAGACGAAGTCTCCGGCGATTACACTTCAGATGCCCGACTTGCCGTTTTGAAATTTAAAAACGGCGCAATGGGTAAAGTATTCACGAGTGGTTCGGTGGTACGTCCATATACCATGTCACTGTCCGTTTACGGCCACAAAGGCACAATCGTTTGTTGGTGGGAGGAGGAAACTCTCCACGGTTATCTGCACAAATCCGCTGCGTGGAATCCGGAATCGTTAGACACAATGCCGCTGCATGGCCGCGGATCGCCGGAGTGGAAATACGAAATGGAGAACTTTGTCGATAGTATCCTGCAAGATAAAGATCTGGTATGCCCGTTGTCAGAAGGGCTTGCGACCGTTGAAACCTGTCTCGCCGTTGAGGAGGCCATGACACATGGTACGAGGGTACGGGTGACTTCGTAGAGGGTGGATGCATGTGTCAATCTTTTCCGTTGCGTGGAGCAATCATGGATATTCAGGTATGTCGAGCAGAGCATCGAGACGTTGAGGCCATGCGGGAACTGTACCGTCAACAAGCGAACTGTCAGATCATTCATGACTCTTTCCTATCGCGCGGATTGGCCCATCCCTATTTGATTGTTGTCGATGGTCAGGTTGGAGGGTATGGAGCTGTCGGGAACAAGTATCCCAAAGATCGGCTCATGGAATTCTACACGCTGCCTCACGTGCGCAGCAGCGCGCTGGATATGTTCCGCGAGTTGCTGACTGCCAGTCAGGCGACGCAGATCGAGGCACAGACGAACATTCCTTTGATGCTGTTAATGCTCTATGACGTTGCTACGAACATCACCGCCGAAAATCTACTGTTTGAAGATGCGTTTGTAACCCATCACCCCTGCCCGAGCGGCGTCTTCCGACACGCCACAGCAGAAGACCATGTGCCGGATGCAGATGCTGAGTGGGTCATCGAAGCCAATGACGCGATTGTCGCGTGGGGAGGATTCCTCTGCCACTACAATCTACCCTACGGGGACATTTATATGGAAGTTGCGGAACCCGCGAGGCGGCAAGGGTTCGGAAGTTATCTGGTGCAGGAGTTAAAACGGGTCTGCTATGAAGCTGGCAAGAAGCCCTCGGCACGGTGTAATCCAGACAACGTTGGCTCGCGGAGGACATTGCAAAAGGCGGGCTTTCTTCCGTGCGGGCGTCTGTTAGTGGGAGATGTCGGCTCACTGGCATAGACCGGAACTAACCGGCATTAAGATTCTACCTCTATTATTGTAATTTTATAATTGTTTTGGAATTCGAAAGGAATCACAATGAAGCAGATTAAATCTATTGCGATAATTTGCCTCTTGCTCTGTGCAGTATCTAAAGCGGAAAATATCCCGCCGACGACAGCAATACTGGGAGCAATGAGCGACGAAGTGGAAATGCTTATGGACACACTTACGGAGAGAGATGAACGAAAAATTCAGGGCATACGCTTTGTCACCGGAAAAATGAATGGCAGGCAGGTCGTCGTGGCACGAACTGGGGTAGGCAAAGTAAATGCCGCCATGACAGCAACGTTGCTTGTAGAACACTTCAGCCCTAGCGAAGTCATCGTTACAGGTGTTGCCGGAAGGATTAACCCCGGCCTGTCACCGGGTGATATCGTAATCGCTAAAAAAACGGCGCAACACGATTTCGGTGACTTAACGGCGAAAGGCATTGAAAATTGGGGGGCAAGAAACCCCATCAACGGTGAGCGAAATCCGGTGTTCTTCCCGATGAGCGACAGACTTTTGACAGTTGCAAAAGCATCCGTGAGCCACATTGAATTTGAGAAGATTGGTACTCGGGCCCCTAAGGTAATAGAAGGCATTGTCGTGACTGGCGATGTTTTTGTCTCGTCAGATGCGAAAGTCACTGAATTACGCAAGAGTCTTCAGGCAGACGCTGTGGAGATGGAAGGGGCCGCTATCGCTCAAATCTGCTGGCAACAAGGGGTTCCTTGCCTAATAATACGGAGTATCAGCGATAATGCGGATGCAAAAGCGAATCAGGATTATGAGCAATTCTCCAAAATCGCTGCCCGTAATTCTGCGAAACTTGTTGAGGAAATCGTTAAGCAACTCGGCTCGGGGGCATCTCGCGAGGAAAAACCGACTCTCCAGCCAAACGCCCTAACACCCTACGAGAAAGAATTTCAAGAAATGCTCTCTGGTTCAACCCTCGTCGGGCATTTTACGATGACGGGTCAAGAGAATAAAACCCCGCGAGAAGAAAAGTATACGATTAAAAAAGTTTCCAAAATGCGGGACAATGTATGGCTCTTTGTCGTTCGCGTCCAATATGGAAACAGAGATGTAACAGTCCCGCTGCCGTTGGAGGTACAATGGGCAGGCGATACCCCGATGGTTACACTAACCGATGTTGAACTGCCACGCTTGGGAACTTACACCGCAAGAGTTTTGTTCTACCGAAACCAATATGCCGGCACTTGGAGCGGCGGCGATCACGGCGGACAGCTGTTTGGTAGAATTATCAAGACTGCATCTGATGCCGCTGACTAATACTGGAACCCATGAAAATCTACACAAAGACAGGCGATACCGGAGAAACCGGACTTTATGGAGGAGCTCGCATCCCCAAAGATTCGTTACGTGTGGAAGCAATAGGCACGGTTGATGAACTCAATGCCTGCATCGGATATGCACGATCTCAGATTCGGGACACGGAAATCGATGCAGTGCTCGAGCGGGTTCAGAATGAACTTTTCGACCTCGGTGCCGATCTCGCCACATTGGACGAACACGCAAAAGCAGATAGCCTCCGAATTCCTTCGGAGATGGTGCATGCTTTGGAACGAGAAATCGATCGATTTCAAACAGAGCTACCGCCAATGACCCATTTTATCTTGCCCGGCGGAAGTGCTGGCGGTTCGGTATTGCACCTTGCGCGAACCGTATGCCGTCGGAGCGAACGCTGTGTCGTCCGCCTTGCGACGACCGAATCAATCAATCCGGAGGTCTTACGCTACCTGAATCGACTTTCAGATCTGCTGTTTGTTCTCGCACGTTGCGTTAATCATCGCTTAGATGAACCTGAACCGATGTGGCAGTCACCTTTAGAACGTACAAAATCCCAAAAACAAGAAGTTAGGGAATAACCAAATTTAGAAAGGCACAATATTGAGGCTCAAAGATAAGGTTGCAATTGTCACGGGTGCGGGCAGAGGCATTGGTCGAGGAACGGCGATCCGGTTTGCGGAGGAAGGCGCGAAGGTCGTCGTTGATGATGTGAATCCAGAGTATGGAAACACAACCGTTGATCAGATTTGCGCAGAGGGTGGAACGGCGATTTTTGTTCGTGCGGATGTGTCATCTCAAGCGTCGGCGGAAACCCTCGTGCGCGAAGCAATTCAGGCGTATGGTCGAGTGGATGTCCTCGTCAACAACGCGATCTGTACAATATAAGATGTCGTCAATAACAACTGGGATGCCAATCTGGACGTTGCGTTGAAAGGTACGAATTTCTGTTCACAAGCTGTCATTCCAGAGATGCAAAAGATTGGTGGCGGGAGTATCATCAATATCGCCTCGGTTAACGGATTGATTGGCTTACAGGGCATCCACGCCTACTCCGCAGCCAAAGGCGGGGTAATCGCTCTGACGCGGTCGCTAGCTGTGTGGCATGGAGCCGATAAAATCCGTGTCAACTGCATTTGCCCCGGTACGATTCAGACGGAAGTATGGGAACCAATTATTGAAAAAAATCCACAGATATTCGACGAGATTACGCCGTGGTATCCGCTCGGACGAATTGGACAGCCGATTGACATCGCAAATGCCGCGCTGTTTCTCGCGTCGGACGAATCCGCTTTTGCAACGGGAGCAACCTTCGTGATCGATGGCGGACTGACAGCGGGATTACATCGATTTCCACTGTAGTGCACGTAGGTCGGGATTCTATTCCCGACAATGTCAGCTATGGAAAGCTGACCTACAGTAGCCCCTTATCACTTATTTTACAGAACATTAGTGCAAGTAACAAAGCGGGATGGCCAAATTGGCAGACATCATAGAGGAATGGCACTGGTAAGGCTGTTAATCGAAATTGTAAAACTGCCACCTTTCATGAGGACTTTCTTAATCACTTCGACAGAAGCGGGTCGTGCGTCCGGTGAGGGGTGCATCATCTGTGCAACTATCTCGTCGAGATAACCATATTGTGATGTCACACCACCAATGGTTTTATAGTCCGTCCCGTTGGGAATTTCGCCCGTAAACATCCCATTGAGGATGCATCCAAGGGCAAAAATATCGGCAGTCTGTTTAACTTGCCGTCTACCGACTCGCGGTTCTGCCGCCGCGTATTTCTTATTGACCAATCGTATTTGAGGGCTTGGATCGACGGGCATATACAGATCTGCTTCGGTAAAATGCGCTCTGCCAAAATCTGCGAGTATCAACCGATCCTGCTCTTCGTCGTAAAGTATGTTCTCTGGCCTCAAGTCACGATGCACAATGCCTTTGATATGAGCCGCCTCAATGCCATTCAATAGCTGCGAAAAATATCGAAGAACCTTATGGGGATGGATTCTGTCATTCATCAGGGTTCTAAGGGAACAGCGATATAAAGGCATAACATAAAAGGGAATACGCTTCGCTTCGGAATGGTGAAGGCCATAATCGGTAATGGTGATAATGTTTTGATGTGCATTGTCGAGACCAAAGCACAATTCATTGTTAAACCGCTGCCGCTGTTGAGCATTTGCGCTTTCTGGCTTAAGCATCTTTATGGCATGTTGTGCTTCACTTTCATCGGTTGCTTTATATACTCGGCCGGGGCCACCCTCACCGATGATATGCGTCGCCGTGTATGTTGAAACGGCACTCTGAAAGATGAGTGGGTTGCGAAGTTCCTGCATCGTCGTATGGTTCAATGCGCGGGTATCTCCTGTCAGGTTAAGCATACTATACAGAAAACAAGGGAATAAAGTCAAGTTGGTTTATAATGTCGAATAAAACACTTGCACTTTTTTACGAGATGCTGTATACTGGAATCGTAATCTAGTGATATTATAATGAAGGCCACAAAGCCTCAAAACCGATTCACAGGGTCGATTTATACGCCCCGAAAGATAAATGAAAGGAATGTGATTATGGCGACGACACTGGACAACCACAGCGGACTTGAATTTACTTCAGGCGGTGTGGACTATCTTGGCCTGGAGTTGTTGGAACATGAGGATGGCGTCGGCACGATCTGGCTGGCCATCCCGAAAAACCACGACCTCGACATCGGACCCGTAACGCCGGTGATCGTACTGGCGCCGGATACGGTAGATCCAACATAAGCGTAAATTTCGTCACATATTAACTCAAGTTGCCACCGAGCTTCTTGGACGAAAAATGAATCGATGGCCACTCGGTAAAAATGAGCCATCCCGAAATGCAGAAATCAATAATAAAGGAGAATCGAAATGCCTACTTTGATCGGTGAAATTAAACTTTTTGCAGGCAACTTTGAACCGCCCGGTTGGAGGTGCTGCGATGGGCGGTTACTGGCGATTTCGGAACACAAGCCGCTGTTTGAGATTATCGGGAACATCTATGGCGGTGACGGTCGGACGACCTTTGCCCTGCCGGATTTGCGGGGGCGCATCCCGATGGGAAACGGGGTTGGTCCCGGCCTGTCGGCTCGTCGCATCGGCGAATCGGGCGGCACGGAAAATGTCACCTTGAGTATCAACCAGTTGGCGGCGCATACCCACACGCTGAACGCTGTGAACGTTACCGCCATCCAAACCGATCCGACGGGCAACGTGCTGGCAAACACCGGGACAAATACCTACCTCGGCGCCGCTACGAATGTCGTCATGGGTTCTGATTCGATTGGATCGACCGGCAATAACGATCCTATCCCAAACGTTCAACCCTTCCTCGCCTTCAACTTCATCATTGCGGTTCAGGGCAAATCCCCCAGAGACGATGTGCGCCTCTTCCGGCGGGGTGTTGGTGACTGATAAGTTGTCGTTGCGTGATTCATCGCCGAAATCCGTGTCCTTATGGACACACGCTTACGGCGCGATAGCAGGTACCATTACGTCAGTGTCAATACAGATTGGCATAGCTCAACATGAATCTGCGTCGCCCGGTAGTCAATTAGCCTTATTCGATCTTGAGGGAAATGACCTAACGGCTACTTTAGATGCCCTGTTTGAGGGATTTGGAGGTGCTCTAAATGAATACAACGTATATTCTTTTGCGCTCCCCGGATCAACTTTTGCCTCTCTGCTTGATGGAACAGCAATGTTCACTCTCACCCTACAAGGGCCAGTCGAGAAGCCAGGGCTTCTTCCCTCCTTTCCTCCTCAAATTCAGCCAAATAATGGGCTAATCTCATCTTCTCAACCCTTAGAAATGGCAATTTAACAATTGGCTGCCTATGGCGCACACATAGGTGCGCGGCTACTGGGACAAATGAAGGCGTTATTTAATCCCCGGTCCTTACGATAAGCACAGATCCTATTATAACCCCCGCCATTCCCGAACCTTCCACTTTGGTTTTGTTGGGGATGAGCCTCGTGGGTTTGTTCGGCTACGGTTGGAGACGTCGCAAACGAGCGATGTAGGTTCACACAACGCAATAAATGTCAGTTCATCAGCACAAGGAGGTCACTTCCGGTGCTTTTTTGGGTCAGAAAATTTCACTGAATTTTACTGGAGGTTGTCCACAATGCTGGATCGAGAGACGAAAGAGATGTTTTCTGAACACATTGGAGAGACATTTCGCATTACGCTTGAATCTGCCGATGCGATCAACCTTGAGTTGATTGAAGTCACTGCGCTCCCGGAAAGGACTTTTCAGCCGAAAAAATGGGGACGGGCATCTGAAATCAAGATTCGACCTGACCCGTTCTCAATGGTGTTTCGTGGACCGAAGGATTTCTTCCTTGAACAGCGAATGTACACGCTGGAGCACGAGGTGATGGGAACACTTGAGGGACCGTTTCTGGTTCCCATTGATGAAGATGACCGGGGATTTTATTACGAAGTGATTTTCAACTGATTGCAATCTATTTTGTGCGGTTAATTTTCCGAAAGGTGCTGGCATCACCGATATTATGTTTGTATCGCTTGACCAAAGTGCTCGATTCGAGAAAATACTTTGCCATTTATTCGTTGTCTCGTTCTTCGGAAATGAGTTTGCTTAACGACGGGAGACGTTTTGTAATTTCTCGGACGCTTTCCATTGACGGTGCTTGTGCTGCCATCTCTTTGAGTTCCCTATCAAGTTCTTCATTGCCGTAATGAGGGTTTGTCAATCGTTCGGAAGGTCAACAACAGTTTCATCTTCATCAGAACGTAGTTCCGCCATGGCTTCGCTGAAGTATCTTTCGACTTCGCCGATAGGTCAGCGTCGTTTTCGTTGAGTCGATCTATCACGCGATAGAGGGCGTCTTTGATTTGGTCGCGGTTGAGTTGTTAGGATATTGGGTTATTCATGGCTGTGGTTTACCTCCTTTGTCGTTTGAACTTATTGTAGAATTTCTGTCTGAGAAAATCAAGATCGTTTCCGGTTCGCGGCCCTCGGCGCGGTCGGCTTCAAGGAAAAAGTGGGCTTGGTTCTTACCTTTGCTACTCTGTCCAGGGAATCGATGTTCTTGTTGACGTAAATGCGATAGCTCGGGATTTGGCTTCGCTCAACTTGCGACCAACAAGTAGATTACAAAAAACCCTCCTGTGATTTTCCGGGTGGATTCCCATACTTTATCACAGGAGGGTTTATTTGTGTCGTTTCAAAATTCGGGAAGACGAGATGGGAGTGGATGATGAAACCGGGGCTTACGCCGCACGCTTCCGACGCCGCCAACCGACGATAGCCATCCCCGAAAGCCCCATGAGGAACAGCGCGATGGTGTTCGGCTCGGGGATGACATTCCCAAGAACAACATTGTCCATTCTCCAAGTCTCAGTAACACCAATAGTAATCGTAGCAGTGAAGTTCACAGAAGTAAAAGCGGTGTCCGAAGTAAACCCGAGGAAACCACCATCACCCGTGGGGATGTTAAAAGAACCCGGGGCTGATCCCAAATTAGCCTCAAGGACAATCGAATCAGCGCCGACGTTTAAGGTTAGCTTGTCTCCCACATCAATTCCATTCCAATCGGCTCCGAATGCCGTGATAGGCGAGTCAAATCGAAGTTCCAGAAGCTGGGTTTTATCATCCCCTGTAATGTCGATTGAGAGTCTTAACTCATTGGTACCGTTAATAGTACCATCACCAGCGTTTTTAATATCATTGAATGATTCGTTAACGCCAGCAAAAGTCGTATAGAAAACGTTGAACAATCCCACATCAAAAACCGTGTCGTCCGGAATTTGGACGTCACTATTAGGCAAACCGAGTGAGCTAAAATCCTCGGTTTGGGAACCGGGTTTTAAGGCGGCCTGGAATGATGCTGGGTCGGTGAATGTTATCACAGCAGCGGAAGATACCTCTGGTTGCAATAAAGTAAAACACAAGCTGGTTATCGCGAGCGTTGCCAGTGCAATGCCCGCTTTACATGTTAACACTTTTGCATCTCCTTTCGATAGGTTGGAGTTGTCCGCAGACTTTATTTTCGGCGCCGCAAGGTGGGAACAGACACCGAGATCCATTTTAATCCGTAAATCTGTCAAAGCCGAGTATTAAGGGCAAAAAATATGCCAATTGGAGAAAGTGGGATTTGGCGCGGGTTCTCAAAAATTAGGGCGAATTTCTGAACCCGAAAGTGTAAAGAATTCCGACACCCTTACATAAGCCTAAATGCTTGAAACCTGCTTGAAGACTGATCTGGAGCGGAATTGGAAAAGTGTGAAGAATTCCGACACTCTCGGTGCCACACATACCATTCAACACTTGAAATCCACTTGGCGACAACTCCAGCGAGGGGTTTGATATGTGGAAAGAATTCCGACATATTCCCCGATACGCCAAAATCCCGGTGATCGTAAGGAAGGCAATACCTTCTAACCGTTCAGCACCTCAGTTGAAGTGACTCAGTTGAGTCGCCCCGAAGGCACATGTCGAAACCAAACGAACGATAATCCGCGTGGTCTCGATACGCCTTCGGCGACTCGACCGGCGATCTGCTGAACAGCGACATGTCTATAAACATGTCGCGCCTCACGGTGCTTATCTGTCGGCCCCTTAATCCCCACGGGAGACGGGCATTAATTTCTTGCCGGGAATATCCCTGCAAGGGCGATAATATAGTGAATGCCCAAAAACGGCTGCATGTTGTTGTGCGCCCCATTACCACCCGTGTTGCCAATTGTAGCGGTGCTAGAAACCGAAACATCAACCGCATCCCCCCGCATCGTCGCATTATTGGCGGAGGTGCTGTACGTCCGAATATCGGTGTCAGATGACAGCGCCCATACATTGCCCCCGGGCGAAGGGGAGTTGCCGGGAGTCGAAACGGCGTTGACTGTAGTGTTGACTGTGTTGTTGACTGTGGCGCTGTGGTTATGCGCCGGTATTTGATTCGTGTTCAGCGTCACGGTTTCCGTACCACCCTTTTCGCCCAGCCTGCGGGGGCTCAATCCGGGTCCGGTGCCCGGGTGTACCGAGACGCGCCCACGCATATCCGGCAGGCCAAAGGTAGTTCTGCCGTCGCCGCCGTACGTGGTGCCGAGAATCGCAAAAAGTGCCGAGTTTGAGGCGATGCTCAGCAACTGACCGTTGCAGAGTGCCCACCCACGGGGTGCAAAGTTACCACCAAACATTATGATTTGACCGATGAAAGGGTCCATTGTTTTATACTCCTTAGCTTAATGTGATGCAGGAACAACGACCTGCTACCGACGTGATTGGTTCATCGTTTTCCTGTGAAAGACGGTAGCCGGACTCTCACGTTTAACTCGCCTTGTGAGTCAAGGCTTTGCACCCACGTTCCTTCGTGGTTGCCTTTCTCAGAAAAGAAACTTAATTCGATTTGGCAAACATTATAGCACGATTGCAAAAATCTGTAAACACAAAACGTCCGCTACCCTACACATTTTGGGATTTTCGCCCTCTATTCGTAGGAATTCTATCTGACACATATTATACAAGGACATTCTATTACCTAAAGAAGTCAAGAGCAAATGACTAAAAGAGAATTGAGAG
>JADFGN010000224.1 GCA_022567695.1 Candidatus Poribacteria bacterium | reverse complement strand
CGTTGCTCCCCCTCGGAGATACCCATAGCGCGCCTCCATCATAGAGGTCTGGCCGATTTCTTCAAATCCCCACCCCATGTAAAATCTGGCGGCAAGTTCATTGGCGATGGCTTCATTCTGGGTGAATCCGTTTTCACGCGCTGAGGTAATCGCCTTTTTGTAAAGCAACATCGCTTCTTCGTTTTTGCCGTGAATGCGGGCAAACTCGGCTTCGACAAGGTAATGTTTGTGCAGATAGGTTTCCGGGCAATTGTCCGCCCAAATCTTCATCTGATTCCGGCACCGTTCAAAAATGTCAAGCAGTGTTTTATGTTCATCCGGTTCGGCGGAATCATAGTGATTCAAAATGGACAACGGATAGTAAAAGCCGTGTTCACCGACGGGCACAAATCCGAAGCTGGTGGCGATGTATTTTTCCGCTTCCGCGCCCATTTTGCACGCTACGGCGTAATTGCCATAGAGGAAGTTCACCTGCATTTTGGCCAGATGGTACCAAAATAGACCAAGAGCGCCAGCGACGTTGTCCTCCCGCCATGCTTTCAGACGCTCCGCTTCATCAAAATCGTCATCATTGAGGGAGAACTTTCCTTTTGTCTGCCCCTTTAGATTGTGGATAATCTGGCGGTAGGATATGTTGCTGTTCAAGACGTACGGATTCTGCGTCTGCTGCCCGAAACCGTAGACTTTCCGCTGTTCCTCAAGGACGCTATCCAGTTCGTCCCCCATCGCAAATCGGGTCATAATCACATTATTGTAGGCGTAGCCGGCCCAACCCAAATCGCCGGTTTCGAGCCCCGCACGGAAGGCAGCTCTTTTGTAGGGCAGGCTAGTTTTCAGGTGGTTGCGCCAGTAATTGCATATGCTGTATAAATATTCTGCTCGACATCTCAGATCTTGAGCGTCGAATTTTTCCACCAAATCCAGACCCAGTTGGGCAAATTCAAGTCCGGATTTGAAATCGCCCATTCCCGATCCGACAAGCATACCGTACAGACCATAGGCGTAGGCTGACAATCCTTCATGCCCGTATTTCAGAGAAAGGTTTACCGCCTTCACAACGGCCAGCATGTACAACTTCGCATCGCCACAGCAAAAGGCAGCAGTTGATACTTCCATGAAGAGTCGCGTCTGGGTGCGTATCTTAGGGTCCGTCAGGTCGGGCGAGTGAATCAGATCGGCTATTTTTCTATCCCCCATATTTTTCCCGATCTCCTCCACTTCCTTTTCAATTGCCGACGGCAGGCCATCCAGGGATATGTGGACGTCAAATAATTTTAAGGCTTCGATTCCCACTTCGATGCCCTCTACCCATTTCCCAATGTCGTTATACTGCATGAACCTCATCATATAAACATCGGCCCGACTGACCGCTGATTGTGCCCAATTCAGAAGGGTGCCAAAAATATCATCCGCACAATCATAATGTGCGCACAGGAATTCACATTCTGCCCGCAAGCGATATAGGTCGAATGTGAGATCGTGTTGGGATTCCCAGCAATCTTCCGGAAGCAGGTCTGTCGCGATGATACAATAGTTCAAAGCTGACTCATAGGCGTTTGATTTCCTCGCACGTTTCGCTGCTGTGAAGTTCAATTTCAAAAACTGCTTTTGTTCTACCGGATCTGTTATCAGTTTCAAGCCACGATTTAACTGCTCCACGAGTTCAAAAATATGCTCCTCTAGTTCATCCGAAGGGGTGTTTGCCAAAAGGAGCTTACCAATTTTCAGGTGAATTTCCTGTTTATGATTTTCTGAAATCAGGGAATACGCTGCTTGCTGAACGCGATCATGGAGAAACTTGTAGGACACTGTCGATTCAACATGTTCGACGATATCTTCTTGAATAAACTTGTAAGCATCACCGATGGGAAAAATCAGACCTTCTTGAGCTGCTTCCCAGAGGTGCCTTGCCGTTTCTAATTGTGATTTTTCATGAACGATGGCTAATGTCTGTAAATCGAATTGATTGCCGATACAGGCCGCCAATTGCAAGATCTGCTGCGTATTCGCTTGAAGTTTCTGAATTTTGCCTGCCATCAACTCAACCACATTATCGGTAATCCCCACCTCTTGAATCTTTGCAAACTCCCACTGCCAGCCATCTCTAGCTGCGTCAAATATTAACAATCCTTCGTCGTAAATAGATCTCAGAAACTGAGTTGCAAAAAATGGATTGCCGCCTGTTTTGCCCATCACCAGTTCCGCCAACGGTTCTGATCTTTTGACTTCACAATTCAACGTATCGGCAGTCAACTGATTCAGACTTTCCATATCTAAAGGTCGGAGGTTAATTTCACTAATCACCGTTTCCTTCTTTTTCATTTCATCGATTGTCAGCATCAACGGATGAGCTGGCGTGACTTCATTGTCCCGATACGCGCCAATTAGGAACAGATGTTGTGTACTCGAGTCTGACATCAGCAATTCAATCAAGCTAAGGGATGGGGAATCCGCCCACTGTAAATCATCGAGGAAAATTGCAAGCGGGTGCTCTTTTTGAGTGAATGTGCGGACAAAGTTCTGAAAGACAAGGTTGAAACGGTTTTGGGCTTCGGCGGTAGGAAGCTCCGGTACAGGGGGCTGTTTACCGATAATCAGTTCCACTTCCGGGATAACATCAATGATAATCTGCCCGTTGGGTCCTAAGGCAAAGCGCAGCTTTTCGTTCCAGGCAGCGATTTGGGTTTCATTTTCGGTTAGAAGTTGTCGAATCAGATTTTGAAACGCCTGAATAAACGACGCATATGGAATATTCCGCTGAAATTGATCGATTTTGCCAGAGATAAAGTACCCTCGCTGCCGCACAATGGGTTTATGAATTTCATTTACCAGTGCCGATTTGCCGATCCCCGAGTACCCCGACACGAACATCATCTCCTTTGTCCCCTGACTGACGCGATCAAACGCAGCTAACAACATTTCAATCTCTTGTCCCCTACCATACAGCTTTTGCGGGATTTGAAATTTCGACGAGACATCAGACTTCCCAGGGACGAAGTCTTCAATCTTCCCGCTGGATGCAAACTGAGATAAACAGGTCTCAAGGTCTACTATTAAGCCATAAACACTCTGATACCTATCTTCAGCAGTTTTAGATAAGAGTTTCATCACCACGTCAGAGATCGCTTTTGGGATCTCTGGATTCAATTCGGTGAGGGCGGGCGGGGGAACCGCGATATGGCAGTGAACCAATTCCATGGGGTCTGTGGATTGAAAGGGCACCTGACTTGTCAACATCTGATAGAATGTAACGCCCAGGGAATAAAAGTCTGAACGATAGTCGGCTTTCCGGTTCATCCTGCCAGTCTGTTCGGGGGACATGTAAGCTAGCGTCCCTTCTAACATATTGGGGTCTAACACCGTCTGATTTTCTTGACTTAGTTGGGATGAAATACCGAAGTCAATCAGTTTAGCAACCTTGGTTTCTGTGTTGATGACGATATTCCGTGGCTTTATATCTTTATGGATAATCTGCTTTTTATGAACTTCATCCAATGCTTGTGCGAGTTGGATAGCCACCCACAGGAAGGTTGAGACATTCATACCTGAAGATGGAATTACTTCCTCGAGAGCAACTCCTCCAAAATCCTCAAGAATCAACGCATGGTCAGTTTTATATTTTTCCATGCGATAATATTTGATGACCCCATTAAAATCCAACATCTTCCCGATGTGGTATTCCCGCCTGAACTTTGCGATATTTTTTGGAGACGGATAATCCGATTTTTGAATTTTAACCACAACAGGTAGATTATCCTTTTCCCGATGGCCTCGATAAACGATTGATTTTGCCCCTTCATAAATTGTTCCTGTCACTTTGTAGCCGGGAATGGTAATCATGATTTTCCTCCATTCTTTACATCAGATCTAGCAGTCAACATGTCAAGGCGGATGTTTACTTCGCAAAAGCTACACGCAACGCAGCAGTGGCTTCACCTCTAGCAGTTCTGGCTTTATCTAATACCCCAGCCATGAAGAAGAAGCCGTGGATGGTGTCATTATAACATACGTTCCTCACTGAAACACCAGCTTGTTTCAATCTGTTCGCGTAAGCCTCTCCCTCGTCCTTCAGCACATCAAACCCCGCTGTTATTACAAACGCCGGTGGCAAGCCGCTCAGATCCTTAGAAAGCAGCGGAGATGCGTATGGATTTCGCCTGTCATCGTCGTTTTTCAGATAATGATTTCGGAACCATTGCATCGAAGCTTTCGTCAAAAAATACCCTTCTGCATAATCGTGGTATGAATTTGTGTCAAAGGAAGAAAGATTAGTTGCAGGATATATGAGTAACTGATATACGAGAGGCGGACCACCTCGCTCATGCGCGATAATCGAGACGACTGCGGCTAAGTTGCCTCCAGCACTATCGCCGCCGACAGTTATACGCGTTGGGTCGCCGCCAATACAACTGGCGTTGTTTGCGACCCATTGGGTGGCAGTATAGGCGTCTTCAACAGCTGCGGGAAATTTGTGCTCTGGAGCGAGTCGGTAGTCAACAGAAACCACGATACAACCTGCCCCATTTGCGAGAGATCTACAAACATCGTTGTAAATATCCAGGTTGCCAACGACCCACCCGCCGCCGTGGAGATAAACGAGTATAGGAAAGGGGCCACATCCCTCTGGCGTGTAAATGCGCACCGGAATCTCTCCGGCGGAATGCAGTATGGTCTTATCTTCAACATTTGCAATCGGTTGCAGTTCTCCGGCAAACGCCCGCATACCCTCTTCAGCTTTACGTGCCTGCATGGGCGTTAGGGTTTCTAAAGGAAACGCCTCCTCTTTCGCTATTTTTTGCAACAAAGCCTGGGTCTGCGAATCGAGATCTCTGCTCTTTTTCCTTCTTTCCAATCCTTTTGTCTCCTTATTCTCAATAGCAGGTTGGCATATCTTATCTTTCTGGATTCTGCATAGTGACTTATCAAGACATGCCCTCAACTTTTCCGCAAGAACTTGAACATGGGGTTTTCTCATCACAGCGAGGTGATCACCCGGAACACTGTGAATATCTATACCTCCTGTAGTAAGCTTACTCCATCCTATTGTTGCGTGTTGATCGCCTTTCGTATAAGTCCCGCCAGTTTGAAAGCATGTTATTGGCCCCGAATAGGTCCGAGGCGTATAGTTGCGAACAGCCTGAATGCTCGCCTTTAATACGCGAAGCATTGGGCGAATTGCCGGTTGATTAAACATCATCAGCCCAGATTCAGAGAATAGAATCTTGGCCATTCCGAGCTTCCTCACAATAGCATCCAGTAGCCTATTTATGTAGAATCGCGGGAAAACAGCTTTCAATATCGGGAATTTTTCAGTGATATGGTTGCCTTGAGGCAAACTCGAAGAGGCTACCAAAGAAAGGTAGTTGCACACATACGGCCATATTCCTACAGTTGAGGTAGCAAGAAATTTCAATGTGTCCAGGAGAGAGGGTTTACTGACGGCGATTGGTACCCAGGTGTCAATTAAAGCAAGAAGAGCCACTTGATGGCCCTTGTTTTGAAGCTGTTGGGCCATTTCAAAAGCGACAACTCC
This sequence comes from Candidatus Poribacteria bacterium, assembly GCA_022567695.1. Lineage (GTDB taxonomy): Bacteria > Poribacteria > WGA-4E > WGA-4E > PCPOR2b > JADFGN01. The sequence continues at coordinate 5,449 of JADFGN010000224.1, read as the reverse complement.
CCCAAAAGAATACCCGCCTAGAAAGTAGGGGCCTTCTGGCTGTAGAGAACGCAGCGCATCAACGTAGCGAGCAGCCATATCCTCGATTCGAGAGTCGGGCAAATGGGCTCTATCAACGCCAAACGGTTGCAAACCGTAAAACGGTTGGTCCTTCCCTAAGTGATATGCTAAATCGTAATAGAGAAAGACAGTTCCAAAAACAGGGGAAACACAAAAGAAAGGAGGCTTCAGACCGGCAGATTGAATAGCAACTAGGGGCGACCATTCGTCGGAATCTGTCTCTTGGCGAAGAAGGCTTGCCAAGTATTCGCCTTCCTCCTCTTTGAGTAATTTATCAAGCAGTTCACTTTTCTCTGGTGAAAGATCTCTGATACGTTCTGCTATTGCTTGTTTGTCATAGGTCATTGCGTTCCTCTGTTAACTCTTCATTTCAGCCAGAAGTCTTTTAACTTCGTCGTCTGAGAGTTGCTCTATCATCTCTAACTTTTCCTTAATTTTTTCAATATCCCCACTCGATGTTTGGTCGGTTGTGTGGATGAACTCCGCCATGTCGGCTATCGTCGGTTTATCAAAAAAGTTGTGAACTGAAAAATCGATTGGAAAGTGTTCACGCAATCGCGTATTGAGTTGCACGGCGAGTAAAGAGTCTCCACCCAACTCAAGGAAGCTGTCATGGATACCTATCTGCTCAATACCAAGTACCCGCTGCCAAATGTCAGCGAGTATCTCCTCCGTCTCATTTCTGGGAGCTACATATGTTGTGCTGACTTCTGGTCGCGGATGCATTGGTCTGGAAAGGTTAATTTCCGGGAATCCTTCCTGGAAGCTTCCTTCTGTGAGCGCGTTAACCGGTTCAACGCGGTTCATGAGTTCTTGTGTTGACACCACAACTTGAGGAATTGTGTTTCCCAGAATGCGGTTGAATACATCTATACCTTCCGAAGAAAGTAGCCCATTCTTGAGAAAGTTACTTTGAGCGACGTTTATCGATTCGGCTGTTATTTGATGCCTATCAGAACCAACAGAAAAAGGTGTGGTAATGGTATTCCCTTTCTCAACCCCAGCTGTCATCGTTCCTTCTTGGGGCACGACAAGCGTTTTCATGAGTGCTTGATCCTGTTGCGTCACAACGATTTTGCCGATATGTTTGGCGTCCGCCATGTATTCAAAGGCATCGGTCACCCTTGTGATTGGAAACTCCCGATGCGGCAACGGACCAAAATGCCCATCTTTAACGTGTTCAACGACTTCACGCCATATTGAACTGTAGTTCGGGATGTCTGGACTTACTATTATCGCAAAGAACGAGATGCCTTTTGCAAACGCTCGCATACCTAACTTGCTGTTACTGTAAATATCTCGAACACCGATTTCTAAAAAGCGTCCGTAGGGTGCCAAAACCGAAAGCCCCTTGGGTATGAATTCTCCCGCTAACGAATTCAAAACAACATCTACACCTCGCCCATTTGTATACTCCATGACTTCATCGGCAAAAGCGAGCGACCTTGAATCCATGACGTGCTCGATTCCGAGAGAATGCAGAAACGCCCGTTTTTCCGGCTTGCCTGCTGTGGCAAAGATTTCAGCACCTATCCATTGAGCAATTTTCACGGCGGCCATCCCCACACCGCCAGCGGCGGCATGGATGAGAACACGTTCTCCTTGACTCAGCCGGCCCAATGTAATCAGTGCATAGTAGGCGGTCATAAACGCTGCCGGAATCGTTGCCCCCTCCTCCAGACTGAGATGCTCTGGTTTGAGCGCAACCATCAGGGCGGGAGTTGTTGTGAATCGGCTAAAGCTGGAAGGGGCAAACCCGATGACTTCATCTCCGATTTCAAAACCCGCAACGTCTTCTCCAAGCGCGACAATCTTTCCTGCACACTCTAACCCCAGTTTTAGACGAACATCAGACACACTCGGCAACATACCCAATGCTAAGAGTACATCCTTGAAGTTAAGTCCCGTGGCGTAAACCTCGATTTCGACCTCGCCGGGTCCTGGCTTCTGACGTGTGGACGGTTGAAAAACAAGCGTATCCAGATTGCCGGGAGTAGATATTTCTAAAGAGAAGTTCTCGGTTTCAGATTTTTCTCCGCGTGGACTTAGAGACAGGTTAGGAGTGAGTCGATTCAAGTCCACCTTCCTCAGTGTATAGTCTTCGATTTCAACTAACTCTACGCCTCTATCATCCATAATTGTAATATTGAATCTCAAGGTTTCTTTCGGTGACAGGTTATTTTCTACAACTCTGATGTGGCTGAACACTTTCGGAGGTAGAGACCTGTAAATCCTCAATCTTTTATAGAAAAATGGGAGGTAAACGGTGTCATCTTCCCGAACTTTGATACTGAGGAAAGCGGTTGCTGTATCCAATAGTGCGGGATGTAGCTTATATACGTCGGTATCCGCCGCATACGCTTCCGGCAATTCAAGTGCAGCAAATCCCTGGTCTGTGCCGAACTTCACTTCTTTTAGGTTGTTCCACCTTTCGCCTAAAGTCAGTCGTTCAATTTGTGCTTCCTCTCCCTTGGGTATGGTTATTTCCTGCGCATTACATTTTGCTTCAATTTCTTTGATGTTATATTTTTCTGGTGATTCTGCTTCGATAGAAGCTATTCTTCCCTTCGCATGCTCCTGCCATTGGTTTTCCCTGGCGTCTGATTGGCTGATAATGGAGAATTCAAAGTGATCTTCCTGCTTCTTCAGGATTGTGCGCACCTCTTTTTCTTCACCTTCTCTCACCGTTAACGGGCGCAGAAAATAGACGTCCCGAATTTCAATGGCTCCGGCTTTGGCATGACTTTCAAAAGTGGCTCTGGCCATTTCGAGATACGCGGTGCCGGGAAGCACAGCATCCCCCGCAAAACGGTGTTCGGACAACACCCAGTGTTTGTCCACACTAAAATTGGATACATATATTTCCCGAACTGAACTTTCGACGATACAATGGTCGAATAGGGGATGCATCACGGTTTGAGATTCGGGTTCTTGGGTATCTGTTGAAAGACTAAAATGTCTAGCCGCCTCTACAGCCATCCCAACCTCACTCCATGTATCCCAGTTAATCGATACGGCGAACGTGCCATCTCTAGCAGACTTGTGGTAGGCGAAAGCGTCAAGGAAAGCATTTCCTGCGGCGTAGTCTACTTGCCCAAATATCCCCTTAATGGACGCCAGTGATGAACACACGACAAAGAAATCCAGCCGCATGTCTTTGAGGAGTGTGTCGAGAACTAGAGTGCCCACCACTTTCGGCGCCATAACTTGTTCTGCTTCGTCTCGCGCTTTTCGTTGAATCATCCCACCCCCAGGAATGCCGGCTGCGTGGATAACTCCGTTAATCTCGCCAAATTCTTCCAATGACTGAGTTATGACAGACTGCATTTGCTCCAGATCGGTAACATCAGCGCTGAACACCAATACCTCAGCACTCATTTTCTCAAGCTCCTGCACTTTCCGTATCTTGGCACTAACGATATCGACTTCATTGTGAGCGGCCAGCCATCCTTCCCACTCGTCTCTGGCAGGGAAAGGGGAGCGTCCCGTCAAAATGAGTCGAGCCTGCAGCGTTTTCGCCAGATGTTCTGCCAGGGCAAATCCAATTCCGCCGAGTCCACCTGTAATCAAATAGACTCCCCCTTCCCTTAATCGTTGGGGAGTTTCTTCGACAATTCTATCGAATCGGCATGGTTCAAAGGTTTGCACCATGCGGTAATTTCCCCGGTAAGCAATCACCTCGTCGGAGGATTCTGCTTTGAGCTCTGCCAGCAACCCATCTATGAGTTGTCCTTCAATTTTGGAATCGGATTTGGGAATAACAAGGTCAATGCTGCGACAGCTTATGTTTTGGTATTCTTTCGGAATGACCCTAACAGGTCCGAGCACGGTCGCCTTCTCCGGGAACAGTAATTCTTCTCCGGTCACTTCCTGCATGTTGTTTGACACGACCATGATTTGGAGTTCATCGGTGAAATTTCCTTTTCCAAGGGCCTGTGCCAGAAAGAGCAGGCTGTAAAATCCTAAATTTTGCGCTTTGTCAACCCATTCAAGTCCTGATTCCGGGTTATCAATTGGTGTGACATTCCAGAAATGAACAATCTTTTTGGGTCGTTTATCCAATGCACGGAGTTCGTTGAGCAGGGATTCGTAGTCATGACTTTGTCGCGGATGGAGGGTAAATGCGCAGTGGCTCAATTTCTTAAACTCCGCCCCAATCTTCACCGTAATTACCTCCTCGTCCTCCTGTTCCAATCGTTTCGCCAGTTGTTCTCCCAAGCCGTGTGCATCGATAAACATCAACCAGCACGATGTTTCCCGTTTACTCTTTGGTGGGCTAGCTGGAACAATCGAGCGTTTCCACGTTGGAATGTAGAACCAGTCTGCGATGTCCGGTTTTTTAATCGGTAAAGATTGTTGTTTTTCCCCCTCCTCTTCTTCTTCTTCATGCATTTCGGGCGTTCGGTGGGTCGCGAAAGGTTGTTCTAACCAATATCGTTGACGTTCAAAGGGATATGTGGGTAAAGGGACACGATAACGCCGCTCATGTGAATAAAACCCCTCCCAATCTACCTGCATACCCGCCAGCCAGAGTTTGCCCAATGTGTTCAGCAAAAACGAAACATCGGGCTGTCGCTCACGCGGATGGCTTAGGGAAGCTAACACAACTCGCTCGACTCCCCGGTTGGGGTGCTGTCTCACCAATGTATTCAACGTCCGTCCAGGGCCAACCTCTAACAAGATGCGTTCCGGCTCTTTCAACAATTCACCAATGCCATCCGCAAACCGCACTGTTTGGCGTAAATGTCTTGCCCAATACCCTGCGTCCGTCGCTTCCGCTGCGGTAATCCAGGTGCCGGTGACATTAGACATGTAAGGGATTTGTGGCGGCGTCAAGTTGACCTCTTTAACCGCTTCGGTAAATTTCTGCAAAATTGGTGCGACCATCTCCGAATGGAAGGCATGCGAGGTATGCAGACGACGACAACCGACACCCTTTTTTGCGAACCGCCTTTCCAATTTATCCACAGCCCTCGTGGGACCTGAAACCACACAACGGGAAGGTGCATTGATTGCGGCCAGCGAGATTGGTTCAGATATAAAGTGACGGACTTCATGCTCCGGAAGTGCAACGGCAAGCATTGCACCACGAGGCAATTGTTGCATCAGCTTTCCACGTCTCGCTACCAGCGCTAAGGCATCTTCTAGCGAGAAAACATCTGCCAAGCACGCAGCCACATATTCGCCAATGCTGTGACCAATCATTGCTTGGGGCAGCACGCCCCACTCCATCCATAACTTCGCCAAGGCATACGCAACGACAAAGAGGGCTGGCTGAGCAATAGCAGTTTGCGCTAGTTGTTGTGCGGCCTCGCTGGCACCTTCCTCACTTGGGTACAGCACATCGCGCAAGTCAAGACCTATGTGCGGTTTGAGGAACTCTGAACAG
>JADFGN010000223.1 GCA_022567695.1 Candidatus Poribacteria bacterium | reverse complement strand
CTTTACCTGAAAGCTCCATGTCGCACCGTTGACAATCAACATGATCGCCGACCCAAGGACCGCCGTCAGTAGATAGGCTATTCCGACAAAGAAGAAAGCCTTGTAACGCCCATGGATTGGATCGCTCATAGATACCTGGCCTGTATGAAGAAAAACGCCGTAAAGTCCCCACGATACAACGGTCATTAACGCAAAGGTTAGCCAAGTCATTCGCATATAAAAATCCTCCTTATTCCTTTTTCTTACTTGGGGTTGATGGTATCACTTCACTGAGTGCGCCCATCTTTTCTGCTTCGTGTTCCGTGAGAGGAACAATCGGACCAACCTGCAACCGCTGTTTCGAGGTTAAGCCAGCCTCTTTGAGAAGCTTAGAAATCAGGTCAATCCGATCAAAGAAATTCTTGCGGTGGAAGCAATCACTAATCACCAAGATACGAAGGCGACCATCCAGTTCGTTTGAAGTAATTGCCATTTTGATGTTACGTTTCTTCTTCATTCGGGCACGTAACCCTTCTTCGATGACGTGCCTTACATCCTCTGCGAAAAAATGGTGTTCAGCCATCTGACGAACCTCCCGACAGCGTCTAAGAACTTCTCCGCTTCGTTACGTCCATAGGTTTTCCCCGCATAGCGAATTTCAACATCCCATAGGGATTCAATATAGTCAAAATAAGTTCCGATTTGTGGATCAGATTCCATATTTTGCTCCAGCCCGGCACCGACTATCAAGGCCCATAAATTGTGAGTCTGGAATTCAGATGGTAGTGTTTTTTGATTCAGGAACTGGCAGACTGCTGCCTTCAACCGGCACTCTACAGTGTAACCCGCCAAATAAACCGCGCTATGCCAACGCCTATGTCGAAGTAAAAATAGAGCATCACGCAACATCCGCCGCGATGTCTCTTCATAGACTGTTCGCTTGGTGCGCCATCGTCCTCTCCGCGCCATGCTGCTACCTCATACTGAGTGGCATTGCTCACTCTACCAAACGATTCAGCACCAATTCTGTAATTCACGTCGGCGAAAAAATGGAACGATAGGACTATCTCTACGTATCACCTTTCACATATTTCCGATATACCGCCAAAGTCTCCTCTGCCATCACGTCATCGCTAAACGCTTGGTGTACCGCGTCCTTCCCTTGCCGAGCTAATGTCGCTCGTTTATTTGGGTTATTCATTAACTCAAAGATGCCTTGCGCAACAGCATCGGGAGATTCTGCATCGACCAATATGCCGCCGCCTGTCGCCTCAATCAACTCAGGAAAGCTACCGTGTCGCGGCTGAACCACGGGAACGCCGTTGGCGAGTGCTTCCAATACGAAAAGTCCTTTCGGTTCTTTGTAGGTTGTCGGTACAGATAGCACATGCAGACTGTTGAGAAATTGGATTTTTTGCTCGCGATCGACTTCACCCCAGTATTCAAAGGCATCCGTCAGCCCCCACGCATCGATCTGCTTCGTAATTTCCTCAAAATAGGGCTGGTCTCCTTTGCCGAGGTAGCCAGCGACTTTGAGTCGAATTTTATCAGATCCGACCCTTTCCGTCAACTGGTAAAACGCATCGACCAGTAGATGAAGTCCCTTCTCTGGACAGATACGTGCCAGATACCCGACGACAAAAGGTAATTCGCTGAGGCTGTTGTGATTCTCGCCGTGTTCTTGAAGATTTAAGCCAAGCCTGACGACATGAATTCGATCGATGGGAACATCTAAATATGACCTCATGAAGTCAGCGTAGTATTGACAGGGGGCGATGAATCCATCCACGTCCACAGCCCGCTCTCGTAGCAGTTTCGGTGCTTCGGATTTGTACGGTTCAACCAGACTTTCCAAAAAGATGTCTTCCCCCTGAAGCGCACAAAGGACTGGAACGCCCAACGCTCTTTTCATCTCTCTAGCAAATCCAACAAACATGGAGTTGGTGAGTTGGACAATATCGGGTTGATACGAAGTTTTCAGCCATTTGATCAATTTTGCCAACTCCTTTTTCTGCCGTCCTTCCTCTCCCTGTAGCACGGAAATGGTAAGCGCGCCTAAGTCTTTAGCACTGGTCGATGTACTAAATCGGGAGAGCCATTTCAACAGCGCGGGGCTATTGAATAGCTCATCAATAATCCACGGCGTATGGCGGAATAGTGCCAATTTCTGCTCAAGATATACATTTATTCCGCCGTAAAAAACGTGATGAATACTCACATCAGTTTCGTCGGTACGGATAGGTGTATAGGTCGGGATGAGGGCAACATCGTGTCCCTTCCTTTGCAACGCGGCGGCGAGAGTATTGTCATGGATGCAGGTGCCACAGTACATTCCTGCTGCCCCTGCGGCGATATAGGCGATTTTCATGGGATTAGAAAGATTGGTGTTGCGATAAGAAATGAGCTAATCGGAAAGATGTAGGATACAGGATGCAAGATACAAAATACAAGATTCAAGATGCATGGCAATCTCTGAATACTGAATATGGCTTCAATCTTCAGTACCACCTGTCGGGAAGAACTTATTAATGGTAACTTGATCTGGTGGTTTGGTCACAAGAGAAACGATGATTATCGCAACAGCAGAGACGGCGAGAATCACGACCACCGGCATGATTCCGGTGTTCCCTACCGTGTAACCGGGTGTCTGCCAACCCCGAACAAAGAAATACAGCCACAAAACAATGACGCTAATCATGGAAGCAAAAGCTCCGTACTTGGTGCTCCGCTTCCAAAAGAGTGCGGCAACGACAATCGGAAAGAGCGATGAGAAACCCGTAAAAGACCAGACGGCGAGCTTGAAGATGCTTCGATTGGCAACAAGGGAGAGTAGGTAAGTAATCGCGAGAATTGCAACGACAAAAAGTCGCCCCACCAATATTTGCTGTTTTTCGCTCATCTGATCATGGAATCGGTAGTGACGGACAATATCGTGGGTAAACATGCTTCCAAGCGCGAGCGATTGGGAGTCTAGCGAGGACATGATTGCCGCGAAGACGCCCGCCGCTAAAAGCCCAGCCAGAGCCCCGGGAGCGTAATGCTCAATCATCATCACCAAAACTGAGTTGGCTTGTGGCCCTTTCAGATCGGGGAAATCGACCGTCCCAAAAATTCCAAGTAATACGCTCGGAACCCATACGATGACGATACAGATCGGGTAAAACATGACGGGGTAACGAAATGTTCCGGCACTTCTAGCAGTAAGCCAGTGCGAAAATATATGCGGAAACATCCCAACCGAAAGCGGAATGCAGGTATATGTCAGCAGTTCCAGCGGCTTGACATGATCGCCATACATCAACAGGTCTTTATCTACTCGGGCGATGGCGTTGGAGAATCCACCCATCTTATTCACAATGACAAAAAAGGCCATCCCACCAAGGAGCATGAAAAGGAGCGTTTGAAACGTGTTTGCCCAAGCCGTGCCGCGCATACCTCCGTAGCAAACATACGTCAAAACCACAACGCAAACCAGTAACCCACCTACCCAAGTCGGAATTTGCCCTTTTGTGATTTGGTTCAAGGTGATTCCGCCGCCCATCACACCAATGAGGAGATAAGGAATGACAAGTGCAACGAGGATAATAAAAAGCAGAAGACCTAAACTATTGGAGTTCCAACGTTCTCGGAAGTATTGTACCTGCGTGAAGTATCCATGTTGTTTTCCCAACGCCCATAATCGCGTGCCAATAAAAAAGAAGATACATGGGACAACCAACGCCGATGAGGAAGCCATCAATCCGAAAACACCAATACCCCTGTGGTATGCTTCGCCGGAAGCACCAAGTATCGAAAAGGCGGTCATGTGTGTGCCAAAAAGGGACATCAACAGCACAAACGGCCCAATGGTTCGACTGGCAACGAAGTAATCTTCGCCCGTGCCGCGGAAGAGTTTATGGCTTAGCGTGCCGACAATCAGCACCAGTGCGAGGTACGTAAAAATAACGACAATGGTTATCATTCAGATTCCACCGGATCTTCAGTTTTGAGATGGCGGGGCCACGCATAATTTACCAGAAGTATCATAACTATCGACGCCACCACGCAAAAGCTAATGTGATAGAGCAATCCAATGGGTAATCCCAGCACCAATTGCGAGGCGTTCCAGAACCACAAGTCATTGTGAAGCAGATATAGAAGGACAAGTGCCAAATAGAGTATCCACTGCGAGAAGCTCTCTTTCATTTTGCACTCCTTACGACCACAAGGTTTTTAGACCTATTGATCTAATTCCAACCACTCATAAGTGGTGTCAGGGATGTATCCCAACTTTTTTGCGAGGTGTTCAGATACAGGATTACTTGTGTCCCAGTGCGGCTCGATTCCGTGTTCTAAACAATATGCCACGAGCGTTGCGCCAACAGCAGTTGCAAGCCCTATTGACTTAACCTTCTTTCGTTGAACCCCTGATCATGCCTTCCCATAATTTGGTTCTGAAATCCTTGAACGCCAATTGAGAAAACCGATGACTAAGACGATAATAAACCCCAACAATTGCAGCCAACCAAAGCGCGTGAGAAAGAGGACTATGGCGGCTGCAAGTAATACCGCCCGTTTCCAAAAATCAAGCGGCGTGAAAAGGTAGCCCGCAACGCTAGCAGCTAATGGAACAGTCGCAAAAGCGGTGATAAGGGCATTTACGGCAACAGGAAAAAAGCCAGCCGCACCCCCAGCGGGAGACAAGAACAATAATTCTGGTTTCAAAACGAAGGCGTAAGGCAGGGCAAACCCCACCAGCGCGAAGCGAAAGGCGGCGAATCCCGTTTGCATGATGCCAGCCCCCGCAATGGCTCCCGCCGTATAAGCTGCCAAAGCCACGGGTGGTGTCACCATTGACATCATGCCGAAATAGAAGATGAAAAGATGGGCGGCAAGGGGCACGACGCCCAAATCACCCAGAACAGGTCCAACTAAAGTTGCCATGAGCAGGTAACATACCGATGAGGGTAATCCCATCCCAAGGATAATTGTTGAAACCATCAAGAGCAAAAGTGCGAAGATTATATTGTTCTGAGCCAGCGGTAAAAGGGCTCCCGGTAATTTCGTACCGATGCCAGTCAGCGTGACCACGCCGAGGATGAGTCCCACGCAGGACGCCGCTGCAATTAGCGAAACGCCGCTATCAGCCGCCTTTTCCATCGCCTCGAAAACGCCCCGAACGCTCACTCGGGTTTGTTTGCTAAAGGCGCTGACAATCAGAATCAAAAGCAAACTCAAGCTGACGGCTCGAAAGGGGGTGTAACCGAGAACTAAAAACAGAATGAGTGTGATAAATGCGGTGAAAAAGATGACCCCTTGAAACTTCGGCAGCACCTCAGTAGCTTGTTCTTTCGCTGCCGACGTCACTTCTGCACCGATTCGCCCCGCATAAAAATGGACAATCAGGAGAAGTGCCATGTAGTAAAGAACTGCGGGGATTAACGCAGCTTTGACGATCTCCAAATAAGTGACCGCTGGCTCGACGATTTCGAGCATCATGTAGGCGCCTGCGCCCATGATAGGTGGGACTAATGCGCCCCCTGAACTTGCTGCTGCCTCAATGCCTCCGGCGATGCTCGGTTTGAACCCGGAGCTTTTCATCATGGGGATGGTGAAGGTGCCGGTGGTCGCGGTATTGGCGACGGCACTACCCGACAGCGACCCCATCATTCCACTGCTGATGACAGCGACCTTGGCGGGTCCACCTACGCTTGAGCGAAACAGACGTCTCGCGAAGTTGATGATATAGCCTGTTGCTCCGGTTTTTTCCAGCAATGTTCCAAACAGAACAAATAGAAACACATAGGTGAGCATCACCTTTAAGGCAATGCCGAAAACCCCTTGGCTATGCAGAAAGGTTTGGCTGACAATGCGTTGCCAAGGGTAGCCCCGGTGAGGAAACAGCCAATCTGGCATCGATTGTCCGAAAGCCGCATAGAGTAAAAATGCCAATGCGAGGAGTGGCAACGTGGTGCCGATAGCGCGGCGTGCTCCTTCCAAAACTAGGAACAGCCCCAGCAACCCTATGATGTAATCCTTAGGACCTTCCATGCCCGCCCGATTTCCAAGCGATTGCCCGTCAATCCAGAACCTTTTAAATATGGGCTCCGTTTGAATCAAGATATAACCAAAGCAATACACCACAGCGATGATGCAAGCAAAATCCAAAATCTTGAAGAAAACCAGATCTTCAAGCCTGCGGTGCACGGGGTATTTGAGAAAGACCAACGTCAGTCCCAACATGGCGAAGATCGCCAATCGAGATTGGGGAGAAAGCAGGGGAGAGTTGACTTCACCCAAGATGAACAGACAAAGAATCGCGGCGAGAAGCTTAAAAATAATGCGTTTGAGATGTAAAATAGCGTTCATTGAGAACTAAGAATTCAGGCTTCAGAATTCGCCTTGCGTCTTGTAAGTAGGTGGACATAAGTTTCTGTCATTTTGAGTGCAGCGAAAAATCTCTGAGATTCTTCGCAAAGCCTCAGAATGACAGACCAAAATTTACGTCTTGGTACTTATCTTTGTTTTATGGCCAAATCCCAATCTCCTTGTAATAGCGAATCGCGCCGGGGTGGAACGGTGTGCCGGTATCTTTCACAATATTTTTGGGGTTGATTGCCTTGCCTGCGGGGTGTTTTTTCACAACTTCCGCACGGTGTTCGTAGAGGATTTTAGTGAATTGGTAAACCGTTTCCTCATCCAGATTCGCAGAGGTAATCAGGTGCATTGCGCCAACGTTCATGCCGTGGAAAGGCTCATCTTGGCCCCGATAGGTTTTCGCAGGGATGGTAGCAGCGTTAAAAAACGGGTAATTTTCAAACAGGTTCTGTTTTGCTTCGTCGTCGAAAGGAATGAAAAGAATGTCTTGGGATGCGGAGGCTTGGGTGATTGACGCGGTAGGTACCGCACCACCTAGGAAAGCTGCTACCGCAGAATTATCCGCCAGCATATCAACAGCCCCGGCTTGCGTGTTGTGGAGCGGCGTAAAATCTTGATAGGTCACGCCGTGGGCCTTCAGGATCGGTGCTAGAAAATAGTCGAAACCAGCACCTGCGGGCCCAACCACGACGCGCTTGCCCTTGAGGTCTGCAATCTTTTTCACGCTGGAAGATTTTTTGGTAATAAAAAGTGCAATATTGGGAGCGAGGGTCATCACAGCACGGACGGGATGCTCTTTCCCCCAAGCCCCTTCGCCGCGAACGGCAAAATAAGAAATCGCGGCATTGGCAAGAGCGAATTCCAACTCCCCTCGAACAAGACGCCGGATATTCTCTTGCGTGCCTTTGGTCGCTTCAGCGGAAACTTTCCAGTTCAGGTCTCCCACGTTTTCGCCCACAACTTGAGCAATTGCACCACCGACAACGAAAAACGCTCCACCAGGCGGCGCAGTACCAACGCTCAGGAACTGACGCTTACCGCGTTTTTTCTGTGCATTTCCTGTTGCGACAAAGACATTGAAAAATAACGTAGTTATTACTCCAAGAATCAAGAAACTTCGTAAGTTTTTCCACTTCGTTCGTTTGCGTCCTTCAAATAGACTCATGAATATGCTCCTTATTTTAATGAGATGATTGATAATCTGCTGTGAAACTTTCTGGTCTGAACTGGTCCCAATGGGTTATAAACTGTATTTGGGATGGGCTTTTGACAGATGGTCTATCCGCCGAACGATCAAAATAAATCGCTCTCATGTTCAGTCTAGCGGGTGTTAATACGTCGTTTATGAGACTATCTCCAATGAATAGTACTGTCTTTGCGCGGTTGGCGGCAAGCCCTGCTGATCGAAGGGACTCAAAGTAGATCCTCGGGTCAGGTTTCTTGAAGCCGAACTTTGCACTGTCTAAAATAAACTCGAAAAAGCCTGATAAACCAAACTTCATGAGAAAATGTTCAGGAGCTCCCGCGAGAAAAAAATTGGAAACGACGCCCATTTTAACTTTGCCATGCCAAGCCCGAAGCATCTCACAGACCCCTGACGTCAACCTCAGCGTTTTTGGATACCCTTTTTTAAAATATCCAAGCATTTCATCCACAAGGGCTTCAATTTCATCCTCGCGTGACGCATCCCTCTTCATGAGGACGGCTCTCAATCGGCTTGGAAGTTCGACTTCATCCCATCCATTGCCCGACCACTCAAGCTTCCGCCATTCATCATAGTCCCGCTTGAAGTCGGTTTCTGTTGTGTAAAATCCCGCCTCAACTGGAAGATAGAACAGTGGTCCCAGGCCGGATTCATCACCTGTGTCGTCAAAATCGTCGATGAGCGTATTAAAGCAATCGAAGAAAATCCACTCTGGAAGCGCGCTTTTTAACGTTAGCATGGGCATCAAAAGCTCCCGATGATTCGTAGTAGCTGATGGCGTTTCAATCCTCAAATTGCCAATCTATTCCATGCTCCAAAGGATAACCATCTTAGCGTCCTTAACCAAGATGTGTTTGTCCAGCACCACCGGATGCGCCCACGTCGGGCTATCGGCGACAGTATACCGCGCGATCGGTTCAAACCCCTTTGCGCTTTGCTTTGCGACGATTAACTCGGCGTCGTTGGTCAGCAGGAACAACATATCTCCGGCACTAAGAATCGCGGCATTCTTGCCTTGACGACCACCGCTCGTCCAAAGGGTAGAACCGTTGCGAGCATCAAGACAAAAGAACTGTCCGCTACGTTTGTGAGATAATCCAAATAACAGATTGCCGCTGAGAACTGGCGAATTCATGTACATCGAAACATCCGGATTATGCCAGATCTGTTCCGTTGACCATTCCCTTCCTCGTTTGGTGACTTTGATGCCCATCGTTCCTTTTTCCATGCCGGAGAAGATTAGCATCTGTTGATAAACCAATGGGGTCACGATGTTCTGATCGTACGCCGTTGTGAAAGGTATTTCCCAAAGCAGTTCGCCTGTGTCTGCGGAAACACCAATGCAATAATTCTCCGTTTGAGTCACAATCTGCATGGTTCCCTGAAGTTCAACGGCAATCGGTGAAGCGTACCCCGGACCATCCCCATCCCAACGCCAACGTATGTCTCCTGTCTCCGCATCGAAAGCGATTAACGCGCCGTTATCGTGGCCTCCAACGTGCGCGATTAGAAAAGTGTCCCTAACGATTGGTGACATCGCTGTACCGAAAGTCGGTGAAGTTTTCTCGAACTGATTTGAAAATTCCTTTTGCCACTTGATGTCTCCTGTCTCAGCATCAAAGCAGGACAGAATCCCGCTGATTCCAAGCGTGTAGAGTTTACCTTCGTGCAAGACTGGCGTTGACTTGGGGCCCTTTCCATGCCCTCTGGCCGCTGGATTCATCTTATAAGGTGCGGGATAGTCTTTGCGCCACAGTAGCTCTCCAGTGTCTAAACTCAGGCAGGAGGCTATTTCTCGGTTATCTTGTCGGGTGTGAAGATAGATCTTTTCATCTGCAACAACAGGTGATGCGTGTCCAGTTCCGACCTCGACCTTCCATTTCAGCTTCAAGGCATCGGGCCAGATCTCTGGCATCGAAAATTCTGTCACGATACCATCTCGATTGGGACCTCGCCATTGGGGCCATTCTTGCGCTATGGAAACGTGGTTAAAGCTGCAAAGCAAAGTGACTATCCACACGTATATGGTGAACTTGTGTTTCATGTCAATCTCCATTCAGTGCTTGCTGGAATTCTTCGAGTGATGCGCTTCGGATTGCCCGGCGCAGGAGAGTGCGCAACCGATCTGGGTCTTGGATTTGACCAACGTCATCGGAAATGGAAGCGGGAACTATTCCGAATCGTACGTCCAATGTTTCCAGTACACTACTTTGCAAACCTTGTTGCAAACCTTGTTGTAAACCTTGTTGTAAACCTTGTTGTAAACCTTGCTCCCTACCCTTTCTCATACCAATTCGCTCAACGCTTGTGATGTATGGCATCTTGTTTTCCTCCTGTAAAGTTTTAACCTCTTCCCACAGCTGGCCTTCCTCCTCATCGCTGAGTTGGAGTACCCAATCGATAAATTCAAACAAACCGATGATTTCCTCTCGGCTATATCCACGCTCATACAATTTCCGAATCAAATACCATTTGGCATTGAACCGGTCTCTGCTTCGCCGCAACCTCTCCCTGTCTTGAGCCGCTAAAATCACCAAGGCGATCGGATTCGCGTCGTTCTCCAGATCTTCTCGTTCATAACGCATCAGTTTGAACGTCAGGTACTGAAACTCGACACCGCTGCCATATTCCTTCAGTTCAAACGTCCCTGTTGCAACTTCGCTCTCAAAACTTGCCAAGATTGCGATACTCACGACAGGCTTACCGTGTCGGTCAAAGATTCGATAGAAATAGCGATACATCCGTAGAGAAAACGCTTTGTCCTCATCCCCTTGAACCTCAATGTGAACCAGTATCCACCGATCACTGCCATCCTTCAGAAAGACTTGCACCAACTTGTCAACGAACTTCGATCCCCCGAAGCTCTGTTGGGCAAGTTGTTCCATTTCCTTATCGAGGAAGGTGAACGGCTTTGAAAAATCGACATCCGCATAGAGTTCAGGAATAAAGAACTCCAAGAACTGTGGAAAGAATCGTTCGATGATTTTCTTCCACGCTTCATCGAAGTATGTCCAGTATCTACTGGATTCTGGCATTGTTTCTCTCACAAGGTCATATCCTCTGGAAGCGGACACATTTTCGCCATCGGCGGGAAGATTGTGCTGACATCCTTTGTGAAGACATTACCGCTGAGTATGTCAATGATTCCCTGTTGACACTCCGGGTGTGCTTTTAGAAATCTGGCGAAACTGAACTCCTTTGCATAGAAGGCATACACTAACTTGCGAAAGGCTTCCATTCCTTCGACATATTCAGGACCAAATTGCCCCAATCGCTCACCGGAAAAATCCTCTTTTTCCAAGGCGTCGTTGATTGCATCTGCCGCCATCTCGCCAGATTTGAGGGCTAGAAACAGACCTGTAGAGTAGACCGGATCTAAGAATCCAAAGGCATCTCCGACCAGCACCCAACCATCTCCCGCAATTTTGTTGGCACGATAAGAGAACT
>JADFGN010000222.1 GCA_022567695.1 Candidatus Poribacteria bacterium | reverse complement strand
GGTGGGCAACATGCAGATGCAGCTCGCGTACGGTGATATTGAGCAGGTTCACCCGAAAGAAAACAATCCCAAACTTTCGCCTTCAATTTTAGACATTCAACACAGCAAAGTCCGGGCGGTCCAAACCGAATTGAATCTACTTGGCAGAACCGTAAACGAGGCATTGGAGACAACGGATAAGTATCTAGACGATACTTTCCTAGCGGGTTTATCAACCGTGCGAATTGTTCACGGGAAAGGCACAGGTGCCCTCCGTAGTGCCATCCACGATTTTTTGAGCGAACACCCATTAGTTATGGACTTCGGTCTGGCGGCAAGGAACGAAGGCGCTGAAGGCGCGACAGTTGTGACGTTGAAGGAATAGGAAGTGTCCGAAATTCTTTGAGGTGGATAGTGATGTCCAATAGAGTGACATTAGAGCAAGTGGAGCAACTGGCGGCGCAGTTACTTCCGCCAGAGCAACTGAAATTGATGGCGCATCTCTGCGAACAATTAAGTACAACGCAAATAACAGAAAGCAGAGAGGAAAGTGCAAGACAAGAGCAGTTAGCCCAGGTGGATGCTTGGCTTGCAGAATGTGACACCGTTGCAGAGAGCATTGAAGGTGAATATGATTCGGCTGAAGACATCAGAAAAATCCGAGAAAATCGAGCAAACCGCCTATGAACGAACGTTGCGTTGATGCAAGTGTAATCGTCAAGTTAGCACTTAAAGGAGAACCGTACCGGATCAAAGCACGACTCTTGGTGCGTGAGTCTTCAAGAGAAGGTATTGATCTGATTGCCCCACCGTTCTTCACAAGCGAAGTAGACACGGTGATTCGTAAGCGGGTATATGATGGTAGGTTAAGCCAAGCAGATGCTCAAAGGGCTTATGCAGTCCTTGACCGTGCTCCAGTTCAAGTAATTACGCACCCAAACCAGCGGCAACGCGCTCGTGAAATCGCCGAGCTATTGTTAAATATCAACAATCCTTTGGGGGTATGAATTCGAGGGCGGGTTTATATTTTCTATACTCCCAAAACCTGTTATTTTTTTGTACGATAAGGCAACATACCGGACGTTTTTCTGATGAGGCTTTCTTCAGGATAAAAGGATTATCGAGAAGAAATTCTCGATAAAAATTTAGGCGGGAAAAATTCTCGCTAATAAAGAGTTAGACAATCCCATATTCTGAGAAGTTGAATTAGGAGAGGAATCATGACCGAGCATGCTAAACAATTCGAGCTATCTCAACCAAAATCCAAGATAGGTCGTCAGGCTGAGATCGTTCAACTCTCACTTGAGGTCACCGAGCCCGATCTTGTAGCTGAACTTCTGGCTCACCCAGAGGGCGAACCTCGTGACCGCTTCGCTCTAGCGGCTCTACGTATAGGCGTCTTAACGTTGAAGCAAGCTGAGGGCCGACTCGACTCCGAGACCATACGGAATGAGAGCGATCGATTGCTCACGGAACTAGCACATGCGCTAAGCAAACACCAAGAGACAGTTGCTGGTGACGTAGCAGCGTCTTTGGAGCAGTACTTCGACCCCAAGAACGGACGGTTCAACGAGCGAATCGATCGGCTCATTACCAAGGACGGTGAGCTCGAACAATTCATGCGAAAGCAGATAGGCCCAGAAGATTCAGAACTTGCTAAGACCCTAGGTGTTCACCTCGGCGAAAACAGTCCGATGATGAAGCTCCTATCGCCCGAGGATCCAGAGGGATTCCTGACCAAACTCACCGGCGAGATTGAGGTGGCTTTAAGGGCACAGCGAGAGGCAATCCTGGCTGAATTCACGTTGGACAGTGAGAAATCCGCGCTTAGTCGACTTGTGAATCGTGTCGAAACATCTCAGGGAGAAATCATCAAGGAGTTCTCTCTCGACGACGAGAAATCAGCCTTGGCTCGCATGAAGCGCGAGCTCATCAGTGTCCTCGATGAACATAGGAGAGCAGCGGATAATTTCCGCACTGATGTGACTGGGAAGCTCGCTGCGATGACAGCACGACGGGATGAATCCCTGAGATCAACTCGACACGGTGAGGACTTCGAAGACAATCTTCGCCAATTCCTGAGTGCGGAGGCACAACTGTCTGGAGACATCGCCGAAGACACGTCGAAAACACCAGGTCTGATCAAGAACTGCAAGGTTGGGGACGTGGTGATTAAGCTTGGTCCCGATTCCTCGGCCGCTGGGAGCAGAATCGTCGTTGAGGCGAAGGAAAGTAGTAGCTACAACTTGGCTAAAGCACTAGAGGAGATCGAAACAGCGAGAAAGAACCGCGGGGCATCTGTCGGGGTTTTCATACTCTCCAAGCAAGCTGCTCCTGCAGAACTGGATCCCATGCGCCGCTACGGAAGTGACATTGTCGTTATTTGGGATCCCGAGGACCCCCAGACGGACGTCTTTCCAAAGGCGGCGTTGTCAGTCGCGCGAGCCATATGCACTCAAGAAGCCGCGGCAAGACAACGTGAAGACGTCAACTTTGAACCAGCGGAAAGGGCGATTCGGTCAATTGAGAAGTTGTCAACCGGGCTCGACGAGATTAAGACGTCAGGTGAGACCATCCGCAGCAGTTCGACCAAGATCTTAAATCGCGTCCGCATCATGGGAGACGAACTCAGTCGCCAAGTGGCTGTTCTGGATGGGATAATTGAGAACTTCAAGACAATCATTACTGAAGATGATGAATGATCATGGGTGGGATTCTGAGAGGGCTCACCTAACAAGGCGATGAAGATGAGTGAGAAGCAATTCGACGCTGTGAAAATGATGCGGGAGATTCGGGACCGACTGAGCAATCAGTTCAGGGATATGAACTTCGAGGAACAAAAGCAGTACATAAGAGAACGAATCCACGTTAAGCCGACAAAGGCCCGGCATTTAGAGAATAGCGCACGAACCGTCTAACAACTTGTTACAGCCGACTACCTATGCTCTTTCAGAAAAAGAATGGTAACAAAAAAATGGAACATAATTGCAGTTGCCACGGAAGTTTGAACCACCTTTCTGGAGATTTTAATGTATCAATATTTACTTGAAAGAGCATAGGCTTGTTAGGTTACGGAACAATCAGCCAATTGGGTTTCCAACCCAAACTTCTGGCTTTGTTAAAACTCCAGCCTCTTTCATCTTCTCGGCTAAATCTTCCGACTGTAGAAACTCCTTAATCACTTCTGGATTTTCTACCTCGAAGATTACAACAACCATGTTTTCGTCACTGGCTTCCCGATAGACACCGATTTCCTTGAGACCCGCAGCATTGCGTCTTGGCAAATCGGCATCATAGAGAGGCTTCCAAGCTGAGTAGTCCGCTACTTCGTGTTTTAAAAATACAGTCGCCATTTACTTTTCCTTTCATGAAATAGAATTACCGTTATGTGTTTCGCCGATAATCATCTCACACAGTCAACCAGAATTTTGCTTTTGACTTGAATTGATTTGAATCAACAAAAAACAGCGGTCGTGTGCCGCTAAGTTGCAAATTATAGCACAACTCCAAAAAGATTAAAACAAAAATCTGACCGTTTGGATAAAATGTCATAGCTTGAATTTCTGGAACTGACTTGATTTGGAATGTTATAATCAACGAGGTCGTGACCGAACGTAACGATAGGGGATAACTATCACATTCTCTACCGGCAAAAATCTGCTCACCAGTACCCCAAGAGAACATAGCGGCGTAAAAGGACATATTGCCATTCGGTACCAAGGCTTGTCTTTACGATGGCTCAGAGGATAAGACCGGGCGAGAAAATCTTTCATTCGTGCGAGGAGATTTTAACATTGGATAACATAAGACAACAAAATACAGCACTCAAAACACAGGTACACCAGCTTGAGGCGGAATTAAAGCAACTAAAAGTCCATTTTCGCCGAGAAGAGATGATTGAACGGGTACGGGCAGAAATGCTGTCCATGTATCAAAGCGGCGACCTGCTCAAGGTTGCGGCGTTAATGTATCAAGAGATGCGGTCGATAGGAATCGAAACGCCCGTGTGTGGCTTTTTTTTCGTGAACGAGGAAGCTGAGCTGATTATTTCGTACAGCACATTGGTCCATCCTCAAAAGGATGGTCTCTCGTGGAATTCTTCTGTTCTTGTGGAAATCAACTCCGAGACTGTCGTGGGAATACATCAATTCCCCATCGACACCAGCTGGGATGAGGATTTGCAACGTTGGCGGAAGGGAAAGGTGTCGTCGGTTACAAGAAGCCTTAAAGAAGATTTGATAGAAACACAGGGCATGCTTGAGAAGCATGGGTTTGACAAGCGTTGGCCTTATTTGGGCCCCGAATGGCCGGTCATGAGTGTCCCCTTTGAGTATGGTTGGGTTTCGGTACGTCATAATAGACTGTTTCCTTTTGAAGAACTCAAAGTGATTATCAAAGATTTGACCGAATATCTGTCGATGGGCTATGTCCGTTACCTTGATTTTCAGCGGTTGGAGGAGCAGAATCGGGCGCTCGAAGAGAACCTGCGCCGGCTCAAAGAGACGCAAAACCGACTGATAATGCAGGAGAAAATGGCATCACTGGGGAAGATGGTGGCGGGTATTGCCCATGAAATCAATACCCCGATTGGTGTCGTGAACAGTGGAGCCGATGTTTTGTTGCGATGCATCGCTAAAATTGAGGATGTCGTTGCTCCTCAAAGTCTACTGCCGGTTGAAAAGCCGTTGAGCCTGTTGAAAGATAATATAGGGGCGATGAGCCTTGCCGGAGAACGTATTACCACCTTAGTGCAGAGTTTGAGAAAATTCGCTCATCTCGATGAGGCAGAATTTCAACAGTTCAATCTCCATGAGGGGCTGGATAGCACCGTAGCTCTAATTCAATTGGATTTGCACCGCAATATTGACATCGTCCGTGAATATGGACAAATCCCCTTAATTTACGGTTCTCCGAGCCAAATCAATCAGGTCTTTATGAGCCTGTTGCAGAGAGCGATTTCCGCGTTTGAGGATACAGGCACGATAACCATTAGAACCTGGGTGTCGGAGACTCAAATTCATGTCGAGATTTGTGATACCGGTATAGGTATTGCTCGTGAAAAACTCGATTCTATCTTTGATATCGGTTTTTCGACAGGGCAATCACGAGTGAAGATGACAATGGGTTTATCAACGGCATATACAATTGTCCAACAGCACCGAGGAGACATATTGGTTACGAGCAAAATGGGGGAAGGCAGTCGGTTTACAGTGATGTTACCGATAGAACAGAGTGTGAAATGAAAAGAAAGATGTCTGTAAGTGTCAAAAATACTGGGCTTGAGCAAAAGTCAATGTTCACGCGGTTTTGCACTGACAACACCACCAATTGAACCTCAACTGTCTCAGAATCAATTGGAATTCTTTACCCACAGGTTTTGCAGTCGTGCTATAATGTGGATTGTGTGAATAGAATGCTTGATATTTTACCCTTAAAAAGGAGGCATAAATCATGTCACTTAGACAGAAACTCGCGTATATAGCACTAGGTATTGTGTTAGTCTTGGCTTGGCAGTTGTTGCCGAATCTGTTTACCAATACTGTCACAGCAGACCAGCATGAAAACAAAAGTGAATATCTGGTCATGGCAACAGGTGCTCCTGGCTTTGAGTCACCAGAACAAGTGGTTCAACTTTTAGAAACTTACGTCATTCCGAGCTTTGAGCGTTTGATTCAATTGAGAAAAGACGGGAAAATCCTAGCGGGGGGTCTCCCTGTTGGAGACCGGGCGTTTGCGTTTATTGTCGAAGCGTCGTCAAACGCAGAAGTCGACCAGCTCTGCCAGAGCATACCGCTATGGGGTATGATGGATTGGAAAGTCACCCCGTTACATTCTGTTGAGGGACGAATGGCTCAAGAAAAAGAAGCCGTAAAAATGTTAAAGGAATCGATGAAATAAAGTGTGTTAGGTTTGTCAGACACGAACGCTAGATACAAGGCATTAAGCACCGAGAGCAGGTCTCGGTGCTTTTTTTTATCGGTGTGAAATCCATAAGCATTTCCCAATGCGTGGTCAAAATCCCTCCCCCTAAGCGTATACCATCTTGTACCCACAAGCAGTGATTTTGTATTTACAATTGTCCCAACAAGATGGGTTAATGATACCCATTCGTTTAGCACGATTTATTGGGAAAGTTTGATAGTACATTTCAATGTGTCAAATTTCACATCTGTTGAAGTCCGTAAGCGTTCGATACCGATGAACACTGAAAAGCCCAGTATTTTTGACGCTTACGGACGAATTATAAGCGTCAAGAATACTGTGCCTGAGTGAAGCCAATGTTCACGCGGCTTGGCGCTGCTGCCCATGAGAATCCCACTGTGCCTTAAGGGAGGTACAAAAAAAGCACCGAGAGCAGATTCCCGGTGCTTGTTGCAAAGATTGACAGCTCGTTACCGCTGTGTCTTCTCTTTTGGCCATGTGGTCGGGAGTTTCGATTTGCCACTGAACGCTGGAGGAGCTTTTCCACCCTTGCCTCCCTTGGATTTGATAAGAGTACAGTCAATTCCTTTTATTGGTGTGCCATCTTTGAGGTTACCCGTAAGGGCTAAAACGACTTCATCACCATCATTGACAGGACCAAGGGCAGCCACAATCTCTTGCGTATCAAATTTGAGAGTGAGATCATTAAAACCATCTGGACCATCGGTGGTGCAGTCACAATCATCCTGGCGATTGACTACTGGTGCTGCCACATCTTCAATGGCACTACGAATAGGAGCTACACCTTCAAGTTGCACGGTGGAAACATCGATGTCGTTGACATCTAACTCGTCTGTGCCAAGTATCGCTACTGGAAGATTGCCCTTGCTATTCACATTAAGTGGGTTGGGGCAGGATGTCGGCTTGATGTCGAGTTCGACCTTGATCTCCCTCTCGAACTCCAACGCTAGGCTGCTGGGCCCATCCAGGCCCGTAACGACGTCCTGTACGTTGGACCCGTCCAGGTTAGCACTCTGGATCTTGAGAGTCCTCTCGTCGACCCAGTAGACTCTGCCTGCAAACGGATCGAGCGTCACATCCCGAGGTCTCTGCAGGCGGGACACGACGACCTGCAAGCCAGTACCATCAAGATTGGCTCGCCAGATATTCCCGTTGCCGGAGGAAGCAGGATTGTGCTGGGCGAAATACACCTTACCTCCAGCCAAGTCCAGGGCAACTCCGCGTCCACGTCCGTTCAAGTGAGGTACCACAGACACCGCGCTCGTTCCGTCCAGATTGGTCCTCACAATGCCAGAGGGGGCCCCAGAAGCAATCAGGACTCCGATGTCGCCATAGTAGAGGTGTCCGTTAGTCGGATCGACAGTGAGGCCATCGATGAACCAGCCCGTAAATGTTCCAGGTGGTGACTCTGACCCTGGGGGCCAGGTTTTGATGAGGTCCACCAGACCAGTACCATCGAAATTCACCCGCCTCACCCCGTGGAAGGGAGAGGCGCTTACCGATAGTGCCATGTAGATTTTGCCTGCCGCTATATCCAGGGCGATGTCGTTAATCCCTACCTGACCATGGTTGACGATGGTTGTGACGTTGGAGCCATCCAGATCAGACCGCAACGTCCGCCCTTGGTTTACAAAGTCACCAAAGTCGTTCCAGTAGAGGTGGCCGTTGACGTCGTCCAGGGTGATCCCGCGGGGACGTATACCCGCAGACGATACCAGAGTGGTTAAACCGGTTCCATCAGGGTTGACTCGTTTCACCGTTCCCGGGCCACCCCCAGCACGATCAGCTCCGCCATCTGTAAAGTATATCCCCGATAAAGGACTGCCTACGGCAGGAGGCGCGCTGGGCACAGCTCCCATGTCAATGTCAGGACTCGTCGTGGTTGGTGCCATGGGCTGTTGTTCGTCGCAGCCCACTAGAAAGGAAATTACCAGTAAGCCCAAAAGGGCTACATGTTTCTTCTTCACAATGGTTTACTCCTTAAGATTTGATTGGGGGAAAATCCCCAATCCGTTGTGGTTGCCTTTGTCAGAAAAGTTTTACTTGATTCTTAGGGAATTACGATTATACGCATTCGCAAATCGGTGTCAATGAAAAAATGGGGCTCACTTCAAAGAAATCAATAAGAAATGAGACGTTGGTAGTTGCGGGTCTGATTTTAGGACGGCTCTCTTGCTGCCCAGAATGCCTCAGATTGAATTGTATGGAATAGGAGAAGGGTTACAGCCCTACGGGTAAAATGAAGGGGTTTTGACCGAAAAGCTCTGACAATTTCAAAACCAGTCGCAATGCAGGTTTAGAGCAGGCACAGAATTCTTGACGCTTACGGACATCTCATTGAAATGTAGAAATAGGAGAAGTAAATGACTCGTCCAACACCAGTGCCGGGTAAACCCCCTTTGAACCGTCGAAGAATTGTCGTTCAAATGTTTGGATTTATTGGACGGCGAGGCACTGCCATTATTACCATTATTCTGATGTTGCTTGGTGGTCTCTATATTTTCGGTGGGATTGTTGGGCTAACTTCATCTAATGAATATCTACTTGCCGCTATCTTTCAATTCGTTTGGGGATTGATTTTTGTCACAATCGGCATCTTAAATTTGGTCATTCGGCATTTGAAGATGCTTCTTGTCAATGGAATTTTGCTGATTGTTACTGGTCTTTTCCATGGTCTTTTCCCCGTGTCGACTCCCTTGTTGCCGCTGCCCCTCTTTTTACTTATTGCAGGCATTTATTTTGTCCGCCAATATTCAAACGCAGTCAAATCGACACAAATTACTGAGCAAAAAGGTGCAAAACCCTCTTTGAGTCTTCCGAGAATTATCGCTGAAATTTTAGTTAGTGGTGTAACAGGATTTGTTGGTGTGCTAATAGCTATTATGCCAACTGGATTGGCGGCGATGGCACAGGCACCTTCCCCCACTGCTAGGATATGGGGGATAATAGTGGGCTCTGTTATTGCCACACTCGGTAGTTCCCTTTGTGTTTATGGAGTTGGAAATATAGGTCGTGAAACAGGGTCTTTTTTGGCAACTTTGACAATCAGTATTTTAGTAGGGGGTTTAGCTTACGGAACTCTTGCTTTTCTTTCCTTTTCTTCTTCTTCTCATGGTTTTCCAGGAGCTATTAGAATGGTAGTTGCTTTGGTCGCCATGATTGGCCCGAGTATCGGTGCGACGATTGGATTCAATCGAACACGTCGGTACAAATCACCGCCTACATCTGAAACAAGTGCAAATTAAGAATTGTCGCACGCTTATTTTTCGTCCGATAAGCGCAATTATCGGCACTCTTTCAAAAACGGCTCGAATCCAGTCAGTATCTAGGTTTGAGCCATTATTCATAGCGCGTATAAAGCCAGTTCATTTCGCTGGCTTTTTTCATGACGGGAGGATAAAGATTGAAGGGCGCACGGGCGTTGACGCCGCTTGAAATTCAGGCGGTTTGCATGGCATTTGACGGAAAGTACGCCGTTCGGAATCGCACGCTATTTTTGGTTTGCGCGAACATCGGGACGCGCATCACCGAAGCCCTAAATCTCAATGTCGGTGATGTGCTCCAAAACGGCGAGGTGGTCGAAGTGCTCTACCTTCGACGTGAGACCGTGAAAGGCAAGCAGAGCAGGGTATCACTCACGTTGCCACGCGGCGCACGAATGACACTTCGAGATTATCTGGAGTGGAAGCAAGAGGAAGGCGAACGCCTGAACAAGCGAGCGCCGCTGTTTTCTTCACGGCAGGGCGGACGGTTGACCCGCCAGCGAGCGCACGACATTTTCAAGGCGGTGTATGATTTGGTTGGACTCAAGGGACATGTGACCACGCACAGTCCGAGAAAGAGCTATGCCAAGACGGTCTATGAAAAAAGCGGCAATGATTTAATGGTAACGCAAAAGGCATTGCGTCACACCAGTATCGAAAAGACACTTCATTATCTGGATACGATTGCCGACGATGTAACTCAAGCTATGCCAAATTATGAGTTTTCGGACATTGACGAAAGGGACAAAACGTCAACCTCGAAAATCATCGACTTTCAGCAAG
The DNA here is from genome assembly GCA_022567695.1 of Candidatus Poribacteria bacterium. GTDB lineage: Bacteria > Poribacteria > WGA-4E > WGA-4E > PCPOR2b > JADFGN01. The sequence continues at coordinate 1,034 of JADFGN010000222.1, read as the reverse complement.
CCGCAAAACGACTGAGCCGAAAGGAAACTAAAAAACGAACCGAAGACGGTACGGAGCGGATTTCTTAACAGATGTTACAAATTGTGTTCGCGTGCCGGTCGAGTTGCTTCACGCGATGTAAAAGAAAAAAGCCCTGCAATTTCTTGCAAGGCTTGAGTTGTAGGTTTAGGTGGGTGACGATGAGTAAATCATCAACGCCCACACAGACAGGGCAAGCTATCGAGCTTTTCTTCCAATTCTTCCGCTTCCAAAGAATCAAAGAGTCCCGGTTGCATCTCTTTCTTGAGCTTCTTGGATTCATACCGAGCGATTATTTCATCTCGCTTTTGGCGAAGCACTTCAAGCGGAAGCCCTTGAATGAGATGGAACGGCTCTTTTCTCTCACTCCACGCCTCGTTGACGGATTGCTCTAATCGGAGAGCTTCGTCAAAAAGTTGAGGATACTCTATCGAAAGCCGCGCCAGCTCGTGTCTTGACGAAAACGGACAGAAATAACAGCCAGACTTTTTGGGGACTGGCAGTCCCCTTCTCTCAATAAGTCTGATACACGCAGTTCTGTCTAAGTCGTACTTGATTAAAGGATACCTCTGCTTGATGTGCCTGTATCCTGAAACGCGAACGCGGTGGGATTCACCGGCGTCAATGCCGATAAAGCGCATCAGTTGTACCTTCTCACTTTTGGGGTTGAGCGTGAAAACCTGCGCTTCATATTTCCACAAGGGGTTGAGCTTGACCTCTTTGGTACACCACCGGCTCATGCGAGACGGCAAGAAGTTTCGCTCTTTGCACATCTCAAGAAGCGACTTTTCCGGAGCTACCCGAACGAGCCGCTGTTCCCTATCGCTTAGATAGGCGTCCATCGTATCGAGATATGCGTAGGTCTCTGGGTGCTCCACGCCAGTGTCAGCAAAGACGATGTGAAGCTCTTGGAAAATCTCTTGAAACTCACAGGTGTCTTCCATCAAAAGAATCATGGCGGTAGAGTTGACCCCACCACCGTAGCTTAACAGGTAGTTCATGGCTTTTTCTCTCCT
>JADFGN010000221.1 GCA_022567695.1 Candidatus Poribacteria bacterium | reverse complement strand
AACAGCCTTCCGATAGCGAGCTTCGTAGTCCGCCGCGCGATCGATGAGAACGTCCGCAGTATCCTCGTCCATATCGGCTTCGTCACTTGGCGAACCGGGAGCCTTTGTCCCCTCGCCCGCACGAGCTCGAGACAGCTTCCCCATCCACGGGTCCAGGTGCTCAAGTCGCCAACAGCCGAGATCGTCGGTTCGTCCCGTAATCACACGCGGCCTCCACCCGCCCCCGATGGACTCGTACTCCCGAAGCCAGACTTCGCCGACTCCCGTAGCGAGATTGAGTCGGACGAAGTTGTAGCCGTTGTTCTTGCCTTCGGACCACTCATGGCAGGCTCCCGCCGAAATGACAGTGTGTCCTGTCGAAGCATCGTGCCGGACGAAATCCTGATGTTCATGGCCATGCAGCACAAACGGGAAATCTCGCTCCAGTTGTCGTCCGAACTCCGGGTTTTCCTCCGGCACGAGCCAGTTCGACGGATGATGCACGAGAGCGATAGCGAAATCGTTCGGCGGCAACTGCTGGAGAAGCGTCTCAAGCTGGAAGCGACCTGCCATCCAGAGTCTGCCCATTTCCTCGCGGCCTGCTCCACGCGAAGACCACGCCGAATTGAACCCAGCGATTCCGACTCGTAAGCCCGCAACCTCCCGTGCGTCTGCGTAAATCAAACGTTCGCGCTCGGTCAGTAAGTGGTCGTAGCCATAGCTTGCGAGGAAATGGGCGTAATCGTCAAGCCGACCGAGAAGCTGTCGCCAATCGGTTTTGGCTTCTTGGAGAAGGCGCGTTATTTCGTCGAGCGAGTGTTCCTGCTCCAGCCAGACTGTTTCAAACCTCGTAATCCGATCACGATTGACGTCGTGATTGCCCGGCACGAGGAACACGTTACGCTGATCGATTGCGGGGTTGAACACTTCACGCACGGCTGTCAGGAAGTCGTGCGCTTCGCGAAACTGATCGACAATCGCCTCGCCACGTTTATTGCCGATCTGTCCAAATGCGGCGTCACCCGTAAAGAAGATTAAGTCGGGACGCAATCCATGCTGATTCTGCATCCGCTCAAGGTCGGTACGTAGCGTGTCCGTGACCCGTTTGGCATCCCAGCCAGTCAGAGGCTTGCAGGCATGGAGGTCGGAAAGATGGAGCCAGGTCAACATTTCAGACATAGAGAGCATTCCTCCTGTGACGGGTTGGAGACAGGTCTACAACAGTCGGAGCATAGTCTTGACCAATTATTCGTCGGTTCAGTTGTGCGCGAGGTCTGCCCTCCCACCCGAAGGGTAGCCCAAAATTCTATTTTGGTTCTCTGTTTGGGCCAAGTTAGCCCTACGGGTGGGAGCGAGATCCGTCTCGCGATAAAGGGAGAGAAGACCTCACGCACTTCACACATCGAGTCTAGGAAGACGCTCCCACAAATGTGACTAAAGTGGTATTAGATGCTCCTATACCAACCATCGAAGAATTCACATCACCGTTGGCCCGCACCCAAAATTCATGCTTCGTTTTTCAAACAAAGAGTGGTTCCATCCCTTTCTGCGTCGCAACGCTTCTTATGACTTCATCAGGTAACGCAGTTTGGAAGCGGCTTGCGGCGTCTAATACTTTTGGCAGCAGATGAATATCTCCTGCTGTGTTGAGGAAAATGCCCTCCCGTCCCAAGAGCCAATGCACTGCTTTGTCGATGTCATCTCCATCCTCAAGGGGTTTGTACCATGTCGAGTGGGTTCGTGGTTCGTCACCATACGGGCGACGTGCAATCGATTTAATTGTTTGGACGGCAACGTTACGCTCTTGGCAAATCGCTACCAGGGCTTCAAAATCTGAAGCGTACTTTTGATTCTGCATCATCGAGTAATTGTAAGGTAACAATACAGAATCGAAATCAAAGCGTTTTAGGCTACGCATGTGTATTTCTGGCGCGATGACACCGTGACCTGTGACGCCGATAAAACGAACCAGCCCTTGCTCTCGTGCTTCAATCGCCGCCCGAAGCGCGCCATCTTCGCCCATCGCAATTTCCCACTCTTCCGGGTCGGTCAAGTTATGCAATTGAATCAGATCTATCCCATCCACGCTAAGCCGCTCCAACGATCGGCGGATTTCATCGTGAGCGTCCTGATAGGTGCGTTGCCCTGTTTTGGTAGCCAGGAAGAATTGCTGACGATGTTCTCTCATCCATGGACCGATACGCAACTCGGCATCTCCATAACTCGCTGCTGTATCGATATGATTAACGCCATATTTCAGCAGGGTATCTAATGTGCAATCAGCTTCCTCTTGAGTCACCTGACCCAATGCCGCTGCTCCGAAAAGGGTACGCGTACTTTGATGGCCCGTACGACCAAACGGTTGTTTCGAAATCATTTTTTTCCCCTTTGTTACGTTAATGTGAATTTATAAAGGTTAGGACTTACACAGCCGATGAGCTGAACCCGCGATTCTTGTGCATCCTGCATCTTGAATCCGGAATCGTTGTCAGATGCAAGATTCAAGATGCACAAGAGATTGGGGATGGTCCATCGATCTCAATTGCGTAAGTTCTGAAGGTTGTACAACACATACGATTTACCAATTAAGGTAAGTGATTGTCCTGCATTATAGCAAGGAACGAAAGTTGTGTCAAGAGCCTCAACGCCTCTCTGTATGCCCACATTCAAAACTAGCGGCAAGTCAGCTAGGCTTCAAACGCTGGCAAAACTTCCATCGCCGCTTTTGCCATCTCTGTCGTGGAATCGCGTTTGATGATGCGATTCAGGTATAGGTACGCTCGTTCGTCGCCATCCCTCGCCAAAGACAACGCTCCCTCAAATCCCTTGTTTGAGTAGCTAAAGTCTTTAGGTACAACGGGCGTATTCACATCCTTCCAGTAGTATTTCAAGTCATCAGAATCCCAGTCACGATAAACGTCCTCCCAACTGAGTTGATTGAAGAGGTTCAGGTGTGGCGCCAGCATGTGTTCAGCGATCTGATCGCCTATTGCTTGATAACGGTTGTCCAGCGAAACGCGCAACCGATCTTCTGTCAGATTGGGTAACGCCTTATGTATGGTCAACGCGTGGAAGATTAGGCTATCTCCGAGTTCGTAGTTTGTGGTATACCACTCGCTCTCTGGTTCGTTGGTATCCACACATAAACTGCCTGCCCCTAGCGAAAAGTGATGATCGAGGACCTTATTAACTTTGTGCGACCCAGGTAATACTGCGAGTCCACCCAACTCAATGGGACAATCCCCGACGGGAGCCCAGCAGGTATAGGTTTCAAAATTTCCTTGGAAGTGTACGAAATCCTGATGTACCGGCGTGGTGTGGGCTGTATACTTCGGGAACCAGATACGGGCAATCTTCTGTGGGTGAGGCAGAACAGGTTTCCCAATTACCTTTGCCATCATATCAAGCACCTCTGGCTCATGCGCTGATCGGTGAAAGGATTCCAGTTTATAAACCTCATGGTAGACATCCGTGTATTCGACGTCACCCTCAGTACACTGGCGCGAAATATCGGCTATTCCATCCATCGGGTCAGTCCCGGCGACGAGCCAACCTCCTTGCTGAATGACAGTCAACATCTCCCGGCGCAAGTTCGCAAGCTTATCAGGAGATTGTAATTTCTTAAAAAAGAGGTACCCCTCATCTAATATCCGGCGACGTAACTCCCCGGAATCGTTCATTGCGTCGTTGGACACCCTAAGTTCTTGTAATTGAGTTTCCATCTTATTTTCCCTCTTTTGTGGTTTGCCCTTGAAATTGATAACTAAATGGCTGTGACGGCTCATTACTTGGAACGTGGAGAATTGTTGACACGCTTCTATTCGATTTATTTGATGGTCGTCAGATCCACCACAGAATCAAGCGTCTGACCGGAGTCGCTGTGGACAGTTAGCCCCACTCGCTTACCATCAACGGTGAACAGGCAATAATGTTTCGACATCGCAAAAGATTCAACCTTGCCTGTCCATGGCACAGATTTATCCTGAACATAGTATGGAGCACCACAGCCTCCACTGACGATTTGCCAGACCGGAAACTGGTAATCGGGATGAATGTCAGAATCAATGCGCGTCCGGCTGTAGTTGTGTTCGTCGCCGCATAAAACAGCAAGGACTTTATTGTATTTTGCGACAATTGTCCAAAAGCGGTTACGCATGTCAATCACGTCACCCAAAGGGGCAGTTGGATCGTTGTAACCACCGAGTTCTCCCTTACCAGTCGTCCCCCAATACATTGTATCGCGGACGTGCCCACCGTTGGGAAAGGCGGGTTCGTGGAAAGAAATAAACACCCAATCGACCTTGGAATCCTCCTCAGCCGCTTGCAGCTCGCGTTCGAGCCACTTCAACTGATTTGGCAACATATATCCCTCGCGATTCCCACCCAGATGCTTGAGAGCGATGTTGTTAGATCGCTTGTCTGCATATTTTTGCCCGAAGGCTTCTATGTGTCTATGCCCTGTAGACCAATAGTTGCTGTTGAGCGACACAAAATGGATGTTTCCGTAATTGAAGGAGTATACACTCTCCGCATAACTTGGTCCCGTTTCCGCGCCACCCAAGCCGGAGCTGCGTACTTCCGGCGACGGAATATCAAAGCCATATACGCTTCCTTGAGGATTCACAAATTCTCTAGCGAAACTTGCCTCGGTACTCTCTTCGCCTTCTCGATCATTGAACAGAATGAGGTATTCGCGTTTTTTAAGTTGAGGGTCGAAAACTTTGTAATAGTTGCCTACTTGTTCATGATTGCCCATTACCTCATAAACCGGGATTCGGGAGGCAACCGGTTGGATTGCCCGTTTCCATGTCTCCAACTGAGATTCAAAATCCCTCAGATCGGAGGTGTATCCGTTGACGAGGTCGCCTCCGAACCAGATGAAGTCTGAGCCTTTTCGGTACAATGCTGCCGCAAACTGAGTGAGGTCTTTCGCATTGACTCCGTTCTGCGCCCTTTCACCACCGCCAACACCTCCCCGGCTATCTGACATAAATCCGAACTTGAAGGGGCGTTGCTCCCCTGGTATCGGGGCGGTATGGAACGAATACTCTCGTGTCAATTCGCTGGAATACTGAATTCGATAGACATATTGGGTGTCCGGCATTAACCCGGTGACGAGGACTTCGTGGCGGGTAGAGCGATTCGTATCCGCAACTTCTCTCTTATTCACCAAAACTGTGCCATCGCTAGCTTGGTCTGTTTCCCACGAAATTACAGCGGATTGGTGTGTCACGATATCCACGAAAGGGCCTTCGGTTAATGTGATGAGGGCGGTGTAGCTACCGGTTTTGGGCGGGCCTTCACGTTTATAACGAAAGTGGCGATCATACAGGCGTGAGGCTTTGATACGCGGATCGAACACCTCAATCCGATAAGCAATCACCCCGCCCCCGTTTTTAATGAGTCCCGTGTCGTAAAGAACGGATTCAAGTTTGGAGATGTTCATCTTAATCTGATGGGTTCTGCCACGTGGGTCACCAGCAAGGATTGATCCTTTCGCGCTTTTGCGGTAACGCGGGTAGGCTAATTCCTCTTCTGGAGGAATCACACCATAGTAAGCAATCGCTGCCGGCGTGGCGACTAGCGTTTCAAACTCCACAATCGCGTATGATCGGTCAAATCCAGTGACGATGGGTTCCTTGGCAAAGAGTAAATTCTTCATGGATTTTATGGGGCGAAATGAAGGTTCTTGTGCATGGGAAGCAATCGTATAACAGATTAATCCAACAATGAGTAGGGTTTGTTTCATTTGGGTCGGTCTCCAATTTTTGAAAGGTGGTAGATGTCTGGAATGGCTTTCAGGATAAGTGGAAATTTCACACTGGCATCAACCTCTTTATTAACGCTGCGTGTGAATTATTTGGAAAACTTGCCGTAGCAACTCCGCCCGTCTGATTACAGTCAGAGATCTAGCGATTGAAAAATCTCTCTGTCGCTAACCTGAATTCGCACAGGGACTAAATACTTTCGCATCGCTTCTCTGTCTACGCGCACACCCAATCCTGGCGTGTCCGTCAATCTCACTCTTCCATCGGCTGCAACTTCTAGCCGTTCAACCGTGAGGTTCTGAGAGAGTTCAGATCCGGCAGCGGGATACTCCAGCAGATCGAACGATTCATTGGTGGCAAATACATGGAGGGAGGCAGCCACGCTCAAATGACTCTTGAAAGTATGATTCACATACTGAATCCCATGCCGCTCGGCCAGTTGCCGGACGCGGTAAGCAACGGTGATGCCGCCAATGCGCCCAACATCAATCTGCACAAACTGAATTCCACCGTGTAGAATGAGATCTTCGGCCATACGATATGTCCCAGAACCTTCCCCTGCTGCAATTGGCACGGGCGGGTTTCGCTTTGATAGCGCACCGTATGACTCAATGGCGTCGGGGGAGAGGGGTTCTTCCAACCATGTCGGTGAAAAAGGCGAGAACTGTTTCGCGCGGGCATACGCTGTCTCGTGATCTGTTCCCCACACCACGCCCGCGTCAATCATGAGCTGAGCGTCCTGCCCCATACCTTCTCTGGCTGCGCGAACGAGGGCGATGTCGTTTTCTTCACCAAACTTTCCCATCGGGCCCCAACCGAATTTCGCTGCTCGGTAGCCTTGTTCACGTAGACAAGTAGCGATCTGGTATGTTGCTTCGGGGGTGTCTCCAAAAAGAACGGATGCATACGGCAGTTTGGAATATGCAATCGAATCGGACGAATCATCAAGCAGACGGTAAATCGGCTCACCCAACTTTTTTCCGATAATATCCCAAAGGGCAATGTCTGCTCCACTGTAGGCGTGGTGAATTTGCTGGATGTCAAGACCGTTGCGCAATGCCTTTTCGTGCAACCGAAGGACATCTTTAGGGCTATCGAGAGTCTCGCCAATCAGGGATTCACAAATGTTTATGATATTCCCATGCGACATCGGACAGCAGTAGGCGGCTAACGATACGAGTGGCGAAGCATCGCATTCCCCCCAACCTTCAATCCCTTCATCAGTACAAACACGCACGAGAAGTGTGTCTTGTGTGCCATCTGCCGCGTCAGTGATTTGGGGCATCTTCAGATAAAATGGCTGGACAGCAGTAATTTTCATATCGACTCCGTGTGGTAATTGAGTTTCTCTTTTACCCAGAAGTTCACGTTAGATTAGAAATGCAGTGTGGCAAAGGGCTACAGCATTTACGGTTTGCATCATTAAAGATTCATATCTCGATCTATACTTGTCGGCTGAGATTCAATCAGCCGCGGGGCGGGATGTTCTGACGCCTGTTTAACAAGCGTCGCCCTGTTTGCAAGTGCAAGCAGCCCCCAACCGAGCAATCCAGCCGCCGCTCCTGCAATCGCTGCAATTCCAGCGGCTTTCGGAGTTGAGAGCCGACTAAGGGTTTGCTGATCGACCTCAAAAGAAATACTCTTCGGATTTCGCAGTGCGAAACCACGTCTGTCCGCGTTCTGCCAATACTCGGCAGTTGGCGTTGTGTCGCCTTCAATTTTTATATTTGCTTTCCATGATTTGGCATTAACCTTGAGATCGGTTTCACCTCTCTCCCCAACCCAAACGACTTTGGCCCCAACTATTCTATCTCCGTCCTCGATTAGTTCGAGATTGACATGGGCAAGCAAGCGATCTGTGATTTTGAGCATAACCTCTTTATATTTTGATAGCGAAATAACCCAGTTTTCTAAACTCATTGAATTGCCTCCTAAAGTTCCGATTCGGCGAATCGGGTTCCAATCACCAACGACATGCAATTCGTCCTCCATATTTCTGTGGAAATGTAGGATATCTTCTTTCAAAAATTGCAGTCAATAGGGAGAAAATTATGGCGCGTGATTGAGAATCAGATAATGGACGACCTATCGTCAAGTTTCTATTGACACCTGTTATATCGTATGCTAAACTTGGAATTAATCAAACTATATGGTTGTTTATTTTTATCAATGAAGCTAGGAGCTGTCGTGTGCACATAGATCCAATCAGCCCTTCTTCCGAGCAAGAAATTCCACTGTTTCCGCTGAATGTTGTTCTATTTCCCGGCGGTATCTTACCGCTTCACATCTTTGAGCAAAGATATAAGTTAATGATTCAATTTTGCGTAGAGAATCAATCCCCTTTCGGTGTGGTTCTCATTAAAGATGGTGAGGAAGTGGGAGGTCATGCTGAACCGCATCGCGTTGGGACCGCCGTGCAAATTGTGGAGATAGATCGATTGGAAGATGGCCGAATGAACCTGATTACGTCTGGACAGTACCGATTTGAAATTATAGAGATTCAGCGAGATCAATCCTATTTAGTGGCGAAAGTTAGAGTACCAAGTTTAATTGAAATAGAAAATCATGAAAATCTTGAGTCGATTACCGCTGAAGCGGACGAATTGTATCAGAATTATGAGTCTCTATTAGAGCAATTGCTCATCTTGTGGAAAACTCCCGAAACGATTCCGTCTGTCCCGCGCCATCTGGCTTACCAGATTGGCATGAGGCTCCAGATTCCACTGGAGGAAAAACAGCAATTGCTGGAGATGTTTCCAGTCGATCAGCTTCTCAAACGGGAGATTGTAGTTCTTAAACGAGAAACCTACAAATTCAAACTCCAATTGGCTGCCCCAAATAATTAACGTAGGATAACCGTTTGCCGATGGGTTGAAGTCGCAAACCGCAGAATTCGTAATCGGTTTTAGCAAATCGGCCGTGTTCTTTCCATTCCCCTTATGTTAACAGACTGCTAGAAATATGCAACGTTGCTCAGATTCACACCAATTCATCCAACCTCCAGACATCCGGATTTCGCGACGAGATTTTTTCTATGTCGGCAATATTGTATCCATCCTACGGCTTCTAGTGTCACCGTTCATTTTATTTTACGTTGTTCATTGGCACCGAGATGTTATAATAATCTTGGGAAGTTTGGCGATTCTCTCTGACGCACTTGATGGTTATTTGGCTAGACGTTTGAATCAATGCTCTAATCTGGGAAAAATTTTAGATCCTGTTGCCGATAAAATGGCAATTGGTGCAGTAATTCTTGGGTTTGTTTTATCGAATCAAGATTTCCCGCTCTGGGCTTTTGGTATCATCATCTTCCGAGATTCCTTAATCGTTGTTGGTAACATCATTTTGTTTTACCGCGTGCGGATTATTGCGAAATCAAATTGGTGGGGAAAATGTACCAGTTTTTTTCTTTCCGTTGCTTTGATACTTTACGTTTTTGACTTCCCAGATCCAATTGCATTCTACGTGTTGTGCTTCAGTCTTTTGTTTCTCATGATGTCGAGTTGGAGTTATAGTCAACAACTGCTTCGCCTTTTGCAAACGGAAATTCCACCACATAAAAAGACCGTGTAATCTTCAGTTGGTAGAGGCAGAAAATTGCTCCTGATTCCGTTGCTTGTTCTACAGTCTGGAATGTGCTATAATGTAGAACGAAGCGACATAATTTCTAAATCACGTTAGGAAAAACTGTGAATGCCAGAAAGACTGAATGTATCTGAGATTGCCAGCCTGATAGGCGTCGAAGAAGAGATAATCAAACGGACACTTGAACGTCGTGATGCCGCTCTAGAGCCGTACTTATACGAACCCCCTCACTCTCAATCAGAGGGAAAAAATCAGACTCAGCAGATTCCGTTGCTGCGTTTGGAAGGATTACCGCGACTCATCACAAAACTCTCCTACAATATTCCAACATCAGACATCATTGAAAACCTCGCCTGTCAGGTGATGCATCTGGTTGTCCTGCGGAAAGAGAATGCTGAATTGATGGGCCAAAATCAGGACCTGCAAGGGCAAAATGACCAATACGAGCACCGCATCAAAGACCTGAAACAGGAAATCGAAGCTTCTCAGGCAAAACTCACAGAGTTAGTAGAGAAGCAGTCTCGTGGATGGTTTCGCAATATCTTCAAGCGGGGCTAGGGATGGTTCATTTTGCGTATGAGTACAGTCTGCTAGACACAAGAGCCGGTCATCAATCCTGTATTTGGTATCTCGTTTTCTGTATCCCAATACCCACGAAATTTTCCATCTCGCTCCCCAATTCCTTCAAAATAGGGAACTTTTATCTCCGTTGTTTGGGATGTATATTTTCCAAGGCCTGGATTGTTTTTACACCATGCCAGCCATCGGTATGGGATTTTCCCCGGCTTTTCAAGCAATCAAGGAAGTGCTGGCATTCAACCATCAACATATCTTCCTGATTTTCGGGGGCAAGAAAATCCCAAATCAGCGCGTGGGTTTTACCGTCATCTGCCCTCGTCTGTAATTCAAAGGTTCGTTGATTGGTAGATGCTTCATCCGATGCTTCAAGCGTAAGTTGGTCGGAAGAAATACCTAAAGCAATGGCTAATGCAACCATGTGGATACCGAAATTCCAGTAGGCGTTGAGATATTTTTCCTGCGTTGAAGTTTTTAAGAACTTCGCATGAGCGGTTATAGATTCCCCTGGTAATTCGCTGAGTTTAGTGAATCCCGTTGAGTAACAAAGCGTGTGGCCGATCATTAGGACGACGTTAGAAGCATCTGCCAACTGTGCAAGCTCTTGTGCCTGTGATGACGAAAGGGCAATGGGCTTTTCGAGGAACAGGTCTTTTTTGGCTGACAAGACCCGGCGTCCCACTTCTGCATGGGTTTCGGAAGGTGTTGCAACGACAACTGCATCGCTTTCCTCAATCAATTGATTAATATCTTCCGTAAACTGCAAATTCAATGGTTCTAACGCATCTCGATTTTGATGACCGTAAACGAGGTGTAGCCCTCCGAGTTGATGAAATTTTTGAGCTAAGATTTTTCCCCAATTTCCCGTACCGATCAGTGAAACTTTTGGATTCATATCGTCCGTCGCATCCTGTATTTTAAATTTGGATTGTGCTGTTCAATTATAGCACAGTTCGTCTCAATTTATCTACACAGTTTTGAGAGTCAGGAATCAATGACCAAGCCACTCCGAAATCAACTAATCGCTTTAGCAACTTTGAGTTATGGCATAATATTTCTCTATCAACCGAGTGATATGCTCTTAAGGGTCATGATAATCATAGCGACTCTGCCGCTCTATGTTA
>JADFGN010000220.1 GCA_022567695.1 Candidatus Poribacteria bacterium | reverse complement strand
ATTCTGACAAATTTCCTGTAACTAATTTTCGTGAATAAGTTCCCGCAAGAAATCAGTTATCATGCGGGTCCCGTGGTTTAAAATATATACTTTAATAGAGAAATTTAGTTAGTTAATTTTCAATAAAAAACTATACATTCCTGATTCGTCAATGGTAGCATTGATGCGGGTTTTTCTAATCTTCAATCTTCAATCTTCAATCGAAAATTAGTTAACCCCTTCCACGACGTAAGCCTATAGTGAAATCGAAAGGAGGGAAAAATCATGAGACAGAAAACCTTGGAACCAACCGTTCCACGTGCCGTAGCCACGCTACCAACCGATGACTCCGACGACGTTTTGAAGCGGATGTTGGACGAGACGGACCGCGCCGTGATTGCGGCAAAGCGTGCGTCGAAACCAATCGTCCGTCGGCAAAAAGAAACGGAGGTTCGGAAAGTTGAGCGTGTGCGTTACGCTTATGATTAACTGAATCGAGGGAGGTGGCGGCGTTGTGGTCCTCCGTGCCGCCTCCCTCGGTTACAAGTATGGCGGAAGTTCAGCCGCATCTTTAGCAAGCACGTTGAGATAGCCAAGAACCTCTTGGACACGCTGGGATCGAATGGAAGTGAGTTGATTAAGGGTTGGTTTCATTCCGTGAGTTCAGGCCCCATGTCAGCAACAATATCGGCCTCCGGAGTGGCTGAGGAATTCCGTGAAGGAAGCTTGCCAGAGAACCGCTTCACCGACTCAACGCATTCACACTTCGTGCGCTCCAACTTCCGTTTGGCGCTTCAAAGATCCGCACGCCTTGCGCCATTATTCGCCCAACTGCCTCCAGTGCCGTCCTTTGCACAATATAGTCCGCGTCCCCCAACAGGCGCGATACCTGTGTGAGAAACTCTGGGGTGGCCGCCGCGCTTCCCATCCCCTTAACCGCATCGCTTGCCGCCGATCGCACCGCAGGATCTCCAAGCCCGCGGCAGAGCCATTCCAGCAGTGGGGTGCCCTTTAGCCGCCCGTTAACCTGTCCCAGGGCCGGCAGGGCACGGGTGAGGGGTTGAGCCGTCTCAAGGGCGCGCTTCTTTTCGTGCTCTAGCCAGAGGGAGAAGGCATCCGTGGTAATTCGGTCAACGTGGTCGGATTGCTGATTTCTCCATTCATTTGATGCGGCGTAACCTCGACATCAACGTGTTGCTGTTCAACAACCGTATTTACGGGCTGACGAAGGGACAGTTTTCGCCGACCTCCGAACAGGGGAAGGTCACGACTTCAACACCGACAGGCTCGATTGACCCACCGCTGAATCCAATTGGCCTTGCGCTGGCGACAGGCGCAACGTTCGTAGCGCGTTCCCTTGACCGCGATCCGCGACACCTACGAAGCGTTCTACTCGAAGCCGCTGGTCATAAAGGCACGTCGTTTATCGAAATTTATCAAAATTGCAATATTTTCAACGATGGCACATTTTTCGCCCAGACGGAGAAAGAAACAAAGGCGGATAACGTTGTGTTTCTGACGCACGGCAAACCGCTCGTCTTTGGGAAGAACGGTGATAAGGGCGTTAGACTCAACGGGTTCACGCCGGAGATCGTTGCGCTGACAGAGGGGGAATCCACCGTCGATGACCTGATAGTTCACGACCAGTACGCCGCCGATCCGACGTTGGCATCGATTCTCGCCCGTATGAGCGATATACCGGGCATGCCGCACCCGATTGGTGTCTTCCGAAGCGTCGAGCGACCGTGTTACGAAGATCTGATGGCCGCGCAGATTCAAGCCGCGATGGAGCAGAGAGGAGACGTTGATCTCCAAGCGGTCCTGAGCGAAGGGGAGACGTGGGTTGTTGAATAGGTTTGGCTTATACGCATTGGATAAGAAATTGGCACATGATTAGTGGGTGCGATTATCGCGTGCCCTTTTTTTTGACTGTAACCCGCGTGGATTTACAGCATAGATCTACAGCCCTATTATGAATTGCAGATGAACATCAAACCAAAAGAAAGATCTACGGGCGAACACCGCCCCACTTGAAAAGAATCAGCCGTGAGATTTTGCCCTGTATCGCTCAATGATCTCTGGATATACGGGGAGGAAATCGGCATGGGCTTTTCTGTGGCGGATCGCCAACCTTCTAGCTAATTGGAAGATCGCTACGCTCTCTAAAAGTGTTGAATCTTTGACAATTTCCACCAAAACGTTCGTGTGTAACGTCGCAATTTGTTGCAAAGCTGCTACTACACGTCCTATGACAGATTCGCTTTCATCCCCAAAGACTTCGATGAGAGGAAGGACGGCCATTTCGCTACCAATTTGCCCTAGTGCCTCTGCTGCATAACCCCTAACCAAGTTGATGGGATCATCAAGGGCTTCGATAAGTCGGTGCACCGCCGTTTCACTGCCGATTCGTCCAAGTGCTACCGCCACTTCGACTCTTACCGAATCGAAGTCATTATCAAAGGCTTCGATGAGGGGAAGGACAGCCATTTCGCTACCAATTTGCCCTAGTGCCTTCGCTGCACAACCCCTGACCGAGTTGACGGGATCATTAAGGGCTTTGATAAGCCGGGACACCGCCGTTTCGCTACCAATTCGTCCAAGTGCCTCCGCCAAACGTCCCCTGACTCGATAGCTTTCATCAGCAAGAGCGTTGATTATAGACTTAACCGCTATTTCATCACCAATCCAGCCAAGTGCCTCCGCCGCACGCGCTCTAACCCAATCGCTTTCATCAGCAAGGGCGGCTGTCAGTGGGGCAATAGCTGTTTCACTACCGATTCGCCCTAGTATCATTGCTGCGCTCAGTTTGACAGCACCGGTTTCGTCACAGATCGCGTCTATCAGCGGAACAACGATGCGATCACTTCCGATTTGTCCAAGTGCACTGACCACCTTCATTACAGCCCAATGCTTCTCATCGAAGAGTACTTTGACTAGCTCGTCAATCGCCCGGTTGCTACCAATTTGTTCCCAAACTTCGACAACTGTGTCGAGGGAATCTGCCTTTAAATCATCAAGGCCTTTCGCTACCCACTCACCATCCACTCGCCCAAGCGTTACAACGACAGATTGAATGAACTCTAGTTCAGGGAATCTGCGCCACAGGAGATAAACCTCATCGAAAATCTTTTTAATGGTTGGGTGCTTATAATCCTGAGACTCCGCCACACACCGCCCCGCCAACAACAACATGCTCGAAAATATATCATCCTTCGTCCCCATAATCGCCTCAAGCAAGGGAATCGGGGCATCCATCAACCCTGCCAGCAGTGTCAACGTCTCATGCCAGTCGAAGTCCCAGAAATGCTCCCGCGCCAACTCAATGCAGTCGGGTTGTTCTTTCATGTAGCGAGCCGTCAGATATTCCTGAAACGTGCGGTGGAGAAAAATGTACTCCGTCTTTTTCGCATCAAGATGTTGAAGAATGCCGTCCTTCTCCGTAAGTTCCGCCGTCAGTTCATTCACGTCATCCGAGAATGGCGATTGCCCCGTGATGTCCGCAATTTTGTGACGGATGTCGCGCAACGTGAATTTCTCTCTGTTTTCGCAGGAGAAACGGTAAGCAAGCCCTTCTAGGATTTCGATCTTGAAGTCAATCCTCGAATCATCTTGCACATCGCGTTCAGTGTTGCGCCAATCGAACATTGCGTTCACCGCCTGTTTGTAGACCTCACACCGTCTAACAGGAAGGGTCAGTTTCTTCGTTTGATAGAGGCTACACAGCAAGGATAATAATAGCGGATTCTGAGTCAAGCCTCGAATCTGCGGTTTGTTACGCAACTCCCGCAACAATCCATCTACAGAAACGGTATCGTCATCAAGGGCATCGGCGGCTTTGGCATTGTCGAACCACCTTTCGATGTATGCTCGTATCTGCTTTTGGCGGAAGGGGACAATCTCCACCTCCTTGGCATCCGTGACAATCGCCCCGCCGTAGCCGACGATTCGGGAGGTGGCGATGATCGGACAGTTGGACTTTCGCGCAAACGTCTTGAATCGATCGGCGAGTTTGTTCCGCCTCTCTTTGGGGACTTCATCCAGCGCGTCGAGCAGCAGGAAACATTTGCCCGTCTCCAACTTCTCTTTCACAAGACGGATAATCTCCTCTGGCACATCGTCGTTTTGCCCATACCGGGGTCTGCCAGTACCATCAGCCGCGGATGTTTTTTCTTGGCATCTTCCCACGGGACTTGCGTCGGTTGCTGTTCGTCTTCGTGCGTTCCTTTGAGGGCGTAAGCACGCTTGAGTTCTTCTTCGGATTCGGCGTATCCCGTGTGGAAGTCTTCCACTTCATGCAGAAACCGCCGCTCAAGGGTGACTTCGATGGAGATATACTGCGAGTCGATCGGAATTTGCCGATCTGGGGCGTGGAAGAGCTTCATGTACGAAAACTTCTCTTCGATGTCCCGAAGGAAGTCGCAGACGGATTCTACGCGCTGTGAGCGAGTTTTTACGAGTTTATCGAGTGTGACTGGCATAGCAATTCTCCACACGAATCCGGTGTTTCTATTCTTCCATCTTTTTTCTGACCGCATGAGCGATTAATGGGGCTTTCTCCTCCAAACCTTCGAGCGTCAGTTTCCTCTCTTGATAGAGTCGATACCACTCCCGCCGTTGGCGAAGGACACGCTCATCGTCCCGCAGATGAAGTCGTTGTAAAGTAAATGCCCCCCGTTCGCGTTCGTGTGGTGGGACGGCGTCGGTCAGCACCAACTGGAGGGATGGTAGCAGAATCTCGAACCAATCGTCTTCGACCTCAAATGGGTCAAGCACCCGTTCATCAAGCGTTCCCTTGCTGCTATTAATCCACGCCGAAGCGTAGCGATAGTTGCTCCTTCGCGGTGATTCTCGACGGAGAGGTAGTGATCGACCGTGCCGACAGGCTCGTACATCGCCGAATAGCCGCAGAGGTTGTCGAATCCATTGGCCAGATCGCCTCTGAAGGCTGTCCAACGTGCCGGTGGCTTTCTGTAGGGATTGGCTGCCAACCACGCAACCCCCGGATGTCGAACTTCGGCGTCGAACGATGGAGGCTCTGGCACGTGGGGAAATCGTTTCACGGCTGCCTGTCCTCCATTGTGACGATCCAGCGCGGCCAAAACGGGTCATGGACGGGCAGAAGCCGTTCCAATTCCTTGTGAATCTGTTCTTGTGTCCGCACGCTCTCAGGGAAGGGGCTCATGTCGTCATGACGCATCAGGGCTTCGGCGGCTTCGATGGCAATCTCTGCTTCCTGTGAACGCGCCTGTTTGAGACCGAAGACCTCGCTGGTCAACCAACCGATGGTATCGCCCTGTTTCGCCCACGGCAGCGACTCCAATGTGACCGCTTTGTCCTTCAACTCAAACAGGAACAGTCCATCCCGTGTTTCATCAAAGACCGGCTCAACCGACGCAAAACCTCAGATTGAGATTAGGGAGTTAGCAGATCTGACCGCAGATCCGCTAGGTCATGCCTCCCGTGGAATCCCAAACACTGATGATATATTATTATCATGCATTTTATGCCGATTTTGCGCTGATTATGTCATGATAACCGGCAAGTTTTCTAATCTTATGATGTGTTTTGAGTCAGAGACACTGAGAAAAATAGCACAGATAGCTGGCAATTCATAGTGGATCCGTTAAGTTTAGCGAGAAGGTTTACTTTTGACGGCGGCGGCTGATTTGACCTCCAATTTCTGCCGCAATTTGGGACGTTGAGGCCGGTTGATTGGGCAAAAGGTTTACAATTTAATCTAGATTGTAAACAGTGCTCGAAGCGATTTGAACACATCAGAGAATCATTGAACTTGATTAAAAATCGTACCTGTCGGACATCGACGAGGCAATATGACCCAGTCAATTTTAGTATCGTCGATATCTATGGCTCGGTAGACTAAATTTTATTCCCTTTCCTACCCTCTCATACCGCTTTCCATGCCAAATTTGCCTAAAAGCTAATCCACTTTCCGGTATCCGTGGTCTCAAATCCCTCTGGCGACTCATGAGTCCATACGATTTGTTACGGTTACCTTCCTTTTGGAAATGCTATGGTTGCTCGCCCTCTACAGTTTTTTACCGACACGAAACCTACGTGACGAGGACTCCTTCCAGCAAGCTGGACACCTACCTCATTTCATCGAGGTTTCGGTCTCGTTGGTTCATGTATTATCCGACGTTCTATACGACCTAGGCGAACGGATACGGAGACAATGGGGAGCGCATAGTCCCCCATCGTCTCTTATGGGGAAAATCTGCTGATTTTTGGGTTAATTGAAATTGGGTTGGGTTGGTCTGACTAAAAACAAGGAGTCGGGCACTGCAGTCAGGCAAAGCTTGGCTACAGGAAAACCCGCTCAAGGAGGTAAACATGAAAGAACGAAAGGAAATAACAGATAAGCAGATACAGACAATACTGGGTCTGATGGACGTGGAGAAGAAAGACGAACTCTACCAACTGTCAAGAGCAGACGCATCGGAGCTGATTACCAAGCTAATCGACGAGAAGAACGGCAAAGGCAGTAAAACACCAAACAGTACAGACCACACCGAATACATAGAGTTTAACGCTGCAAGGCTCGGACAAGCGGCGAATCTGGCAACGCACGGCAGAGGCATCGACTATTTTCTGGACAACAAGCAAGCGTTTGTCAAGCGGGTAATAGCGATTTACGGACTGCTGTGTGAAGCAGAGAGGGGCGTCAAAGCCTGTTCTCACCATTATGACAAAGTGATGGCAACATTAGCAGAGGTGCAAGCATGAAGACCAAAACAAGATTTGAAAAGGACATACGTATCATCTCACAGCTACGACTAAACAGTAGAGCGAGCCTAACCAGCATCAGCAAAAGCACAGGCATAACCATCTCAACCCTCTTTGAGCGCCTGAAACAACTCAGAGGGCAAGCCATAACGAAATTCACGTGCATACTGGACTTTAAGCGGTTAGGGCTGCATGCGCACTCGCTGGCTGTCTATAGGGTCTGCAAAGCAAACAAAAAGGCGTTACGAAAGTATTTGCATACACACCCGAACGTGAACTCGGTGTACCGGATTAACCATAAATACGATTTTCTAGTGGAGCTGGTGTTTGATGGACTGTTGGCACAAGAGGAGTTTATTGACAAGACTGACGAGCTGTTTTCTACACGACCCCATCATATCTTCTATGTGGTTGAGGTGTTGCATAGAGAGAAGGCGTTGTCTGCTCACAGTATATCGATGCTAAACAAGGGCGGTGATGACCATGGGGCTTAATGTGTTTATTACGGCAATTGATGGCAAGCCTGTAGCTCCGCCGTGGTGTTTGTGCGAGCAACCGTGCTGTTTCAGAGAGCCGTACGGCAAGCGAAACCTGATTCAGTGGCTACGCTACCAAAACATTGAACTGGACCGTAAATCATGGGTCATGCCCATTTTTGACCCGCGTAGACAGCAGTTTAATACGGATGCATGGCGCGAGGAATTGGTCAATACAGCCAAGTTTTACTACGAGCAAGCGTTGCAGGTTCGCGGTGAACACCTATGGAATAAAGATAAATTTAAGGAGGTGCTGCCCTCGTATGAGACCGAGTATTACATCTTGTGGGTGAAACGACTCCTAGAATTCGCAAAGAGGGTCAAACAAAAACAAGCAACAGTAGGAATCTGGGGGGCAGTCCCCTATTAATGTTCATTTCTCACGTTAGATGAGGAATTGATGGAGAAAACAAAATGGAACAAACAAAACAACAAAACCAGAACTCAGCACCAGAGAACCAGAGCTGGCAAGCCGTTGAACCGAGTGTGTTCAAGCCAGTGAATGCCGGCGACCACATCATCGGTCGGTTGGTCAGCAAAGAACCAAAAGACGAAGCGGCCAACCTGTCAGCGAGGTATTACTTGGAACACCAAGGCGAAACTCACCTCGTGTGGGGGTCAGCAGTCCTTGATGACCGCATGCAATTTGTGAAAACGGGCGAGGTAGTGCGGATAACCTACAAGGATAAAATCAAAAACAAACGCAACCAAGACATGAACCTCTACACCGTGGAAGTCGCCAAAGACCGTGACGAGGTGGCGGATGAGAAGTCGAAGGTGGTAGAAGAGAAAGTACAGTAAGGGTTTTATGCCGCTCTAAAATGGGGCGGTCACCCCTCACAGGAGGTCATAAGTACATGCAAAAAGCAATTTTGGAGCCGACAAAGACGGGCAAAGGCTTCCGAGTAAACGTAAAAGGTCGAATCTATTACGCGACCTATCACGAGGTGATGATGCTAACCTACGGAGAACGCAAAAGCGTGGTGTTCAAGGATTGGCAGGAAATTGAGCGAGCTTTGGAAGCAAGGAAATCGCAGAAGAAGGTGATAGGAAAGTCTGAAGGATAGAAAGAAGCAATCCTCTTACAGGGAAACGTAGCGACATTTACCCATAAGGAATCATGCCTATGGTAGATAGTTGAATGAACTGCCTATGTATAGATTTGTGTGATACAGACGAGGTCAAAGACCAGCATTGAACGCAGCGGAAACGTAGGGGTGGCAAGTCAAAGATAAGAGTTGACGGATTGTAGGAAATAGGTTGATGGTGACGTGAGTGACGGGTAGGCAGTAAAGAAAAAGGAGAGTTGACGGACTGTAGTGTTGAGTGACTGCGAAAGCCCGTCGCAGTTGGGGCGTGCCCTTTGATACGCACGTGAACACGTTGGCTCGCTATTTTGATTTTGTGAATGATGCATGATGTATTGGAGTCAAATTCGCATCATTACACAAACTACAAATGCTCCGCCAAACTCAACGTTCACTCTACCGCATAAGCGGTGACAGTCGCATTATCCGAGGCAAGCAGATTGTATTGGCGACGGGCGAGGAAGTTCCTCTGTTTTTTTGTGGACAAGGGTAGCAAAAAAACAAAGGAGGTATCAAAGATGGTACATAAAGAACTAAGCAAAGAGGAATTGCTTAACGAAGAGTTGGCGTATGACGCATGGGTAGACGCGAAGTACGACGCATTGAAAGAAGAAGCGGTGTTGTGTGGCTATTGCAAAGTGCCGATGGACGGCGAGGAGCTCATATGCGGTGAGTGTTTCGATGAAATCTTTGGAACAACATCGGCTAATGGAGAGGATAGCGCCTCTCCCCCTCAAAAGGGGACTGAAGCGGTTAGCGATGGTAGGGACGCTGACGAACTCGGACACGACGTTTGGGGACAGGTGATGTAAGCATCGGACAGTATTTTTACATTGTTAATCTCACCAAGCGTGAATACATAGACCCGCACAGGCTTGATTGCGGGTTGAAGCTTATAGAGATTGTTGCCAATGATTTGCTGAAGGTGTTAGGACGACTGTGACGATAATCCTGTGAAACAGGCGGCGGCGACATACAAAAAAGATTACCGCACGGCAGGCAGATGGGCAGGGAATCGGATTGTGATTGTCGGCGACTATGACGCAAGCGGTATCTATCAGAGAGCAAGGGCGGGATTTTTTGAGATTAGTCGAGAAATAATTGATGACTTCAATGATTTTGTCGAGATGAAAGCGAAGAAGTTGAGATATAGACCGGAAGGAAGGTAGCTAAAGGGCTCGCCATGAGCCTCTTTTTTTTGCTTGATGATAATGGCGTGTAGGAGCAAAGAGCGATGGAGTGGAATCTAAACACCCCAAGGATGGTAATCTTGAGTTGTTGAAAAAAGGGGAGATGTGACGACTAAGAGCTGTGGTGGTTTCTATTGGTTACGGTTGGATTTTGGCAAATCGTGATGAGGTTGTTGCGGTAAGCAACCGGGGTCCAAAGAGAAATGGCGGTTTGAAAGTGGTGGATAGGGATGGCTCGAAGAACTCGTTGTTGAGCGTGGTAATGGTTGTGTGTTATGTCAAATAGTGGTGGTGTCGGAGAGTTAGGACTTATTTGAAATACGGGTGGGAATTTCTAAATGAAGTCATGGAAACGAGGATGCTAAGTGAAGTAATGGAGACGAGAAGAAGATTGAAGACGTTTGGAAGGTTAGCGTTTATGTGAAATACTTGTGAGCATTGCTAAATGAAGTCATGGAAACGAGGGGCATTTTTTGAGGTTTGGAGGGTTAGGGTTTATGGAAAACAGCCAATGGTTTTGGAGAAGATTGATGCTGTTTTAGGGTCGGGTTTATGGGAAACGGTGATGGTTTTGGGGTGAAGTGATGATGTGTTGGGGTCGGTTTTGGTAAAAACGGTGATAGTTTGGTGAAACAGAGGATACGGGCAGAGAAGCCAGTAATGGTAAGGGTTTGGATTAAAGTCTAATCCAGAATTTATAAAGTCTAATTTGCATTATACTTTATGGGACGCTTACGCGGTAAGGGTTTGAGTGTTTTAGAGATTGATGAAGGTGTTCAGCCTAAAGGCTATTAAAATGAGCATGCCTACGGCATAGATGTTAAATTTTAGGGATAACTGGGTATGCCTACGGCATGGAATTATGGAAAGAGGTACGCCGGCTATTTTATTGGATACAGGAGTTTCGGCGTAGATATTATTTTCGCTGCGCTCAGCCCACTCCCGATGGTCGTGGGGGTTGATTGTGTGTGGTATGCACCGCCAACGGCGGTGGTTGATTATGAACGCACTGCGGTGCGTGTAATGTATTCGCCGCCTGCGGGCGGCGGTGTGTAGTGCTGCTGTGCAGTGTGTTGAATGGTTGAAACGAGGTTTAATGATGTGGTATACCACCATCAAAGATGGTGGGTGGTGATTATTGTTGTTGATTTTTGAATTAAGGTTAAAGGTTAAAGTACAGGTTGGGGTTGGGGGTTACAAAGCCGGTTTTTAACCTTTAACCTTTAAGGAAGAAGTATTATTATGTGAGATTCAATATTACTATTGTTATACGAAAATATCTGACGATGTGCCCTTAATTTTCGTTAATCTTTATCCCACTTCTGACGTAATAGAAAGTAGAACAATCACCGTTTGACCCGGAGAAGGGGATTGATATGAGCGGACAAACACAGAAAACCGAGTGGGCGATATTTGCCCCTGCGTTTTGGGACGATGAAACTCTTGTGGCGAAAGCCTCGGATGGGTCGTGGATATACCCCGGTCCCGGATTCGAGCCA
>JADFGN010000219.1 GCA_022567695.1 Candidatus Poribacteria bacterium | reverse complement strand
TTTCACAAGTTTGGGTGCATCTTCAAAGTAGGGCACTTGATTGGCGAAAATTTCGAGCTTGACGCCGTTTCCATCCGCCATTTCAAACCCGTGTCCAAGTAGACCGAATCCCGTTACATCCGTGCAGGCATGAACGTCATGTTTCTGCATCACCTCTGATGCGGAGGCGTTCAACCGCGCCATCGATTCGACAATTAGCGGCAGTACACTATCGCTAACTTTATTAAACTTTAGGGCGGTTGTAAGAATGCCAATACCGAGCAACTTGGTTAAAATCAGGACATCCCCCGGCTTTGCTCCAAAATTTCTCACGACTTGGTCGGGATGAACGCTACCAGTTACAGATAGTCCGTACATCAATTCAGGGGCATCAACCGAGTGTCCACCGAGAAGTACAGCCCCCGCTTCCTTCACCTTCTCCGCACCGCCTCTGAGAATCTCACCGAGAATCCACATATCAAGTTGCTTTTTGGGCCAGTAAACAATGTTGAGGGCCGTCTTCGGGACTCCGCCCATGCTATAGACATCGCTCAATGAGTTGGTCGCAGCGACTGCGCCAAAGGTATACGGGTCATCCACAATTGGGGTAAAATAATCAACCGTATTGATAATTGCTATGTTTTCGCTGAGTTGATAAACGCCGGCATCGTCCGATGTTTCAGTACCGACGAGCAGATTTGGATCATCCATCCTCGGCAAATTCTGTAAAATTTGTACAAGATCCCCCGGATCCAGTTTTGACGCTCATCCGGCACACTCAACAGTTTTTGTTAATTCGATTTTTTTATGAGTCATTGCATGTTTCCTCCTATTTCGTCGGCCTCAGAAATCAGCCGCTTAGCTCCGCCAGCAGCGATTTGACATACGCAACAGTCTTCGCATCATTGTGGAATTGATCGCCGAGACGCATACCTTCAATGGCAATATAACCTTTGTAGTCCGCTGCAAGCATCGCTGAGATGGCAAATCGATAATCGATTTCTCCATCGGGAAGGGGAACTTGCAGGAAAATCGATCGCTCCAACTCGGGAATATCGACGCGACTGAGGCTCTTACAATGCCAATAATTCGCATGAGGCGCAAGCGCGACGATCGCATCTTCGCACGACTCCTCTGGAATATGATACGTCCAATAGATGTTACCGAGGTCGGGATTGAGACCGACATTGGGTTGATCGATCAATTCCATCAGATGCAATGCCGACCAACTGTTGTCAACAATCGAGTTTTGATGAATCTCAATTGAAATTTCCACACCGAGTTCTGCGGCAATCTTTGCGACATCTGTGATGGCCTTCGCCGTACGCTCGTAATCTTCTTCCCTCGCGGTTCGGCTAGCCCCCTGAGATACATTTTCCCCTTTAAATGTGCCTTTGTTATCAGGAAAAGCCGGCGGTGTTGTGACTGTTGAATTGACAACTCCCGCACCGATTTGGGCGGCAAAGTGAACGGCATTCTCCAGCCTTTTTTTGTTTGCGGCAGCTACCCGTGGGTGTGCGGCGCCACCTCCGCCACGTATAGCCACACACGGTGTGCCAGCATCTTCGAGTTCCGCTCGAAGCGTTTTTATGGCGTCCTCACTTGCACCCATTGCGCCTAGCTCAATACCGTCAAAGCCTATCTCCTTGACTTTTGCTAAGAATTTCCGTCGATCTCCAGAGTTTTCGGGTAAACCTGTTCCTTGGTGCGGATAAAATGTACATCGGCGAAACGCATAAGCGATTTTCATTTTGCCTCCTTAATGTGTTATAATGGGAGTGAGAAATTCGTAGAACAAGATGGATAGACCTAACAGGTTTTGTAAACCTGTCAGGCCTGAGGTGTCCACGTACTTATTTACTGCCAAACAGACTTTCGACTTCGTTCCGAAGCTGTTGGAAAAGTTGACAATCGAGTGGATTGCAAAGACTCTCCACCAGCTCTTGATAGTACCATTTCTGTTCGTTTTTTCCGCTGTTAAAGCGTTCCCAGACGGCATCGCCAATTTTTTCGTATTCGGAAATAATCGTTCGGATGTTGTGAAGTTTATCCGCACAAGCAACCATGCGGACTTCTAACGAAGCGGTCTTCAAAAACTCAATCGTATGTCTCTTACGGGCCTTCCACGGCAACGATTTATCCGGTTCAGAACATCCTTCTACAATGGAAGCGACTTTATCACCAAAATTTCCCCGGATATATTCCAGAGTTAATTCAGTATCTTCAACGGTATCGTGGAGAATCCCCGCGGCAATCACCTTCTCGGAACAACCGAATTGCGCCAGAAGAAGCCCAACGGCATAAGGGTGGGAAATGTAAGGTGTATCCGTTGTCTTGCGAAACTGATTTTGATGGGCTTTAGCAGCGACTTCGATCGCAGCATCAATCATGTTCATTGTGCAATGTTATAACACGACCTCCTTGTCATCGGTTGAGTGCATGGGACACGTAACAATTCGGACAATAATAACACATCGCAACCATACCGTCAAGACTTTGATTGGGGTTAAATTTCAATGCACATTCTTTAGGAAGGAAGATCATGCCAAATATTGCAATCGGTGGCATCATGCACGAATCGAACACATTCAGTTCCCTACCAACCGATCTCGCTGCATTTGAAGCCGGGCATCTGGCTATCGGTGATGAAATTCTCAGTATCTGGTCGGAGGCACATCATGAGGTCGCCGGTTTTATTCAGGGCGCATCCGAACACGGCTATGAACTGTATCCAACCTTGATGGCTTCAGCGACGCCAGCGGGACCGGTGACGGATAACGCCTTCAACGAACTCGTCCAGTCTCTGATTCAACGCATCAAGTCTGCACCAAGGCTAGACGGGTTGTTGCTCGCGTTACACGGTGCAATGGTTGTGGAGAGTTATCCCGATGGCGACGGCGAGATATTACGCAGGCTCCGTGCGGAATTGGGCGCAAATTTTCCTATCGTCACGACGCTTGATCACCATACAAATGTATCTGAAAAGATGGTCGCAGAATCAACCGCATTGGTTATCTACAAGACCAATCCCCACGTCGATCAGCGCCAACGTGGACTCCAAGCCGCAGAACTCATGATGCGACTTATTCGCAAAGAGGTGAATCCAACGCAGGCACTTGCCAAGCCACCGATGATCTTCAATATCTTGTATCAAAACACCAGCGCGGAGCCGATGTGTTCAATCCTTCAGGAAGCGAAAAAGCTTGAAAGCAGATCTGGTGTCCTTGTGGCGAATGTCGCCGCAGGATATCCGTATGCCGATGTGCATGAGATTGGGCCTTCGATGATAGTTGTTACAGATAACAACCCGCAACTTGCCGAAACGGAAGCCGAACGATTGTCGAACATGCTCTGGAATGTCCGTAATCAGTTGCACATTAACCTTCCTGATGCCGCACAAGCAGTTAGTCAGGCGATGCAGAGCCGTGACCATCCTGTTGTGTTAGTTGAGATGGGAGATAACATTGGCGGCGGCTCACCGGGCGATAGCACCTTCATTTTGAGTGAACTTCTGCGGCAGAACGCGGTGGGATTTGTCGTTGTTCTCTCCGATCCGGAGGCGGTGAATGCGTGTATTCAGGCGGGAGTTCGTGGGCAGGTCGATCTGAAAGTCGGCGGGAAATCGGATGATATGCACGGTTCATCGGTGCATATTTACGGGCGTGTGCGCCTCATCCACGATGGCTACTATGAGGAAACGGAACCTCGGCACGGCGGAGGACGATACCACGATCAGGGTACGACAACAGTGGTTGAAATCGAGAAGCGAAGTTTAATCGTGTTGACTAGCAAGCGTCAGACCCCTTTTAGCCTTCATCAACTCTTGAGCTTGGGAATTGACCCGAAGCAGATGGAAATTATTGTTGTAAAAGCGGCCATTGCTTACCGTGCCGCTTACGAACCTATTGCTGGAAAAATCATTGAGGTCGATACGCCCGGACTTACAGCCGTAAATCCGCTTCATTTTACCTATCGAAATGTGCGTCGTCCGCTCTTTCCGTTGGATGCAGAATCGTAAAAAGCTCAGAGCCGTTCAGCAAGAAATTCATCAGTCGGAGACTTTGCTACTGATAATAGCCAACACTTCTTCAGCACTAATTTGTTCATGGGGAAGCACATTTCGCTCTGACCCGTCATGAATATGATATGGGTATGTTGACAAACCCGGATGGTGTGCAGCATTGTCCCATCGCTTGCATAACTGACCATTGGCATCCTGCCAGTGAAAACTATACTTTAGTCACTTGCACCCCTTCTTCCACAATCTGGAAGTGTGCAAACATTTCCAACAGATCGCCGTTATGTAGTGTAAGCCGATAACGAAATAGCCCCATATCTCCTTGTGCTTCTTCACGTACTGCTACCCAATGCACAATCTGGGGGTTCGCGATGATTTGCGCTTTGATATGCACAAGGTAAGCGGCTGCGTCTTTCATAGTACCGACTCCAGATGTTGAATCTTTTTCAAGACATCCTGACGAAGTTCGTACAGTCCAGCCCATTCAAAGAAGTCCATCGCATCCCCCATTTTGCCTGATTCAAAACGTTGATGGAACGTAGGGGAGTCTATCCCAAAGCGTTTCTCAAACTGATGTAGGTCGCGGTCATACCGCTCCAAACGTAAATGGTGCTGATTGAGGGCGGTTTCCAGCAACTTCTCTAGGATTAGATCCAATTCAGCTTCGTTTGGATAAATATATCTGAGTACCTCTAGCTTATGCAATATTGCCATTTCAATCATTCCTCGCTTTGCCTCATCTGGATTTCTGAATGATTTTAGCATGAATCTGTATTGTTATCAAGTGAAAGAAGCAAACACGCCAGAATAAACTTGTCATCATGAAAGATCAATTTCCCGGCTATGTTTTTGGCTACGGCTCACTTATGTCGCCAGAGAGTATCGAAGAATCACTAGACCGCAAGATTCAATTGACCGATCTCATTCCATGCCAGTTGCACGGGTATATCCGACGCTGGAATGCGTGCGTTCCCTATATATTCGAGGACGAGACAAGTGGCGAATTCTCGGTTGATGTTGTTTTCTTGAACATCGAACGACGAAAATATGCTTCCGTCAACGGTGTGCTTTTGCCTGTAAATCAGGCGGATTTAGATGTGCTTGATCAACGTGAACTGGTTTATAATCGTCTTATTGTTACGTCACAGGTCTGTGCAAACCAACCGGTTCAAGGCGTCGTTTATACCTATGTAGCTCAACCGGAATATTCGCGTAAAGTCCGCTTACAACACGGGCTTATTATGAGTGATTACATCGAGCTTGTTGAAGCGGCTTGTCGAGAATTTGGTGAAGCGTTTCTGAAAGAATATCATCGAACAACACTCCCACCGGAATCTCCGACTTTTCAAGTGGAGATAGATGCAGAATAAATGACCCTTTCAAAGCCCTTAATTTTCTTTACAGATTTCCCCTCGAATATGGCACTTTATATGCATAGGGCTTTAAAAAAATAAATATAAAGCCTTCATGATGGAGTTAAAATGACAGAAAAAATTGAAGCCTTAATCGCACAGGCGACTGCGCGCAATACAGCTAGGACGCAAAGGCACGAAGCATTTGGCGAAATTGTCAAACGTTTTCAGGGTATGGCTTACAATTGCGCTTATGCAACGTTGGGAGATTTTCAGCTTGCGGAAGACGCAGCTCAAGAAGCCTTCATTGAGGCATATCGAAACCTACCCAAACTTCGAGAAGTGAAAGCGTTTTCTAGTTGGTTCAAACAGATCGTTCTTCGACAATGTCACCGCATCACGCGCAGGAAAAGTCTGCCCATTGAATCGATTGAATCTGTTCTGGAGTTACCGTCCGACGAAAAAGGACCTGCGATGGCTGCGGAAAAAAATGAATTAAAGGAGAAAGTCCTCGCCGCGATAAAGGATTTGCCGGAAAATGAGCGCATGGTGACGACGCTTTTTTACCTCAATGGTTATTCACAAAAGGACATCGCTGGATTCTTGAAGATGTCGGTAACGAAAGTCAATAACTGTCTACGTTCGTCTCGGAAACGACTCAAAGAACGGTTGGGACGTATGGTAGGAAACGCCCTCCATGAATGGACTTGTTATATTTTTTGAACTTGGACTCTTGAAAAATTAGTATTCAAGATTATGGCTTCAAGTGTCAATTCCGAATTTTAGATGAAATACAGGGGAAAACTGCTGTGAGTAAGAATATGAAAAGCATGGTCGTCTGGTTTATCCTAGCTTCTATTGCGGGATATGCCATGTTTCACCTTATGAATTCAGGCAAAGGACCGGTTTATCAACTCTCAACCTTTGATTTTCATAAGTTTATTCACCATGAGGATAGCCAAAATTTATTTGACGGAGAAATTCTCATTGGTCAAGAGTGGATTCACGGAAAGTTTCGAGATGCCTGGTCGGTTCAAGCGGAACTACAGAAACCAGGTGAAGAATTTCCGATTACAGATTGGGACGGAAAATTTAAGACAAGTCGCGATGTTTACTCCAAATACCCGCTTGAAGAGAAATTACTCCAGAATAGAATTCTCTATGACATCAAATCTTCATCAAGTTTTCCCCGATGGATGACGTTGCTGGGTACGACAGTTTTACCGATTTTGTTCTTCATTGGAATCATGATTTTTATCTCACGACGTATGCAAGGCGGCGGCAATCGAGCGTTATTATTTGGGAATAGCCGTGCCAAACTGCATTCTGAAACCGAACTGAAGGTCACCTTTGCTGATGTCGCGGGGTGTGATGAAGCGAAAGAGGCTCTTGAAGAAGTCGTCCAATTCCTAAAAAATCCGAAGAAATTCCAACGACTTGGTGGGCGCATCCCCAAAGGGTTCTTACTAATGGGGCCTCCGGGAGTGGGAAAGACCCATTTGTCACGTGCCATAGCTGGAGAAGCGAATGTGCCATTCTACAGTATTAGTGGGTCTGAGTTCGTTGAAATGTTTGTTGGGGTTGGCGCGTCCCGTGTACGCAATCTATTTGAAACCGGAAGAAAAGACGCACCATGCATCATCTTTATTGACGAGCTTGACGCCGTTGGACGACATCGCGGGGCAGGCATCGGTGGTGGTCATGATGAACGTGAGCAAACCTTAAATCAGCTTCTGGTTGAAATGGACGGTTTTGATACGTCCGAAGGGGTCATTCTAATCGCTGCGACGAACCGGCCCGACGTGTTGGATTCAGCGTTGTTGCGTGCTGGTCGCTTCGATCGCCAAATTGTCGTAGATCTCCCCGATGTGAAAGGGCGCGAACAGCTCTTTAAAATCAAGACAGCGGAACCCTACAAAATGGCAAAGGAGGTCGATTTCAGTGTTCTCGCCAAGGCAACCCCTTATTTTTCAGGGGCAGACATTGAAAATATGATCAACGAAGCCGCCCTCCTCGCCGCCAGGGAGGGTAAAGATGCTATTGACATGGCATGTCTTGAGGAGGCGAAAGATCGTGTATTGATGGGACCTGAACGGCGTAGTCTCGTCATTAGTGAAGAGGATAAGCAGATTATCGCATACCACGAAGCAGGACATGTGCTGATGCTACATTTTGTTCCTGAAAACGATCCCAATTACAAAGCAACCATTATTCCTCGTGGACAATCTCTCGGGCTTACATCAAAATTGCCGATAAAGGAACGCCATAATGTCAGCAAAAAATATCTCCTTGCAGATATTATTTTTGCGCTCGGCGGACGTGCCGCTGAAGAGCTCATATTTAGCGAACAGACGACGGGGGCTCAGAATGATTTTGAACAGGCGACGAGTATTGCACGGAATATGGTCACGCGGTGGGGTATGAGTGAACTTGGACCTTTAGCCCTTGGCAAGCGTAACGAACAGGTCTTTCTGGGCAAAGAGATGAGTCTGTACAAAAACTACAGCGAAAAGACGGCTTTTGAAATCGATCAGGCGGTACACAAAATCATTACGGAATGCTATGAGAAGGCGATATCGATCCTTGAAAACAATCTCGATGGGCTTAAGAAACTTGCTAAAGCCCTGCTTGAACGAGAAACGCTCGTCCTAGAGGAGATCGAGGGGGTTCTTGGTCCACGTCCTCAAGTGCCTGTACTCCCATGATGAAACATCATTTTCGCCAACACTGATGTAAGTATATGCTTACAAACGACACCGAGCCACGCCATAAGCCACGCAGCATCCTTCTCCTCCTCTCCATCTCGGTGATTTCCATCTGCGCGATTGTCTATGAACTCAGCATTGGTAGCCTATCATCCTACCTTCTGGGCAACAGTGTCTACCAATTTTCGATCACGATCGGGCTGTTTATGACAGCGATGGGACTGGGTTCATATCTCTCCAAATATTTCACGCATCATTTAATCACAGCCTTTGTCGTCGTTGAATTGGCCATTGGATTCATCGGTGGTTTCTCCTGCCCTATTCTTTTTGCTGCGTATAGTTTCGGCTTTTTCTACACGCCAATCATGTGGGGATTGATCATTCTGATTGGGGCACTAATCGGGTTGGAATTGCCTCTCTTGACACGCATCCTCCGCGAAGACACAAGCCTCCGCATTGCGTTAGCCAATGCCCTGACCCTAGACTATATCGGCGGACTCATCGGCGCACTCGCTTTTCCGCTGCTGCTGCTTCCCTCCGTGGGCATCTTCGAGACCTCAATCGTCATGGGGCTTGTCAACCTCGCCGTTGTTATCGGCAACCTGATTCTATTTCGACGCGAAATTCAGCGCTTGAAGCTGATCTCGTTTGTGTCGGTCTGCATTGCTGTAAGCTTGATCGCCAGTTTATTGATGAGTCATCCGGTCAGTGGCTATCTTGAGCAACGCCTCTACGCCGATCAGATTATTCTGTCTGAAACTTCTCAATATCAACGAATCATCCTGACACGCTGGAAAAACGATATACGCCTCTACTTGAACGGTCACTTGCAATTCAGCACGTCGGACGAATATCGATATCACGAAGCCCTCGTTCACCTGCCAGCTTCACTTCTCCCTTCCCGGTCACAAGTGCTGGTACTCGGTGGTGGGGATGGGCTTGCAGTTCGTGAAGTTTTGAAATATAATGATGTCGATGCGATTACTCTCATTGACATTGACCCGGTGATGACCAACCTAGGGCGTAAACATCCACTGCTACGTGAAGTAAATCTGGATGCCCTCAGAGATCCGAAAGTTAAAATCATCAACCAAGATGCACAGAAATTCCTTCAAACGACGGAAGCACGCTATAATCTAATCATTATCGATCTACCGGACCCGGATGATGAAGCACTCGTTTCGCTTTACTCAAAGGGGTTTTATCGCCTCGTCAAGCGACGTCTCACAAAAGATGGACTTGCGGTGACACAAAGCAGTTCACCCTTCTTTGCGAGGAAGGCGTTTTGGTGCATTCACCAAACGATCAAAGCCGCAGAACTTAACGTTGTTCCTTATCACGTTTACGTCCCGAGTTTTGGCGAGTGGGGTTTCAATCTTTTCGGTGAATGGCGAATCGATCCCCGCAAAATAAAAGTGACCGTGCCGACCCGTTTTCTCTCAGATGATTCGATTCCGGCACTTTTTCGATTTAACAAAGATACCGCAGAGATCGAGACGCAGATTAACACGCTTCTCACGCCGATTCTGCTATTTTATCATCGGGAGGGATGGGAGTCGTGGGGGCTTTAAGAGAACACGGAAACGGGAGATTGGAAAATTAAGCTATGACACAACAAGCTAAAAACCATCAATCAACCCGCCCCGGTGTAACGTTTCGTGCTGTCATTCTCGCCATCATACTCATCCCGATTAATACCTATTTTATCATGGCGAACCACCTCAAGTATTGGAGTACATTGCCGACCACAATGTCACTCATTTACAATGTGGTGATTACGCTGGCGGTGTTAACCTCTCTCAATCTCCTAGTCAAGCGCTTCCTCCCACGTCTCGCCCTCAGACATGGGGAACTTTTGACCATCTACGTGATGCTCTCAATATCCTCGGCAATCGCCGGGCATGACATGATGCAAACGGTCATTCCAGTCATTCCAAACGGTTTTTGGTTTGCAACACCTGAAAACGAATGGCAGCAACTTTTTTGGAGATACCTTCCGCGCTGGCTCACTCTGGACCAACTTTCAGTTTTGCAGGATTTCTATGACGGCGATACAACATTTTATACCAAAGCATATCTGCACGCTTGGTTACGCCCTATCATTTGGTGGACGGTGTTCCTGTCGGTGCTTATTTGGGTGATGATTTGCATGGATCTCCTTCTGCGGAAACAGTGGATTGAGCGGGAAAGGCTGACTTATCCAATTGTTCAGCTGCCGTTAGAAATGACCCGCCCGGACGGACGGCTTTTTAAATCCAAGATGATGTGGGTCGGATTTGCCATCGCTGGCGGAATCGATCTCATTAACGGCATACACGCCTTCTTCCCCGCATTTCCAGATATACCGGTTCGCAAAGCAGACCTTGGCATTTACTTCACCGAAAAGCCGTGGGATGCGATGGGGTGGACGCCGGTTTATATTCTCTCATTTGGACTTGGGCTTGGATTTTTGATGCCGTTAGAGATGTCTTTTTCACTTTGGTTTTTCTATATCTTCTGGAAAGCGGAACGGGTGTTGGGTAGAGCGATGGGGTTACAGGTTTTGCCCGGCTTCCCCTATGATGGGCCGCAAGGCGTTGGCGCGTATCTGGCAATTGCGTGCTTAGGACTTTATGGAGGACGGCGGCACTTTTACGCCATCTTCAGGAATATTTTCGGTAGAGTGGGCAACGCCGACCGATCATCGGGGAATGCCGGTCCTGTAGACACGACGAATTACCGATGGCCAGTTTTGGGGTTGATTGGTGGCATCCTTTTTCTTTTCGTCTTTTCTTATAAAGGCGGAATGGCGCTTTGGATGACGGGACTTTATTTCCTAATCTACTATTTTCTGGCACTCGGCATCACCCGGGTTCGTGCAGAAGTCGGTCCACCGACGCACGAGATGTTCGTTGCAAATCCTCGTCAATTCATCACCGATGCGCTTGGATCTCGGCGCATTCCGCCGGGCAGTTTAACGATGATGTCGATTTATTTTGCATTCAATCGCG
>JADFGN010000218.1 GCA_022567695.1 Candidatus Poribacteria bacterium | reverse complement strand
CTGCCATGATCCGCCGCTATACCACTGCTATTTGTGCCAGTCTCCTCCTTGCCCTGACGATCAGCCATGCATTATTAGCCCAGCAATTACCCTTTGAGACCTATTCTGTTAAAGCCGGACTGGCCGGTTCAAATGTGAATGCTATCCTGCAGGATCGCCAGGGGTATCTCTGGTTCGGCACGATGAACGGTCTCTCCCGATTTGATGGCATTGAGTTCGACTCATTCGGTACCGACGACGGGATGGCAGGCGATCGCATCAAAGCGATAATGCAGGATCGTCTCGGGAGACTCTGGTTTGGCGGGGATGGCCTGACTCTTTATGACAGCCGCTCCTTCAAAATCATGGGTGCGGATATTGGATTGAATTTATGTTTTATTAATTCCATGCTGGAAGATCGCAACGGCAATATATGGATTGGGACCTATGAGCAGGGTGTCTTTGTCTAATAGTCCAACGAAGAACTCCTGTGTCAGATCCTGGGCCTCGTCGGCATTTCGGACCCGCCGCCGGACGTAGGCATAGAGAGGGTACCAGTACGTCTCACATAACGACGCCATCGCCTCGCTGGAACGGGGTGATGAGCCATGACCCGCCGCCAGTACGATGCTCCAGCGAGTCGTTTCGAAATGACGATGGCTCGGTCCGGCGTTTGATTCAACGTTTCCAGTGTTGCCTGCCATGAACCTGATGGTACCGAATCGGTGCACTCATTTCGACAGGCTGTTTCCAGGGAATCGAATCACGCAGTGCAAGATGTGATTTCTCGGACGGTTACGACACAGCCGCGACACACTCTCCGTTGGCCGCATCGTCCGTCAGTTCGTCTCGAACCGTTCGGGCAGAATTGCCAGCTCCAGTTTGAACAGTTCTCTTAACAACGCGCGGAGACTGGGCGCGGGGCGGTGGGGCACCAGCGACGCAAGAGTGGGGGCTTCGAGAGGAAAGGAAAGGTACCTCCTTAGAGCATGTTGACGAATTGATCGCTCAATACCAGATAGATAGAGCATCCTTTCGTCAACACGTCCTCAAGGGGTCTGCCTCGAAGCCCGTGATGATGCGGGTTCCCGAATTCGTCAACAGACCCTAACATGTTGCTAGCTTGTTTTGATGGTTTTTAAAGTACGGGACAAAAATTTTGGCACACCAGACCTGACAGGTTCGCAAAACCTGTCAGGTCTAGGTTTGCATGGGCATATTGAAGTGAAGCGTGAGGTGTGTTACGTGAGATTGGCTCGGATGGGATGAGATCAAAATTGATTGGTTTTACGGAGATAGCCTTCAATTCCTTCCCTCAACTCAACCTTGTCGATAGCGTTGAAAGTAGGGATCGCACGGCGTGCTAGATTGAGGTTCTTCTGTCCATCCTCCAGATATAAAATGGGCAACGTCAATATAGAAAGCACCTGGCACATCATTCGTTGCTTTGATGAACCGGTCTCGTGCATCGAGAGCTTCTTTGACGGTCATGCGTGTTTTGACCATGAATGTAATGCTCGCTTCCTCCGGCTCATCATCGCGATAAGGCGGATAGAAATCAATCTCGACCTTTTTCGCTGTGGGGAAAATTTATGAGCATAGTGGTAGCCAGCAGCAACTGTTTCATAAAGATCATGTTCCGCACAGAATTTCTTCAACGCCGCGTCCTCAATTGGCGGAAGTGGAAATTGAGAGCCCATTTTTTCTCTCCTTAGTTTTGTCATTATGTCATTGTGCATTGGATAGGAATTGAATCGCCATCCTAATCAGCAGCGGATAACAGTTCCCCCAACATCACACCCGGAATCGGTAGAGAAGAGAATCCCATCAAGTATTTATCAACGGCATGAGCGGCACCGCGTCCTTCAGCAATCCCCCAAACCACCAATGATTGACCTCGTCGGCAATCGCCGGCGGCGAAGACTCCCTCAACGCTGGTAGCAAAGCGACCATACTCAGCTTTCATGTTCGATCGTTCGTCGGTTTCCAATCCAAGTTGTTCGATCAGCGTTTCGTCCGGTCCAAGAAAACCCATAGCTAAAAGCACAAGATCGGCAGGCCATTCCTCTTCACTGCCGGGGATTTCTTTCATCTGGAATCTGCCGCTGTCGTCCTTTTCCCACTCGATGCGTACCGTGTGGGCAGCTTTGACGTTTCCATCGCCATCCCCGACAAACTCTTTGGTCGATATGGAAAACTCACGTGGATCTTTACCAAACACATGGTCGACCTCTTCGTGCCCGTAGTCAACACGGTAAATTCGTGGATATAGTGGCCAAGGATTGTCAGGAGCGCGTTCGTCCGGCGGCTGCGGTAGCAACTCAAAGTTGACCAAGCTCTTGCACCCATGTCGCATCGACGTACCGATACAATCATTTCCCGTATCCCCACCGCCGATGACGATGACGTGTTTGTCCATCGCTGAAATATATTCTCCATTTTCTAAACCGGAGTCCAAAAGGCTCTTGGTGTTGGCATGTAAGAAAGGCATAGCAAAATGGACGCCTTTTAGCTCTCGGCCGGGAACGGGCAAATCACGCGGTCGAGTTGATCCACAAGCCAGCACAATGGCGTTGGATTCCTCACGCACAGTATTGATATCGACGTTAACACCTACATGGGCGTTGGTAATAAACTCGACCCCTTCTGCGGCCATCAAATCGACTCGGCGTTGGAGGATTTTCTTGTCGAGTTTCATGTTTGGAATGCCGTACATCATTAGCCCACCGATGCGGTCTGCACGTTCATATACTGTCACGTAGTGACCGACCTTGTTTAATTGATCCGCCGCCGCAAGCCCCGCTGGACCTGATCCAATGACCGCTACTTTCTTTCCTGTGCGTTTTTGAGGTGGTTTAGGCTTAATCCAACCTTCCTCAAAGCCGCGGTGGACAATTGCATATTCATTATCTTTGATGGTTACAGGCGGATCGATGATACCTAAGCAACATGCCCCTTCGCATGGTGCCGGACAAACAAGACCAGTAACCTCTGGAAAGTTATTGGTGGCGTGAAGTCTGTCCAGTGCTTCACGCCACAGTCCGTGGTAGATCAAATCGTTCCATTCGGGAATCAGATTGTCAATTGGGCAACCTGGCTCCGACTGACAAAATGGAATGCCACAATCCATGCAACGAGCCCCTTGAACACGACGGTCTTCCTCGTCAAGTAAAAGATGGAAGAGGTTGAAATCCTTAATGCGTTCCCCTGGTGGACGGTCATAAGATTTTTTTTGACTATATTCCATGAATCCTGTGTCTTTCCCCATATATACCTCCTAAAGTTTTGTCAGTAAAACTTTCAACAAATAATCATGTTCATATATTTCCAAATAATGTCTGTCATACATGATGAATGAAATGACTGCAAGCGCACGGATCTGTCTCGAATCCACGCCTACACCGAAGGTGGGACGGACGACATTCACATGACTATAGAATCATTGGTTCTGTTCCGTTTCAAGTACCAGGCCCATTGCGGTTAACGTGTCGGCCTCCAAAATCTTCTGCTAAATTACTACTGGATCTGTTGCCAAGCCCACGTCCATCACCAGTTGGAGATAATCCATCAAGCCTTCCCGGACGCAAAGATCGATAGAACGCCTTGGTAGCGTCGTCAAATGGTTCGCGCAATCGGCTCTCCTTACGCCGTTGGAGTCGCTTCAATTCGCGTTTTTCTTTTGTGCCTCAAGCACTCGCTTGTAATCGACAGGCATGACCTTCACGAATTCATCCGGCACGTATCGATTATAGTCGTCAAGGATCTGTTTTGCCACGGTTGACCCAGTATAACGATAGTGCAACTCAATCAAGTTTCGCACTTCAGCTTTCTCCTCGTCAGTTTCTATCCGCTCCAATGCAACCATACCCATATTGCAACGGGTCGAAAATTTGCCATCGATGTCCCAGACGTAAGCAATGCCACCGGACATCCCCGCAGCGAAGTTACGTCCCGTAGGTCCGAGGACAATCACTCGTCCCCCGGTCATGTACTCGCAGCCGTGATCTCCGACCCCTTCAATGACCGCATGAACACCAGAATTACGGACGGCAAATCGCTCGGCCGCTATACCCCGGAAAAATGCTTGACCTGAAATGGCACCATAAAGTGCTACGTTACCGATGATGATCTGTTCTTCAGGCTTGAAGGTAGATACCTTTGGCGGATATACAATCAATTTACCGCCAGACAACCCTTTGCCAGTGTAGTCGTTTGCATCACCTTCCAATTCAATGCTGACACCAGAAACCAACCACGCGGCCAAACTCTGACCCGCAGAGCCGTTGAGCTTGATGTAAATGGTATCATCTGGCAGACCTTCGTGGCCGTACGCTTTCGACACTTCGTGACTCAGCATAGTACCGACGACGCGGTTGATGTTTTGGAGGGGGAGCTCTATTTTAACCTTTTCGCCTCTCTCCAAAGCGGGTCTAGCCAACATAATCAGTTCATTGTCCAAAGCTTTGTCCAGCCCATGGTCTTGCTTAATTGTGCAGTAAACCTCCACGCCTGGATGCAGCTTTTGGGCTGGCGTTAGGAGCGGTGTAAGGTCTAGGTCTTTGGCCTTCCAATGTGCAATTGCCTTGTCAACCTCAAGCACATCGACTCGACCAATCATTTCTTCAATCGTGCGAAAACCGAGTTCTGCCATGATTTTGCGTGCATCTTCAGCGACCATAAAGAAGTAATTAACAACATGCTCAGGCTTGCCAGTAAACTTCTTGCGAAGTTCAGGGTCTTGTGTGGCAATACCCACCGGACATGTATTCAGGTGACACTTTCGCATCATGATGCAACCCAGCGTGATCAATGGCGCAGTCGCAAAGCCAAACTCCTCTGCGCCCAGTAGCGCGGCAATCACCACGTCACGACCCGTACAGAGCTTGCCATCTGTCTCTAATCGGACACGCGACCGCAGATCGTTGAGCACCAATGTTTGGTGTGTTTCGGCAATTCCCAACTCCCACGGTGTACCCGCATGCTTAATTGAGGTCACTGGCGAAGCACCCGTCCCGCCGTCATGGCCGGAGATGAGAATGTGATCGGCATGCCCCTTAACTACTCCTGCGGCAATTGTACCCACGCCAAACTCAGCGACCAGTTTCACACTGATTCGTGCGGACGGATTCGCATTCTTCAGGTCATGAATCAACTGCGCAAGGTCTTCAATGGAGTAGATGTCGTGGTGCGGTGGTGGGCTGATGAGACCAACACCTGGTGTTGTGTGTCGTGTCGTTGCAATCTCTTCGCTGACCTTATGACCCGGTAGCTCGCCTCCTTCACCGGGCTTGGCTCCCTGAGCGATTTTGATTTGCAATTGATCGGCGTTGGTCAGATACCACGAAGTGACGCCAAATCGACCGGAAGCCACCTGCTTAATGGCAGAACGCTTGCTATCACCGTTGGGCAAGGTCTTAAACCGTTCATAATCCTCGCCACCTTCACCGGTGTTGGACTTCGCGCCCATACGATTCATCGCAACCGCAAGCGTTTCGTGAGTTTCCTTGGAGATTGATCCAAAACTCATAGCACCTGTACAGAACCGTTTGACAATTTCCTTGGCGGGTTCAACCTCCTCCAGCGGAATCGGAACCCCCTCCTTGAAGATCAATAAACCACGCAACGTGCATCGATTGCGATTGTAATCGTTAATGAACTCCGCAAACTGTTCGTACGCTGCATGGCTGTTGGTTCGCGCAGCAGTTTGGAGGTTCATAATCATTTCCGGGTTGTTAATGTGCTGTTCTCCACCACTACGCCAGTGGATCTGGCCGTCGTTAGGCAACACAGGCAGGCGCACGGTTTCGCGCGTTGGATAACCTATTTCATGCCGACGTGAGGCTTCAATGGCAAGCACATCAAAGCCAACCCCCTCGATCTGGCTGATGGTCCCGGCGAAGCACTGCGCGATTACATCGTTATTTAGCCCAACCGCCTCAAATACCTGAGCCCCCTTGTAGCTTGCCAAGGTAGAAATGCCCATTTTGGACATCACTTTCAACATCCCCTTGCAAACGCCAGTGATGTAGGACTTGAGGAGTTGATCGTTGGGGATATGCTTCTCGAACGCGCCATCCCGATTTAACTGGTAGAGGGCTTCAAAAGCGATGTATGGATTGATTGCGTCGGCACCGTAACCAACCAACAAGCAGAGGTGATGCACCTCACGAGCCTCGCCACTCTCCACAACAATGCCGATGCGCGTGCGGCTCTCTGTCCGTACCAGGTGATGATGCACTGCCCCTGTCGCGAGCAGTGAGCTAATTGGCACACGGTCAGGTCCCATGCTTCGGTCAGAGAGCACAATGAGCTGATGCCCTTCTTCAATCGCTGTGGTGGCTTCTTCACAAATACGCTTTAAGGCAGGTTCTAATCCCATTACCCCTTCCGCCTTCGGATAAGTTATATCGATAACCTTTGACCGCCAGCCCCGATAATCCAGCTGCTTGATGGCGGCAAGTTCCTCATTTGTCAGAATGGGTTGTGGAACCGCGAGACGGTGACACTGTGCCTCAGTTGTCTCTAGTGGATTTCCTTCGGGACCAAGGAAGCATTGAAGCGTCATAATGATTTCTTCACGGATGGAATCAATGGCCGGATTCGTCACCTGTGCAAACAACTGTTTGAAGTAGTCATAGGGCAAACGCGGATTATCCGACAAGCACGCCAATGCAGCGTCGTTGCCCATTGACCCAATCGGATCTTTCTCTGCTTCAACGATTCCCTTCAGCATAAATTGCAGCGTCTCAACCGTGTAGCCGAAAGCCTGCATACGAGTCAGCAATTCATCTGTTTTGTAATGTTCTGATGGTTCAGCGCGCGGGAGTTCGCTCAATTGGATGCGCTGGTTATCCAGCCATCTCTGGTAAGGTTTCTGCGTGGCAATGTCATGCTTTAACTCATCATCAGGTATTAACCGCCCTTGTTCAAAATCGACCAAAAACATGCGGCCCGGCTGTAGCCGTCCTTTAATTTTGACATTTTCCGGCGGAATTTGTAGGACTCCCACTTCACTGGCCATAATGACGAAATCGTCATGGGTCACATAGTAACGGCTCGGACGCAGGCCGTTACGGTCTAATACCGCCCCGATATGCTTGCCATCGGTGAATGCGATTGACGCAGGACCGTCCCAAGGTTCCTGTAGGCAGGAGTGAAATTCATAGAAACCGCGTTTGGCTGGCGATATCGACTCCTGGTTTTCCCACGCCTCGGGAATCATCATCATCACTGCCTCGGGGAGCGAACGCCCCGCCATCAGCAACAACTCCAAAGCGTTGTCGAAGTTTCCTGAATCGGAACAATCCGGTTCAATAATCGGAAACAGCTTGCGCAAGTCATCTCCAAAAAGTTCGCTCTTCATCACGCCGTGGCGGGCATGCATCCAGTTTGTGTTTCCGCGTAACGTGTTGATCTCGCCGTTGTGACACATAAAGCGGTTCGGGTGCGCGCGATCCCAGGATGGGAACGTATTGGTCGAGAACCGTGAGTGGACCATTGCGAGGTGTGACTCAAAATCCGGGGCAACCAAATCAGGGTAGTAGACCATCAGTTGGCTTGAAAACAACTGTCCTTTGTAAACGATAACCTTAGTTGATAAACTACAAACGTAAAACATGATTGCCTGCTGCAATCCACTGTGGATACGCAACTCATGGCTGGCACGTTTGCGAATCACATAAAGTTGGCGTTCAAAAGCTTCGCTATCCAGTTCATCGTTAGCAGCAACGAACAATTGCTCGATAACTGGCTGAACTGCACGAGCCGAAGGCCCAATATCTGCCTCATCTGGATTGACCGGAACTTTTCGCCAGCCGACGAATTTCTGCCCCTGTTCAACAATGATCTTCTCAACTGTTTCTTTGCAAAACTGGCGTTCAACTTCGTCGGTTGGCAGGAAAACTACCCCGGCGGCAAATTGACCTGGGGCAGGAAGGTCAACCTTCAGATCTTCCTCGGCAACCCGCTTTAGGAAGTCATGTGGCAGTGCAGTAAGCACCCCAGCACCGTCACCCGTATTTTCCTCGGCGCCCCGCGCGCCGCGGTGATCCATGTGGCACAAAATCTCATTGGCATCAAGGATAATTTGGTGTGAGCGTCTTCCTTTGATATGGGCGATAAATCCCACACCACAACTGTCATGTTCGTACGCTGGATTGTATAGACCATGCTTTTTTGGGAATCCGTAATTTCTCATTATGTCTCCTTAAAACAGTCCTTTCTATTAACCATTTGTATAGTGGCGAAAGTTGCTGACCCCGTACGTAGAGACTGCACTCAATGTGACGAAGTGAAAAATAACAACCTCGACGGTTCGGAATCTTCGCTTCGCCCGATTTGTCTGACCCGAAATAAAGGGGGGCATAACTTCTGCCTTTGTGTCATTTGTGCTTCTCCTCTGTTTGTCACCG
The DNA here is from genome assembly GCA_022567695.1 of Candidatus Poribacteria bacterium. Classification (GTDB taxonomy): domain Bacteria; phylum Poribacteria; class WGA-4E; order WGA-4E; family PCPOR2b; genus JADFGN01. Next base: position 2,669 of record JADFGN010000218.1, on the reverse strand, counting down.
CGTCATTATGTGTTGAATTGAAGTGTATAATTATGATTTTAGCACAAGCAGTTGGATTTCTCAAGTCAAAGTGGCAGTGACTGATGAGTGAGGCTATCCGGTTTTCAACTTCGAGATGCTAGGTAAGCTCCTTAAGCTCGCTTTGTTTAGTCTGCATTAAGGGCTTCAATTGCTTCATCTTCACTATCGAAATGTTCAAAAGTGTCGAACAATCGACTCCGAATCATGAGGTTTTCAATATTTGTACCGACGTTGATAATTGCAATGAACCCACCTTTAGATTCGACGGCCTTGTATCCCGCGACTAAAGCTCCCAGCCCAGAACTCCCCATGAGTGTGACTTTGGCAAAGTCAACCAAAAATTTAGGGGATTCAGAATTCTTAGCAATTTGTTCATCCAATACCTTTTTAAAATCAAGCGCAGCCACTCCAAAGATGTTGCCGTCCGGCTTCAAAATGGTAACGCCCTCTTTTTGATAAATATCAATTTCCATAAATTTCTCCTTAATCTCGATTTCGTAAATAATATTGTCCCTTAATTATACAGGAAATAGGCTAACTGTTCAAAGTCTAATTCTCAAAGTTGAAAGTCAGTTCGACTTTGTTCAGCAAATGCCACCACTTTCCCAACGGGGATTGGCAATCTCTGAAGAAAAACCCAGAAGGGCTCATCTAAATGTCGTAATCGTTATCGGCAGCATGATAAGTACTTACAATTTTAGGTATCATGTCAATGACGCTCATCCCAGAAAATAAATTGAGGAATAATTCTTATGATACGCAACAACCAAACTATCAGAAATCGAGTAGGTATGAAATTTATCCGATCAACCGCTCCGCTATTATTTCTGTTAATGATTTTGGCCTGTGATTCTGATAATCCTATTTGTGGAATTGATGGCACAGCCGTTGAGGAAAACGGCATTATTCTGACGCTGAGGCAAAAAGCCGATTCTCCCCCCGCACATGTTTCGGTACTATTAAAGGCTGATATGAAGAGCGATGTCGGTCGTAATGTACCGCTGACAAATCTTAGAGCGAGCAACTTTACAATCTTTGAAAATGACAGTCGTATTTCAGTGGAAAGCGATCACGCAATTGTACCCAAACCCGGAGTTTTTATATCACATACGCTTTTACTCCTCGATCTCAGCGGCAGTATACTGGAAGATTCGGCGAGTTTAGAAAAATTGAAAGACGCTTCTACAAAGTTTATAGATGCCATTATTCCGGCTTCCAATAGCGAGGGGTTTGGTGAAATCGATATGGCGATCGATTGGTTTGATGGTGAACAAAAACTGCATCAACTCGTCCCATTTACGACAAATGCCGATGCGCTCCGCGACGGAATCAAGCGCATCAGAGAAGGCATCAGTCGCGACCGATCGACCAATCTTAACGGTGCCGTGATCGATGGAGCAAAGAAAGTTAAGGATATGACAGGGATAGAGGATGGTGTTGTAAGCATTGGAGCACTTGCGATCTTCACTGATGGAAAAGATCAAGCGGCCAGAAAAAGCCAGAGAAAAGCACTAGAGGCTGTCGATGATGCAAGTCAGGAAAGCGTTTCTATTTACACAGTTGGCTTGGGAAATGAGATCGACAAGTCCACGCTCAGAGCGTTTGGTAAAGATGGTTTTTTCTTTGCCGATGATATTGAAGAACTGGCGGCCGAATTCGAGGAAATTGCAACCCAAATCAACGACGATGTGAACAGCCATTATCTTGTTGAGTATTGTTCGCCAAAGCGCAACGGAGACCATTCGTTGAAAATTGTCGTCAGTTATCAGAATCTTGACGGCTCAATCACGACATGTTTCGATGCAGATGATTTTCGGGGAGGGTGCGAACTTCATAAGACATCGATTTTGGCGCGAACCACGAAAAGACGGTCAGACGACTAATAAACACAGCCCTATCACCTATCAAGCCGAAATGGTATAATAATGGAACACGAAGATGCAAACTATCCGAAATTTACGCAAATCAGTGTTGTTGGAGGTAAATGCTATGAATCGAGATAACACCTTCAAAGATGTTGTTAAAACTTGTAAAGTGGTTTGTCACGCCCTCATCGATGATGGTACCATTCCAAACAACGAAAAACTCCCCCTCCTCGTATATCAAGGGGCATTGGAATTACCGGAACACAATCCGGCGGCGATTATCGAAGCGTTGTTTGAGGCGAATCAGTGGAGTGGTTGTTGGCGAAATGGGGTTTATGGATTCCATCATTATCACAGCACCGCTCACGAAGTGCTCGGTGTTTACAGTGGCACTGCAAGAGTCCAATTTGGCGGTGAAAAAGGTGTCATTCTGTCCGTAGAACGAGGTGATGTCGTCATTATACCAGCGGGGGTCGCTCATAACAACCTGGGCGCAAGTCAAGATTTTCGTGTTGTGGGGGCTTACCCACTTGGTCAGCGTGCAGACCTGAACGATGGGAAATCGGGTGAACGTCCGCAGGCCGATGAAAACATCGCTCATGTTGCTCTACCCGAATTGGATCCGGTTTATGGCGCGGAAAGTCCTCTGACCAATTATTGGATGGAACAAGGGGAATGACGTAACCGTTTAGGTGGGAGGGTGAGAGAGCTTCTCCGCCGAACTGTGAGGCTTCGCGGGAGCGTCGCCCTCCCCCGATAGATCGGGACTAAGAAGCATGACGC
>JADFGN010000217.1 GCA_022567695.1 Candidatus Poribacteria bacterium | reverse complement strand
TTTCCTTCCTCTTTCCATACCGTGTACAGTTGGCTTGTATCGGTAATCAACCAAATTTTGTCTTCCGCAACAGTCCCATTTAGAGTACGCACAGTCGCATTTAGAGAAAGGGGCATTTGGTGATCTTTAAGTTGCAATCTCAGATCCTCCGAAATCAGGCCGTCGTTTAAATTTTTGACTTCCAACTCAGTAATGCTAAGTACCGGCAAATTCTCTTTTATTTTTTTGAGGACAGCAACGTATTTCCCGCCAAGGTCTGTTTTGAGCTTATAATAGTCAACCCCTAACCCCACACCCGCTACAAGCACAAAAATGAGCAAAACCGCTTGAATGATAACCACGGTTCGATTTTTTGATAGGAATGTTTTGGTGATCGGACGGGCAAGCCCATATTCGGGAAAAATCTTCTGTTCAAAAAGACGCTTCAGGAAGAAGGGCGCTTTGGGCGTAGCTTCCGTCTCGATCGATGAAACAGGTGGAGCCGGCGAATCTGTCGAAGGGACTGACGAATCGTCTGACGCCGTATCATCGGCAGAGGCAATCGATGGCATTGCATCGGTTTGGCTGTCTCCACAAAAGTAGAGGCCGCGGAAGAAAAAGGATTCATGATAGGCGCTCTGTTTAAAAAAGCTATCCAGAAAGATGCGAAGCGGTTCTGACATGGACTGGAATTCGGCGGGGAACAGGAAGAACGCATCCTTGTCCTGGACCTGAATGCCATCGGCAATCACCTCGGTCTGAGTCAGATAGAGGTGCTCGTGGATGTTCTGAAAGGCTTCCGCGACCCAATCGGTTGTATAAGCGGTCCCAAGCGCATAGGGATTGGACCAACCAAATATATCATCACGGAGCCTTTCGGGAATTTCTTTACAGAAGCTGCCGAAACCCATAACCTGATCGCACTTGGTTACGAGGATGTAGAGCGGAAAGCACATTCCTAGCGTCCGATGCACCTCCCAGAGTTTATTGTACAGAAGGATTGCCTTGTCCTCTGTTTTTGCCCGCCATTCATCACCCAGTTGTGAAGGGATAAGATCTGTACACGGGATGGTGAGAATGGCACCGTCAATGGGACGCTCTGGCCGGTATTTCTGGAGAAGTCTTATCACGCGCTGCCATCCCTTGTCGTCGGCGGTTTTTCCGTCCATCCGCATCACGTAGTCCCCGGCAATGTCAAGGACAACCCCCTTGTCAAAAAGCCACCATTTGCATCGCTGCCGCCGGCCGCCCTCCTCTTCATCGGGCGGGCCCAGGGGTAGGTTAAGCCCGGCGCTGCCAAGCACGGTTGTTTTTCCCGATTCAGCTTCGCCGGCCATGATAAACCAGGGGAGCTTGTAGCGATAGTTTCTTCCGGGAATGTTGGCTTTCAACCGTTTCATCGCCCTGGCAAAAGACATTCTGAGTTCAACATATCGGGTAGACGCCACGATTTTGGTGGTGTCTTCGCTTTGCGACTTATCAGCAACATCCGAAGTCTCAGCGTCGGAAGCCGCTGTGTTCCCTTCCTGCGTTATCTGCCGCTTTCGGTACGCTCGGATAACCACAAGCAGGTAGACCAGGAGGGCTGCGAGGATGAGAATAATGCCGATGAGAAGATACTGAATCTGAGTACCGAATATCGAGTCCATGTTTATTTTGCTAAGTTGATAATTTCATCAAGCAAATCAGTCATTCCCCTTCCAAAGATATCGCTAGTCACATTGAACCATAATACGGACGATACGACAAACCAGGCCAGAATCGCGAGGATCAGCCAACCCATCCATTTCCGTACATCTCGCAGCTTGCCGCTATGTCCTTCGGTCAGCGTGCAGGCATAAGCTTCGGGGAAAAGATGCTTTGATTCGTCTCGAAGGTCCGGATCGCGACGCGCGATAAACGCGAAAAGCCGACGACGATAGCCGTCGATCTGACCCGCGTCGTCAATATCCCGGAACTTCCCCTGAAACCCCAACGCCAAAGCCATGAGATACACATGCGCCAAATCTGTGTAAGCCGGATCTCGGTCTTGCAACAGCTTATCTAACTTCTGGAAAAGTCGTTCTCCGGCGTCATGGGAATCAAAGAGCTGGGATTCCAAAAGATTGGCATTCCAGGCATGGTGACCTTCCCACTCCAGGCCCAAGAAGATTTCATCCGCCAGTGATGCTATGACATACTCCGCTTCTTTGTAAAGCCTCAAGCCGTAATCCCCACCCATCTGTCTTGCATCAACTTCCTGTTGTTTCAATAAGGATAGAAGCGGTTGCTGGACGGTGTCGATAACCCCAGCACGATTCGATCCGGATTCGGGGGACCGCTCTCGCGAAAACCCCCAGGGATTCGCCTGTACCCACCGCTTTTGGCGAATCACTTCGTAATAAAACTCACGAAACTGGGTTACGAGGGATGATTCGAGATTTTCGCTAGGGTTCGTCATGTGTTGTCGCCATGCTTTCTTTCAGCTTTATCCAGATGGCACATACAAAATGATGTTTTCCGGACGGTGTGTGCCACGCAAATCCCCCGGATTGAATATCTCCAGCGCCTCGTTCGATTTGATGAAAGCTGAATCGTCTTCAAGGGAGAAGAGCACTTCGTCTCGCCCCGGGCTTAACGCCTCATCTCCGTCGGTCGGGTCTCGCCCAACCCCCAGAATGCGCTTTTCCAGCATTGATTGCCTTTCCGTTTGCGCCCCAATCACGCACTCATTTATCCAATCCTGCAGATCTTCTTTCGACATCCCTCGTTCGCCTTTCACCCCGATAATCAGCCCTCTTTTTAACCAGGTGTCCTTGAAAGTCAGACTAAAGACGCCATTTTCAAAATCAAATGGAAAAGCAGAGAACTGCATTGGAACTTTATCAATCATCTCATTCACGAATTCTGTCGCGCGTGCAAACGTGGCATACAGATCATTGTGATTGTAAGGCGGCAATTCCGGGGGCAAGAGACCTTGTCCAAAAGCCGCCATATGTCCAACGAGGGCGCAGAGCGCGAGGTAGAGATTGTAGGGATGCGATTCCTTCGTCTTGAGAACAGCTTCAAAATAAGGAAGCATAGCAACCAGATTCCGAGTTAAATTCTCTTTCGTAGAATAAGGGGCTCCCGACTTTTCGGACATAAGCCGCGCCTGTTCCCGTAGTCGCATAGCAATTCTCGAGCAATCAGCATCAATTTCAGCAGGAATCCTCAAGGAAGGAGGTATGAACGCAGTCTGAGTGAACTTTTCATCAGCATAACGCACCGTGACCAAAGGAAAGTTGACGAACTTCGCTGGTGGAATTTCGTCGGGGGCCGATAGACTGACACGAGGCCTAAGGCGGGGAATCCGCACTTCTTGGGCGACCTCTCCGTTCTCGTCTGCTATCGGGGAGCCTTCGACGGAATGATATCGACTGAGACCGCCTTCAGCGGGCAAAGATCTTTTTGCGGGCACAATCAAATAAACTGTTACCTCCTGCTGGATTTCTGCATCAGTCAGGTTCAATTCCAACTCCTCACCCTCATGAAGCGACACCACCAGGCCATCAGGCATTACCGCCTCTAACTCGAGCACGCGGAGCGTTCCATTGATAAGGAGGGCTTCATCGATCTTGAAATGATACACGCCCCAATGAAATGGTGCAATCATCATCGCGTGATAGTGTAGCAACGCCTCGTGGCGCACGGCGAGTTGTTGAAAATGCTGTGGGGCAAGCAACATCCCCTCATGCCACTGGATGGCCTCCGGTATCTCATGGGCAGCCGCCATGATGCCGCTCCTTTCAGATGCTTTGTTATGTTAACCCGAGTTGCTACCTACGAGCCTTGATGCCCTCGGATCTGGGTGCTAGGGGCTAGGAGTTGTTGACTCGAATCGGCTCATCATGGCCAGTTCCCGAGTTCCCAGATTCCCATGCATCGGGGTTGGTTTACAGACAATTGATGCGACTGGCTAAAGTGAACAGAACCACCTTCAGTTCAAATCCCTCAGCAGTCACCGCATCAATGGACTTTGGTAGGAGGAACAGTCTTTCAATCATACTACCTGCGGTTTCAATAATCTTACGATAGTGTTGGACCAGATATGCCTTCCAAGGGGGTAACCGACGGAGAGAATTCTTCTTGCGTATCGGTCTCAAGTCCAGATTCGCTTCAGCCAAGACATCTTCGATTTCATAGTGGTTGTAAGCCTTATCGGCAAGAATTTCTGAGTGTTCTGGCAAGTCTTGTCTTTTTTTTTCCACGAAACACTATTTCTCGTCCGCTTGGGCTTCATTAACCTTTACGTCAGTGACCAACTCATCATGTAACGCTTGAGCATGGTTTCCAGCGATACGGGTCAGGCGACCCACCGCATCTCGACTGACGCCCACCAGACGACAAACCTGTCGCTGTCCGCATCCCTCCGCCACAGGTGATGAAGAATCGAAGTGACTTTGACTTTGGGAAGCCGACTTCCCGATAGGGCTGTGTGGGCACGTTCTGAAAATCGCGTGCCACAGACTTTACATTCGAGAAGCCTGATGGTATATGACTTGCCAAAGGTTTGATGCACACACAGGTTGTTCCGTCCTCGTTCCCCATGTTCTCGACAGTCTGCGTTGATACAACCGAATTCGTTTAACGGTTTGATCTCAACCTCCTCTGGTATTGATTTATTCGCTATCATACCAGAAGACGTCTCCTCTGTCAAATTTTAGCAGGCCTCTAAGGCTCTAAGGCTCTTTTTTGCGTGGATTGAACAATTTTCATCTCACTTTCTCAAAATTAATGGCTACATCCTAGCAGAATTGCAGAATGGTGTCAACATAAAAGTTGGAAAAGAAAAGTTGGAAAAGTTGGGAAATGGTGAAAGTAGACGCGCAACGAACAGGAGCCACCGCGGGTCTTCTGAAAAGAAGGTGAGAATCACAGGGCCCCGTCGCCGATGACCAATACGCGCAAATGCTTCTTTAGCCCAAGTGGACCGCCTCAACATAGACGCCCTTTGAAAAATGTTCGCTGGACTTAAAGCTGGAAACATACTGTCTGTTCGGAACCGATTTTCGCTCTTCGTTTCCCACCGGAGCGCGCTGTGAGGTACAGACCAATCCCACGTTGTATTCCCGCTTTCTCCCCCTTCCCTTCAGAGCTTCGGACATAGATACCATTCAGACAGAGCGTAAAGTGTGAAGCCTAGCAGAAAGTGTAAACCCTTTGCCCTCCTGTCAGCCCATAGAAGCACCGGAAAATACCGGTCTCCGGATACAATTAGGATAGGTAGGTGCCTCACGGCACTTTCCCCCTTCACGACCGTGCATGCGACTTTCACCGCACACGGCCGACGCAAGCCATGTCGGATTTCGTTGGCTCAAGTTGCTGGCTTATGCCTTTACGGTTACGTTTGCAAGTGAATTGCTTGCATCTAACTTTTCCCGTAAACACGCAACGGTTGCAACATCTCCTGATGGCTCACCTGTCCCACGTCAGCAGTCTTTCAACTTGGGTATTTCCCCTATCCGTCCACTTATCTAGGGTTTTATCAATCCTATGCTCACTGGGACGGCGAGAGAGATATTAACTCCGGCTTGATTCTCAATGCTGGATTGTTTGGTGCGACAGTATTCACTGGATACGGTGTACCAGTGCGTCTTTCCATTATGCAACCATTTCATCGCAGAACATTGTCAGATGAAGGTGACACCTTTGAACTCGGACTAACCGTTTCCCTGACAATGTCACGTTCATTCTAAATTTTCAATAGGAAAATGCTATTCTCAGAAAGTGTGTTTCAAAGATAGAACACCTTCTGATAACTCTCTTTAGGAAGGAAAACTAAATGAAATCCAATCGAACACCCCAAATCCTTATCACTCTGCTTCTAATCCTGTTCAGCCTATCGGTTTTGCATGCTGATACCTCCTCTGAAAAAGAGGAAAGCTCAGAAAAACCTGCCTGCGCCGTCTGTACTGCCAATGGCAACCCGATGAAGGTCAGAAATCTCGACCTCTGGAGTAAGCACAACGGCAAAACCTACTACTTCTGCAATGAGGATTGCAAAGCCAAGTTTAATCAAAACCCTGAAGCCTACATGCCTCCAGTTTTGCCCCGTACCTTACCGAAGTTTGTTCTCGAAGACCTCAAAGGGAAGGAAGTCATACCATTTGGACTTCCAGATGCGACTATTTTATCTTGCCTCAATGGCATCCAATCTCTGTACGGTTTCTCGCAGTCGGTGGGAGAATAGTCGCATTTCTAGCTACAAATGGTATAAGAGACAGCTCGGCGTAGCTGATGGTAGTTCTCGCCACGGTTCAGTGCCCGCTGGACATTTTTGCGAAGTGGCGGAGAGTCGATGTAATCGAGAAGATACAGACTTCTGATGATATTGTCGTATTCCCAAAGGGCACGGCGGGTCCTGTTTCTGCGGGCATAAGCACTGAGCTTTGAAACGATAATACTCTGAGTCGTCGTTTTCAGGGCGAGGGACACCATGATCCGTTGAATGTTCTCCCACTCTGAGATGATAAGCTTGGAATTGAGTTTCCGAACCGGCAAAAGCAGCATTTCCGAATCGTACACCGAAGGGTGTTTGAATCCATAGAGTGCTTCACTGACCTTATCGTAAATATCCCGATAGCGAGGCGCAAACTGATAGCCGAACAGGTGAAGAATGGCAAAATTAACCTCGTTGGTTCCGTGCGTATCAGTGGAATGTACTTTGGGCTGGATGTCGGTCGTGTTATTGGACAGAATATCGACTACATAGTGGCTCTCATGGTCATTGGCACCAATAATTTCCGCATTGACTGGGACATGGTTGGCCACCAGGGTATAGGAGACAATCCCCTTTTTCAGCCCGAAATATTTGGGTGAATGACGTGCATTGATGGTATGGATTCGGGTTTCAAACTTTTGTCCGTCACTGCTGGAATGGATCACGTCACCGATATCATAATGCCGAAAAATGGGTAGCTGTGCGATGGCATTGCTGACCAGGTCGTTTGCGCCGGAAAGGGTTTCGAGGCGGATGAAATTATCGGAGGTGGTCTTAAGTACCTGATACCCCATATCGGAAATTTCTCCCATTCGACCCAATCCCATATTGGTACCCCAAGCGATAAGGCTGGCGGTTATCACGCGATTGTCTACTTCCTTTTTAACATAGCGAGAACGTATGTGATTAAACGCCTCCATGAACTGGCAGTGCTGATTGACGAAATGCAGCACACGGCTGATATCCACCTGTTTAAGCCGGTCGAAAAAGGGATGATTGACGCGCTCAGTGGCACGAGGAGACTGAAGCGTCCAGCGGCGTTTTTTGACCTCCAAGTGCTCATTTAACCCCGAGGAAATACGTCCATTGACGGAATCAATACGTTCTTCAAGCTTCTGCTCAAGCGTTGCGAGTTGGTCAGAGATGGGTTGCTTGAGAATTGCCAGATCACTTTTTGCAATCAACTTTAATTGCAGAGTTCAAGAATTAAGCTTTGTTGCTTCAGCCGAGTCACCTTGGTAATCGAGAGTTCACTGGTTTGGGAGTCAGGAAAGTATAGTTGGCGTATATGTTCGGCATCCTCACAGACTCCTTGAAGGTCGAAGACAAAGAACATATGGCAGGCTTTGAAGTAACCCAGTTGTAAAATGTAGTAGATTCGGGATTTGATGGAGTGGAGTTCCTCAAGGACGGCTAATTCCTTTGGCGATAGTGAAAAATACTCCATTCGCTCTTCCGGCGTGAAGCAAGGCATCCCGTAAATGGCTTGTATTTCATCATCACCCAGGATCCGCAGCCGTCTTTGGTTGGTGTTTCGAGCCTGACCTTTCATGCCTCTCCCCTTTCTGTATACGAGCTAGCCAACCCATGTGAGACTCAGAAAGTGTACTTTGTGAAACATGCAAAAGACGTGTTCCAAAATGTGTTCCATTATACCATTTTCATATGGTCTATGAGATAATGAACCCCTTGGGGTGTTGATATGGCTTCTGTTGGATACGCACGAGTGAGTTCGGTTGGGCAAAGCCTTGATGTTCAGTTGGACAAACTAAAGCATTGCGACAAAATTTTTATGGAGAAAAAAAGCGGGACCCAAGCCTTACGCCACCGACTGTCCGATTGTCTCGAATATGTAAGGGAAGGCGATACGTTGGTGGTCACACGTCTGGATCGCCTCGCTCGTTCCACGTTGCATCTGTGCCAGATTGCTTCTCAACTTCAACGCAAAGGTGTCAACCTCGCTGTGCTAGATCAGAGCATCGATACTTCCCATGCGACGGGTCGTTTGTTGTTTAACATGCTTTCAGCGATTGCTCAGTTTGAGACGGAGTTACGTGCCGAGAGGCAAATGGATGGAATTGTTAAAGCCAAAGCGCGGGGGGTATGCTTCGGGAGGAGGAAGAAATTGACAAAAGAGCAAATCATCGAACTCAAGCGAAGGCGAGAACAGGGCACACTCATCAAAAACCTGATGCAAGACTATGACATTTCAAAGGTAAGCGTGTATCGTTATCTTGGTGAGGCGGATTCATTGATGTCAGCACAGAACGTGTGATTAATTCCTGGAATATACCTTTTCGGGGGTTGGGCAAAAAACCCCTATCACGTCTCCATTATTTACATGCCATTTTTTCTTGACCCTCAGCTGGATTGTTAGTATACTTTATTATTAGTGATAATTCCTATAACTAATAAGGAAAGATTGCTTCATCATGTGTGCAAAGCAGATCAAGCCTTTGAGCCACGGATTGAAACAGAAGGGCCATCGGTCCACCCGTCAACGTCAGATTATCCTTGAAGAGGTCCAGAAGCGAGCATCCCACCCGAACGCTACCGAAATTTATGAGGCGGTCAGACGACGTATTCCGAATGTCAGCTTAGGGACTGTGTATCGGGGGTTGGGGCTTTTAGCCGAGCTTGGGTTGATTCGCAGGCTTGAGCAGGACGGTTCCGCCCGCTTCGACTCCAATTTGAGCGAGCATTATCATCTGATCTGCACGCAGTGCAAGGGGATCTTCGACATTGACACCTCGATTCTTGAGAAGCTGAACACGCACGGCTTAGAAGCAGATGGTTTCGAGATTAACGGACTCAAGCTTGAGTTGCATGGGCTGTGTCCCAGTTGTGGCAACGCAGCAAGCGACTAATCCACCTATCATGCCGATTCCGTGTGATGAGAATCCCACTGACAGCTTCTGAGGGATTCAGCCACAGAGCTTGAGTTGAAAAATAGTGGCGTATAACTCTTAGCGGATCGGCTCGTTTGGCATAACAATACCTAACCAGTCGTTAGGCGTCACAGCCAAATCTTGGGCCTCATGCTCATGCGGTTTGCGGAGGGTTGCAGGATATACCATTGCCTGAATATCAATCGAGAATTGAAGGATTCCGATTACCATTTGAGTGCGATTGATGAGGTCGAGTTGACATTATTCGGGGAATGTACGGCGTATGCATCATCACTTTCCAAGGATTCATGATCCTTGTATATAGAACAGGTTGGAAAAAAATGCAGAACACGATTGGAGAGAACATGGAAAGCAAAAGCAAGTGCCCGGTTTTGGGCGGGCCTCACCGACACACGGCGGTCGGGACCACGTCGAACCAACACTGGTGGCCGAATCAGTTGAACCTGAATATTCTCCACCAGAACTCTCCCTTGTCCGATCCTATGGGCAAGGATTTCAACTACGCCGAGGAGTTCAAGACACTTGACCTGGATGCCCTGAAGAAGGACATCGATGAGTTGATGACGACGTCGCAGGACTGGTGGCCGGCCGACTACGGCCACTATGGGCCGCTCTTCATTCGGATGGCGTGGCACAGCGCAGGCACGTACCGCATCGGCGACGGCCGCGGCGGCGCAGCCTCCGGCACACTCCGCTTTGCGCCCCTCAACAGTTGGCCCGACAACGTGAACCTCGACAAGGCGCGTCGGTTGCTCTGGTCGATCAAGCAGAAATACGGCCGGAAAATCTCGTGGGCTGACCTGATGATCTTCGCGGGTAACTGTGCTTTGGAGTCAATGGGATTCAAGACGCTCGGTTTCGCTGGCGGGCGCGAGGACGTCTGGGAGCCCGAAGAGGACATTTACTGGGGGCCTGAGACCACGTGGCTTGAAGATGAGCGTTACATCGGCGACAGGGAACTCGAGAATCCTCTCGGTGCCGTCCAGATGGGCCTGATCTACGTGAATCCGGATGGGCCGAACGGTACCCCAGATCCGCTCGCTGCAGCCAGGGACATTCGAGAGACGTTCGGTCGCATGGCGATGAACGACGAGGAGACGGTTGCGCTCATTGCCGGCGGACACACGTTCGGCAAAACGCATGGTGCTGCTCCGGAAAAGTACAAGGGTCCCGAACCCGAGGGTGCCAGCCTCGAGGAGCAAGGCCTTGGCTGGAAGAACAGCTTTGGCAGCGGCAATGCCGGCGATACGATCGGCAGCGGGTTGGAGGGCGCGTGGACTACCGACCCGGTGAAGTGGGACAACAACTTCTTCGACAACCTGTTCGGCTACGAGTGGGAGCAGGTGCAGAGTCCTGCGGGTCACACGCAATGGACTCCCACGGATGCATCTGCAGTGGGCACCGTGCCGGATGCTCACGATCCGTCGAAGAAGCACGCACCCATGATGTTTACGACGGACCTCGCACTAAAGATGGACCCGATCTATGCGCCGATTTCGAAGCGTTTCCACGAGAACCCTGAGGAGTTTGCAGACGCCTTCGCCAAGGCGTGGTACAAGCTGGTGCACCGCGACATGGGGCCCCGCACGCGATGTCTCGGCCCGTTGGTTCCTGCGGAGCCACAGTTGTGGCAAGACCCTGTCCCCGACGTCACTCATGAATTGATTGGAGAGCAGGATATCGCTGAGCTCAAGGGCAAGATACTCGCGTCGGGACTGGCCATTTCGCAACTGGTCTCGACCGCCTGGGCGTCGGCGGCAACGTTCCGTGGCACCGACAAACGTGGTGGCGCAAATGGGGCGCGCATTCGCCTCGCACCGCAGAAGGATTGGGAAGTGAACAATCCGGCCGAGCTGGGGAATGTGCTGCAGACCCTGGAGGAGATCCGGAAGGACTTCAACAGCTCGCAGTCCGACGGCAAGATGGTTTCGC
>JADFGN010000002.1 GCA_022567695.1 Candidatus Poribacteria bacterium | reverse complement strand
GAAAAATTGTGTCGGCCTTTGCTCTCTCAATCTTTGATTATCGTCTTGATTGTGTCAGGGATCTCTTGCTTGCGGTTTGGACCGGAGTCGCGGCAAGAACCAAGAGGCTAAAAACAGTGCTGAATATGACTGTGAAGAACACAAATATGCTTATTGGAGAAATAACTATTTAACTTGACAATGTTAAGTTAGGATCCCCATGACATCTAGGTTTGCTTACATTTTGGGTATTTAATTCCGATAGCCATTCATTCACCAGTTGGCAACTCATCGGTCTCAATTGACTCACGCTACGATAACACTGTTTTGAAAAATCTTTAGCCAAATTGGCAAAAACCGCGCAAATCCAGAGTCCAGTTGTCATCGGCGTTCAACCGGTAATCTAACATTGTCAAGAGGATTACCCCTATTTTTTAGTCAAAGAAATATCGAATCCCAATGCCTCCGCTTACCTTAAATTCTGTGGTGGGCGCGAGATTAAATCTCGGCACGATTTCAAAAAATGCATCCACAGGTAAATTCTCAAAGATATAGTTTATACCGATGGGAACGCGCACTCCAACCTCGTTATTGTCGTTTTTGCTTTCGATGCCGACATCTTCGAACTCAATTTGTCCTCCAATTCCATAATAAAATGGTAAGCTTCCTTTTTGCACTTGAAAAAGACCGAAATTATGAAATAGATAATCGACGTGCACACGAAAGGTATCCCTATCCCCAAATCCCCAAGCGACTCCACCGCCTATCGCCGTCGTGCTTCCGCTCCATTTCTTGAGACTCAATCCGGTCGGTTTACTCAACATAACCCCCACGCCTAAGCCGCTGATTTGAGCGAATCCAGTGCTGCTGAAACATAAACAGACTAAGATAGAAATTACGACGAATCTAACCATTGGTCCCTCCTTAATTATTTTCGGTTTTGACTTCTGCCCAAAATTCAGCAGGCATTTATTCAATCTGCCAATCTTCCTGTCCTGCATATTGCTCCGCATAAACCCTCTGATTTAGCGTCAAACCGAGTCCGGGTGTATCCGGCACACTGAAAGCCCCGTCCTTGAAGATATACCCGGACGTATCAACCACATCGCTAGTCAGAGTCGCGACTTCACCGTAGAGAAAGTTCGGGATAGCTTTTCCAAACTGAAGGCTCAAATAGAAGCCCAGCAACGACCCCCAATTATGAGGCGCGCATTTAACGCCGTCATATTGCTGCGTCATTTCGGCCAGCCGTCGCCATCCTGTGATACCGAGTCCGCGTATGTCGTGTTGGATGACGTCCAAAACGCCCGCCTGAAAAAATGGCTCGAAAAACTCAATAGGTTGACGGGTTCGTGTTTCGCCGTCTGCGATCAAAGCGGAAAGTCCCTGTTCTTTGATGACGCCCTGAAGATTGCGATATGCGCCCACCTCTTCCTCAAACATCTCCTCAATCCAGAAAACGCCGACATCACTTGTCTCGTTCAGGAAGGCGACGGTTTCATCATAGGTGTACCCATTATTTGCATCGACCAGAATATCAAAGTCCTCGCCCACGATTTGACGGGTGAGTTTGACGACATCAATATCTCGCTGCAAACCTTCCTGATGTTCCATCAAATAACAGCCGCGTCCAATTTTCATCTTACACGCGCGGAAGCCACTTTCGACGCTCTTTTTCGCGTCGTCAGCAATTCGTTTCAACCCCGCTTCCTTCGTATCGTAAATGAGGTCGTTGAAATAAATCGTACTATCGTAAGCAGGCAGCCACTCGGCATAACTCTGATCGCTGATGAGTTGATAAACTGGCTTGCCGAGAATCACGCCAATCGTGTCCCACAGTGCGTTTTCGAGACCGCGGAATTCATCCGATACACCTGTCGTCGGATCGAGTAGATCGAACGGATTTTGATTTAACGCACGCGCGCCGACTTCAGCATCTGCGCGTCCAGCGCCCCATCCGACTGTTCCATCGCTTGTGTGGATGCGGATGATCGGTTCATCCCACTTCCAGTTCGGTTCCGGATAAATCATCTCTTTGATTCGTGAATTGACCCCGATTTCGGGCTTGTCTACCTTCAGTGTGACCTGTTCAATTTTGGTGATTTTGATGTCTTGTGGATAGTCGCTCATATTAGTATTCCTCCTTTTGCGTTTTACGCCGTGCCCCATCGAATCCCCGTTGGGATAATTCCTACATCCTCACCCCGCCTCATCGCTTCTGCGGTGTCGAGAATGCTTTCGAGATCGTGCTGTGGCTGATATCCGAGCAATGTCTTGATTTTGCTGAGATCGAAATCAAAATAGTTTGGTTGTGGAAGTTTGGCATCGACATAATCCAGTTTATACCGCTCGGACAGGTAAGGGATGATTTTCTCCCGATCGAATATTGCCGCGCCACCGAGCGTGAATTCCTCGCCGACAGCCGCGTCTTTCTCAATGCCCAACACCAACCCCTGTACGATGTCTCGGACATCGCAGAAATTTTCCTTGTGCGCGCGACCATCCGGATTTCGACTCAGCAGGAATTTCTCATCTCCCGTCCAGAGAGATTTGATGGTCTCAATCATCTTCTGTTCTTCGGGGTCATCGCTGGTTTGGTCTTTGTGTCGATTATAAACGGGACTGAAAAGGAAGCGTCCCGGCAAACCATCCGCATTGAGAAATTCGCCAGGCTCGACGACTGTTGCAAATCGGAAAACTGTCGTCGGCACGCCGTATTGATGATGATAGGTCATGCACAACTCCTCGCCGATCCATTTGGTCAGGAAATACGGCATGTGGTGATATCGGCTGACCATCTCCTCCGTAATCGGTTCCTCGAAGAATCGACCTTTTTCGGTCAGGCGCCAATAGATTGCTTCCGTACTTGCATAAACCAAACGGTGAAGGTTGGGGAGTTCCGAGCGCGCGCACTCTAAAATATTGAGCGTTCCCATCCCGTTGATATTCAGATATTGCAAGTTATCGAATGGGCCCCCAAACGCAGCGGCAAGGTGGTAGATTGCGTCTACACCTTCGACCGCCCGTTTCACATCATCCAAGTTTCGCAGATCTCCGACGATGGTTTCGATGCGCTCGTAGCTGTCGAGTTTGTTCGCACGACTCGCATCGCCGGGATAAACAAAACTACGGATGTCGTGTCCTTTCTCTAGCAGGCATTTCACGAGGTTCGCCCCGATTCTGCCTGTTCCACCGGTCACTAAAATTTTCATTTTCGATTCAAGCTCCATTTCTCGCTTTATAGCGTAGACCAATTAAAAGATTTCATTTTGATCAGACCTTTCTCTTGAACCAGACTTCGATTCTGAGACACCGAGAAGGGGGTAGGAATGGGTTAATTTGTCTTATACGCACTTGGACTTGGAAGAGATCTCCCCTAACCAATCTTTGGGTGAACTTACGTTTGTATTTCCAGGGGATATATCCAAGTTTTTGCCCGTTGGGTGTCTGCACCAAAACCGCTTTCTCATCAGATAGGCTATCAGGTTCTATTTCAAGCGTCAATTCTTGCCCAATTTTTAGTGTTTTGAGAACTCGTGGGCCATCGTAATACTGCCAGCCGTGTACATAACATTCGACAGTCCAGTCCCGTCGGTAAAGTTGAGTTCCGCCTGAACCCCGTTCAACAGAGCGCATCAGACGTTGAATTTGCCAATCAGCAAGCTGTGCTTCTCGCGATAACGTTTGAAAATCTGTCTCTTCAAACCAGCGCATAATTTCACCAAAATCCCTGCGAAATTTGGGAAATTCCCTTTCCCAAAAATCACCTAACCTGCGTGTCAATGATGGCGGTGTTATGCCTAATGCGGATAAAACCACAGCCGCGGGGGTTTTGACGCCAAATTTTGCATAAGCTGGAAGCAACGCTAGATCTTTTCCTATTTCGGTAGAAACGAGAAGGATATCCTCCGCTTCAGCAATAGCACGCAAAAATAACCAGAATGCGCTCAATCCCCAGGGTGCTTTGTAGGATATAGCATCCTGAATATGTTGCATAAATTTCTGGATGCGGTTCCTGCGAATCTTTGAAAAATACCGTTGCTGGATTCCATCAAGGTCATGTTCCCATATCCAATCGGCGAGGACCTCTTCCGGTTGTTCTAATTGACTGTTGCTCAACTTTGGTTGCGTTTCCGGGATTCCATAGATGACCCGCGCGATGTCAACAATCATTTGACGGGTTAGCGATTGATCTGTTTGCGGCCGGTATTTGCTCCAAAAATCATGAACGGCATCCATCAATTTCTGGCAGGAACGGACACTGAGCCCTGTTTGAGCATACAAGTCGATCCGCGGTTGAGGGAGTGAACGCAATGCCTGGTAATTGCGATGTACGAAACGTCCGACAGTCTCTTGCGCCCGCTCACTTATGCTGCCGGCGAAGCTGTACGTTCCGATCAGTTCGATAAAATCC
Organism: Candidatus Poribacteria bacterium; assembly: GCA_022567695.1. GTDB lineage: Bacteria > Poribacteria > WGA-4E > WGA-4E > PCPOR2b > JADFGN01. The sequence continues at coordinate 38,759 of JADFGN010000002.1, read as the reverse complement.
TCCTCTTCCTCCGATGTCCAGTGATGAGACGAGCAGAGCAACGCAAAGGTTTGCAATCTTTCGGCAAACTCCCTGTGCTTTTCATATTCTCCCCACTCACCTGACAGTAACTGCTCTTCGGTCAGATGACCTTCGTCGATTGCCTCCACCATGCCTTCGAGTACCGTTAGCACTTCCTCATCAACTAGACTGCTCTGAATGTCTTCAGGCTCAAGCGGGAGATAATCCTTAATTTTTCCTTCATCGCGGTTGCTATTCTGAATCATGATGACCTGTCCCTCTGTTTCAAACCGTGCGCGTCCGGCACGCCCTGCAAGATTACTCACATCGGCTTTGGTGAGAGTGCCTCTCCCAATTTGATAGTCCCCAATCAAGAGTGTCCGAATGGGGAAGTTAACGCCCTGAATCAGCGTTGATGTCGCCACCATAATCCTCAACCACTCCCGCTCGAATGCCTCTTCAAGTTCAGTACGCACATCAAGCCATAAATCACCATGATGAAATCCGATTCCTGCCGGAATCGTTTTTAACAGAAGATGATTGGTGGGCAGACGGTTTTTTAAAAAATCCAACATTTCATTATATTTCTTCTGATTTTGGGCGATTTTCGATTGAATATGCTGTTGCAAATCTGCGCTCTGAAACAATTGGCTCGCAACTTTTTCAACGTCTACCTTCCTTGATACATAAATCAGTACCGAACCGAGTCGGGCGAACTTTAAGGCGGCTTTGACCGTATGCTCGATATTTCCGTCGCTTTTGCCCCAATCCATTTTATATTGCGGTTTTGACTTTAGCCATCTTCGAGAAGATATAATGTTTGAGAGTTTATGAGGCGATTTGAGTTCATCACGACCAGCAACATAAAACAGATCCACTCCAAAATCCGCAGAACAAGGTAATTCCGACGGTTTTGGCCACGACTTAGGCGGATTAAACTTATTACACTTGATATATCCTTTCAAAAGCCTCGTGGGTCGCCATTCAATGTATATCGGGTCATGAACCTCCTTCGGATCAACCCACGTACTAATCGCGAAACGGTTCGGCATCATTGCCGACATAAACAACATCTTTGCGTCACGGGTCGATTCGTCCCTGAGCAGGCATGTTATAACCTCTTCATAAGTCCAGCCTCTGCCCAATTTTTTTTCTTTTCGGTCTGATTCCGTTCTGCCAACTGTGTGGATCTCATCGAACACAATAAGGCTTACTCCATCGATAAACGGAACTCCCCGCCGAAAAAGGGAAGAGAGTTTTTCGGGGGTAATGATGAGGACATTAATCGGCTTAAACATACCGCGTTCTGGTAGCCCGTCTTCGTCATCGATACCGAGTAAGGTTTCTTCATAACCGATTCCCTCGGTGTCTCCAACGAGCGTAGAGACGCGCATCCCTATCGGCTCAAGGCGTTCGGCAAGTTTACGCGAAATTTGCTCACAAAGTGCTCTTGAAGGGGTCACGTAGATGATTTGTCCCGACGGTTCGTTGAGTAGGGTTTTGACGATTGCAAGCTCTGCCAGGAGCGTTTTACCCGCGCTTGTCGGCAACGAAACTACGACCCGTTTGATTCGATCATCAAGATATCCGCCTTTCAAATCGGGCAAATTCGCTCGCATTTTCAATGCAACCACTTGAGAAGTCCAGAACGATACAAAGCCGTCAGCAATTAAGGAAGAAAGATAATCTTGCGTTTTTTGCCCTGAATCAGGAAGGATTCCTCTGAGCCAATGCCATGGGCTATCTTTCCACTGCCGACGAAAGATATCCTCCAAAGACCGTAACTGCCACGCAGTCTGATAATCTCCGAGTTTGCGGACGGATTCGACTGCTTCTGTGAGAAATTGGCAGGCAGCATTCACCAATTCTGCTTCCCCATAATACAGTGCTTTCATTTGCGTGAGCATCGCCTCGATCTGATTGATCGATAGATCTGATTGCAGGGCTTCACGAGGTGAAAAGAACCTTCCGCGACGCATCGTACGTCGTAAATGCGCTCTGAGGGCTTTAATCTCAGAAAGCTTTGCCTCAGACCAGCCTTCAAAGTCCTCCCGCTCGCCTCTTTTTACCCAATCGCCACTTAACAACTCACAGGTGAGGTAGGTTGCCCATGTACCGATGTTATTGACTGAAAACGTCCCTTTACGAATCTTTGTCCGACTTTTCGCTGCCAATCGTCTCATCAATACAGCCGTAAGCGGTTCATAAATGCCTAAGCGATAGCACAGACCCGCCATGAGGTGATACGCTTCATTGGTCTCCAAGCGTTTTAGCAAAGAATTGTTTGGATAGTCTTGACTCCACCGTTCCACTAAATCTCCCAAAAACTCAAACAACATTCCTGCCAAAGCCAAAGCGTCCTGCGATACCTGCAAAGGTGGCACCTCACCGCGCGAAACTCCCGGTAACTGGCTCACCAGCTCTTCATCCACAATCAACGGGTTTGTGTATTGCGTTGCCAGAAAGTGTGCTTCTTCGGCAAGATCACGCATCTCTTCAATATACGTTTTATTCGGCTCAAAAGATTCTCCAAGAGACAATTGGAGAAATCGGTGATGAAGCAGTCGAATATGATTCGCATAAGACGTCAATGTTGTCCCTTTTGGTGGGGCAAATCGTAAAATCTGTTCGAGTTGAGGGGATTCTAAAATGTGATCCATTTTGATTACTTGAGTTGCATGTTACGCCACACAGCATCCCGCAAATCAGCAAAATTTGGCAGTGCAACGAACGTTAAATGATGGCAACCGCGAGGAACACCTGAAGGACGCTTGGGTAAATCGCGCAAGTGGGGGCATTTTGCCGCATCATTATGAGTAATGAAAAGTCCGTAGTGAATCTTCGGGGATCTCTGTTTTATAAGCGCAGGCATCAATCGTAGGACATTGGCATATCGGGCATTACCCACTCCATCCTCTTTGAGAGACGCAGCTCGATCATTGAGTATAAAAAACATCCGATTGGGGTAATCATCTAATTGCTTGTAGGCATCGGAAGCCACACCTGAGATATTTACTTCTGTTGCTTTCGATTCCCATATAATCGAAAACCATTCGTTTCCTTGATGAAATATAATCTCAACGAGATCGGTAAATCCTCGATCAGCAGGTTGGGGAACAGGGGGAATGAGTCGTTTTTCACCTTCCCGGTATGTTTCCTCAACCCATCGCAGTAGCGTTTCGGCGAAGTTACCCTTAGCCTTCGTAAGGCCGCGCTTCGGATCGGGATGATCAGCCACTTCACCATTCTGATTACAGAAAGCATTCCGCAAATAATCAAGCATGTTGGCGCGATCGGGGTGTGAAGGGGTATTCCATTTTTCCCAAACCTCATCTCGATCCCCATACACAGGAGAGAGCCAGCAACTCACGAAATATTCCACTAATGCGGAGACGAATTGTTGCGCATCTTTCGAGATATCAACGGTGTAAATCCTTTGCTCGACACCGCTCTGAAGTTCTGAGATGGATTCGTCTAAAAAATCTCGTAAGTCAGGCAAAACGAACTTTTCCTCATCTGTTTAGAAGGCAAAATGTATCAAAACGGTATAGAATTGTCGTCAGTAACGTCCTCCGATTCATCGTCCGATTCATATTTCAATCGAAACCGAGCGATTTCCAGTTGCTTTTTGAGCCAGTTCAACCGGTGCTCCAATCGGTTATATTCTTCGAGCAATTCCTCTCGTTTCCCTTCTTTTTCAGCGAGTTCCGCCTCGACTCTGGCGAGGTCTTCCGAAAATAGATCTGCGCCTTCGCTGTCCTGAACCCATTTCCGAAGTAATCGGCGTTCGGCGAGGAGATCCTCAATATCCGAAAGTTCTTGCCCGATATCACCCATGTGTGTCCCCGTTATATCGTGCATTATTGAGATTATGGTTTCATCGCGTTGATTCATCGCAATTTCCTCCAAAATGTAGATACGGTCATGAAAATCATCTCGCTTCACGTTTATCGCCTACCACGTCGCGAAATCCTTCAGGCAGGCAACCACTTCATCAACGATAGCGTTCAGCAGGGATTCGCCCTTTTCTGCCGTCGCATGTTGCGGTCCCCCCATCGCGCCAGTTGGTGTCAACGTTGCCATCCGCTTAGCGACATTAAGACGTCCGCCGTGTTCACCATGAAAATAGGGTGAATCGACCAGAGGGGGGCTCGCTGTGACACGGTCCATCCGCATAATCTCGCCGTGCAGAAACAACATCATCGAGGTTTCATATTCGCAAGCATGCGAGAGTTGCTTTGTCTGCATGCCGTGACGCTCCGCATCCATCGCTGGTGAAGCTATAGTCCAATAGGATGCGAGTGCTATCCACATGTTGTTGTACACGTCCGATTCGTTCGCTAACTCCGTGATTGCTTGTGTCCCAGGCGTGACGTTACCGCCATGACCGTTGAGGAAGAAAACGCGCTTAAACCCGGCTTTGGCGATAGACCGAACGATGTTTTTAATCATTAAAGTGTAGATGTGATTTGGCACGCTGACAGTACCGGGCAGATCGAGGTGATGATCTGACGCGCCAAGCCACAGCGTCGGGAGCATGTAGATTGCATCACGAATGCGTTCTTCCACACGTTCCGCTACCCCCGTCACAAGATAGGTATCTGTCAACAGCGGAGAGTGATGTCCATGTTGTTCCATTGATGCAAGTGGTAACACAACGATTTTATCTTTATCTGCCTGTTGGATGTCAACCCAGCAGTTGTCTCCATATTCCATGCTAATTTTCCTCCTGATTCAGATCTTTAGATTCGTATTACTTTTTACCAAAAATCGCGTATGCCGCCTCCTTCAGCCACAAAAGCTGATTAAAAAGGTGTGAGGCTAATCTGCTTCAGCCCGGTACGAGCGACGTGTTATAGCATACTCCTATTGTTCATGCAACTCCCTATTAATTTGTCAACAGTTGGGACTGAATCGTCCGTGTAGTGCTTAAGATACACTGAATCATATTTTTTCGGTATCAGTATGAATCTTCTAATTTCTGTAATGGTCAGATACATGTTGAATGGGAGTTCGCCACCGATGGCACAAGCGCTTGACTCTTCTCTGCGATACCTCTGAGTCCTCTGCGTCTCTGCGGTGAAAGTTGGATTTTAAGATGTTGTTGACCACTACAGAATCTTCTAATTTCGATAGCATTCCCTCAAAAAGTATTCAATTCTCATCTGCTCTTTTTACGTTGTTCCTTTGTTTTTATACATCGACGGCCGCAGCCGTCACGGCGTTGATGAATAGGTCGGTGTAGTAATAGTGTTTAGGAGGAAACTGGAGCGTGACGGAGAAATAGATCCCCACGAGCTCGTAGACGGGATCCACCCACAAGAAGACACCACCTGCACCACCATGAAGGAATGTTTTGGGTGAGTGTAGGGTCTCCCCATAAGCTATGGACTTTTTATTCCCATGTATGCTCCAGCCGAAACCCCATCCGGCTTCGGGGAACAACTCTTCGCCGTACCGTGCGGGAACGCCCGGAATCTGATTGCGCGTCATCGCGGCAACCGATGCCGGGCTGAGGATGCGGGCATCCCCGTAGCTGCCACGATTGAGAAACATCTGACCGAATATCGCCATGTCCATCGCCGTTGAAATTACACCAGTTGGTCCCCACGGCACCTCTATCCAGCTTTCCATCCATTCGGCAAATGGCGCGGCTTCAGGACGCCTGACGATTCTGCCCTTCGCCGACAAACTCAGGAATGTATTCCGAGACAGGGCGGTTGAGGCCAAGCAGACCGTCTTCCACGAGAATCATGGTAGCCGTCGCCGTGATTGGTTTGGCCAGGGAGGCTAAGGGAAAGATTGTATCGTGTGCAAGAGGGGATGAATCCGGTTCCGGCGTTAAGTTGCCGAAAGCCTCGTGGGCAACGACAACACCCCGTCGGGCAACAAGGATCACCAGGGCGGGTGTAACACCTCCATCCACCCAGCCTTTAGCGAGATTCACAACATGTTCCACCCGTTGGGCGGACATACCCGCTTCTTCGGGAGTTCCAGGTTGGAGTTTCATAATCGTTTCAATCCTTTCTGATCCGACTCTTTCGGTGGATGTTGCCGCAAAAGACACCACAGATGGCGAAGATTCATGATTAGGGGATGATTCACCTTCAGGGTTTCTACCGTTGCTCGTCCTGTCGGCGTGAGTCCAACGATTTGCGTTCCCTCTTGACTCCACGCAAAGTGGGTTGACCATTTTTGCTGCCTTGGGTGGAACAAGCGGATACGTCGCCCGGTTTGTGGATCAATCGCATTGATCTTCGTCCCTTTGTAACCGTTGCAGGAACGGCAACACAAGCATAAGTTTTCCAGTGAGGTTTCGCCGCCTGCCGACTCCGGAATAATATGGTCCGCTTCCAAAGGGATGCCGAGTAATCTCTCTGGACTTTGGCAGTAAGCGCAACGTGCTTCCGGCTTTTCGGCATACAGCACATTGCGTAACGATGTTGGAATGCGACTCATGAGTTGACTCCGAGCTATGCGCGTGCTTTCGCCCGTTGATCGAGGGTGAAGTGTGCTTTGGCTTTATTTCTCGAAACACGGAGATATTCTTGTTGAAGTTCCTCCCACTCCTGCGCTTCGGCTTCGCTCAAGCGACCTTCTGATTCCTTACGAAGCAATACGCTAAAACGCCGCTGTTGTTGAGGAGATAGCACCGCAGAGGCAATTGCGTGGAGTGCTTCATCATCTAACATCGCCCATTCTGTGAGCTCTGCTGCTAAATCAGACGGCAGATCGCCAGGGAGAAAGGGTAGCGTGGTTTCTAAGGTGGAAACTAGAATGTCTTTGATCTCACAGTGTGTCAAACGTGCGGCACGTTCTGCTCGTCGATACAGTTTTTCCGGCAATGCTAAAGCAAATTCATGGACAGCCATTGTTTTCGCCTCCTTTTCAGACTGTTATCACAACTTTGTCGGATTTTAGCTTAGGGTTGCTGTCACTTTTGGCGATATTAAACGCTCATTCTATACATCGACGACCGCAGCCGTCACCGCGTTGATGAATAGGTCACTTGGGGTATAGTGCGCCGGAAATGGCTCAAGTGAAGCAGAAAAATAGACACCCACAATTTCATAGACCGGATCCACCCACAAACGAACGGCACCGACACCACCATGCCCAAATGCGTTTAGTGAGTACAGCGTTCCATTATAATACTGGCTATTCGTAGTACCCTCTATGTCCCAGCCAAACCCCCATGAGGCTTCAGGGTGGAACGCCCCCATAAACTGTGCGCCAATCCCCGGAATCTGATTGCGTGTCATCGCGGCGACTGATGCCGGGCTGAGGATTAGGGTATCTCCGTAGATGCCACGGTTGAGGAACATCTGGCCGAGTATCGCCATGTCCATCGCCGTTGAGAAAGCGCCCCATGAGGACCAGGGCGTCTCCTGAACTTCTCGGTTATTAAGCCAAGCATGCGGTGTGTCTGCGAGACGTCTGACAATTCTGTGCCTCACTGCGTCAGGCACGATATAGTCGGTGTCCTCCATTCCTAGCGGTTCAAAGATCCGTTCTCTAGTCAAGTCTGCCAGTGATCTTCGACTGACCCTTCGCACGATCTCTCCTAACAGATTGTAGCCATAGTTGCTGTAGGACATCTCCGAGCCGGGCGGCTTCCACAGGGGGGCATCGTATCCGAGGAATAGGTATTCGTTAATCTGTGGGTGCTGCGTCTCATCTGGAGGAGGGATCTCAACGGAACCCTTTTTCTTTTCTGTATATGCCTCTACATCTTCATCTCTGAACCCTGAGGTATGGGTCAGCAGATGATGGACCATCACTGCATCCTTGCCTTCGCCGACAAACTCAGGAATGTATTCCGAAACCGGGCGGTTGAGGCCAAGGCTACCGTCTTCGACAAGAATCATAGCCGCCGTCGCCGTGAGGGGCTTGGTTAGGGAAGTTAAGGGAAAGATTGTATCGCATTCGAGAGAGGGTGAGTGTGGTTCCGGCGTTAAGCGGCCGAAAGCCTCGTGGGCGACGATAACACCCCGTCGGGCAACGAGGATCACCAGGGCGGGTGTAACACCTCCATCCACCCAGCCTTTAGCGAGATTCACGACATGTTCTACCCGTTGCGCTGACATACCGACCTCTTCGGGGGTTCCGGGTCGAAGTTTCATAATTCATTCTCCTTCGGTAATTTGGAATGCGAAAATTCAATTTTCGCCGAGCCCGAAGGGCGAATTCTCCCAGTATTTGTGCTGGAAGCGTTACGTCCATACTGGCAAGATCTTGGGTAATTCGATCTAGATCTGCTTGTTCGAGTTGTCCGGTTCGGAGGAGAGATTTTGCAAGCCCTATCTGAGCCTCACTTCTCATCCAGGCACGTCCTAGACGTTTTGCCTGTTCGATAACACTCTCAAAGATTTCGGCTGCCTTCTCATACGCCATCAGCTCGAGAAAGTATATGCCTGTACCGTAGTTTTTAAAGGCACTTCCGAATCGATGCGTTTCGTCTACCACCTCTTTTTGCAGCGATTCCCACGCCTCATCGTATCGACCAAGGTTCAAAAGAGCCAGTGCTTTGAAGGTTGGGAATTGTACCGGAGGCACACCGATCTCCGCCGCCAGATTTATGCCAGCGTCGCAGCATTCGACAGATCTCTCAAAGTTGCCCCGGGAAAGATGCATACACATGAGTTGAAAATAAACTTCCTTGAGTCGGAGCAGATCGTGACAGGACTTGAGCTGGTTGAGAAGTTCCTCTCCCTGCTCCTCCGCCGCCTCAATACAATCTGGAATTCGCCTTAACGTATCTAACATGGCCATCTTGCTGTCGATTATCAGTTCTTTATCTCCTATTTCCTGACTGAGGATTAATGCATCTTCGGCATTGGCAAGAGTTTCGTCCCTATATTCTGGCCAGAAGTCCATAAACCATGTCGTTGGAACAAGAGCTCGGACCATGCATGTTCGGTTATCAAGCTTGCGAGCGAGGGTGTATGCCTGCTTGTAAAGCGCAAGGGATTTTGATGCAAAATCCAATTCATCAAGGGCAATCGTGTAGTAGGCAGAAGCAAGACCAAGGAGTGACTCAAGCTCATCCTTTTGGTCCCCCCTACCCTTTGCGCTATTCAGCAAGCACTCATAGTCACTGGCTGCCTCTCTGCCTTGATACAGATTTAAGAGCAGCTTCGCCCGGTATTTCAAAATCCGATCAGATTCATCGTCAGACTTGGCAAGATCCAATGCCCTCTGAAAGTAGTCCAACGCCTCCTGATTCGCATACCGACTGGCAGCTTTTTGTGCCGCTTTGACCAGATACTCAATCGCTTTCTCCTTGTTACCGCTTCGGCTGTAATGGTATGCCAACTGTTCGTAATACTCCCCGATCTGTCCCTGATAGAGTAGTTCGATACCTTCCCCGACACGCTCATGAAAAGCGGATTGCTGTTGACCCAACAACCCCTGATAGGTTGTCTCATGTGTCAGCGCATGCTTAAAGGCATACTCCAGCTCTGGCAGGATGTGCTCTTTGTAGATCAATTCGTTTGTTTCCAATTCGGCGAGTCTCGCTTCGAGCATCCCTTCTTGGTGGGAAAGGTAACCCAACAGCCGTTGCTGAAACACGCGCCCAATCACAGACGCGCACCGAAGGACATACTTCACCTCTTCATGCAGGCGGTCGATACGGGACAGTATCACACTCTGAATCGTGTCAGGGACTTCGAGCTCCGTTATCGAGGCTTTGGCCTGCCATCTTTTACCCTCTTGATAGATGACGCCTTGATCAATCAGCCAACGAATCACTTCCTCGACAAAGAAGGGATTTCCTTCGGTCTTTTCGAGAATCGTCGCCTTGGTTTCGGCCGGCAGATTCTCAACCGCTAGCAACGACTCGACCATCTGCTGGCTCTGTTTCGCGGTGAGGGGGCGAAGGGTAATCGGCGTGTATCGCTCAAGAAACTTCCCTGACGCGATACCGTCGATCTGCCAACTCCCGTGTTCGCGCTCCGGTCGATACACACACACCAACATCAGCGGGGCAGCCACCAATTCATCCATCAGCACCCAGAGCAGATCTAGCGAGAGATCATCCGCCCAGTGCAGGTCTTCGAGAATCACAATCAGCGGCTGTTTACGAGCCAACGCAACAAACACGTCACGCATCCGCAGCAGTGTCTGGTGGCGGATCTGCTCTGGCGCGGCATACTGAATCCGCTCTTGATACGGCTTCGGCAACTTGACTGAGAGCATCTGTCCCACGTAGGGGATGACCCCGTCCGCTTCCTGACCGAAGAGATTCTCCATTTGCCCAATCAGTTTGTCAGCAATTTCCTCTTCGCCGTCCTCGCCAGAGACTCCCAGATAGGTCCGCATCATGTCGATAAAGGGCCAGAAGCTGACGGTTTGCCCAATTGAGATGCATCGTCCTTCCAGCCAACGAGGACTTGAAACGGGCGAGCCGCCTGCTCTACTTCCTTGGAGATACGTCTTAAGCTCTTTGACCAGTCTGGACTTGCCAATTCCCGCTTCCCCGACAATGGTGACAATCTGCCCCTTGCGTTCATCGATCAGCGCATCGGCGGCGTCAATCAAGGCGATGTACTCCCGTTCTCTGCCGATCAGTTTCGCTTGAAGCCCTTCGATGCCCCGCAATTTCTCCGGGTGTTCGAGAACGCGGACGACCGAATAGGCGCGTATGGGACGGTCAAAGCCTTTCAGCGATTGCGGCGACAATTCTTCAAAGGCAAACGCCCGTTGGGTGAATCGATACGTCGCTTCGCCGACGCGAATCTGTCCGCGGTCTGCGGTTTCTTGCAACCGTTTGGCAAGCACAATCTCCGTGCCGTAAGCGGTGTATTCGGCGTGGAGTTGTGTTCGGATTTCCCCAACGGTCATTGATGCCGTGTTAATCCCCACGGTGATTTCCAACCCGTGTCCTCGCATCGTCTCTCGCATGTCAATGGCGGCAAGGATGGCGCGTTCGGCGTCGTTCTCATGCAGGATGGGGGCACCGAAGAAGGCAAGGAGTCCATCCCCCCGAAATCCACTGATTCTGCCTTCGTAGTTTGCGACGATGTCTACCAGGTCCTTGAAGCAGTCCTGAATGAGCTGGAACATCGATTCGGGGGATCGGGTTGCGGAAAGCTCAGTGGAGCCAGAAATGTCGGCAAACAGGGCAGTGATGAGTCGATTCTCACCGGTGGTTTCCTGTTCTGCGGCTAGGTATTTCTGCGCCAGCGTATCAGGAATTAGCGTTTGCAGTTGGGCATGCAGGTTTTCCAGTTTTGGGATGCGAGTTTCTGTTTGCGGAGGTGTGGTTTCATCGGATTTCGTCCCGCATCCGCCACAGAACCTATCTGATGGATGGTTGGTAAAACCACAGTCAGCGCATTTCCAACCGAGCTTTGTGCCGCATTGACCACAAAATTTTCTCCCAGTTTTATTCTCATGTTGACAGTTTGGGCATTGCATGGTTCCCTCTCGTGTTTCGGTTTATTCAGATGATTCAAATCGAATGGCTTTCGCGCCTCAAAAGGAGAAGATACATGCACTCAGCTAACAGACTGATTACTTGCGGTAATCGGTAGATCTTTCCACCGACCCAACCTCAACCATACATCTTCTCAATCCGATCTTTGTAACGCTCCAGAATCACTCGGCGCTTGAGCTTGAGAGTCGGCGTCATCTCATCATTTTCCTGAGTGAACTCCTGATCGAGCAACGTAAACATTTTAACCCGCTCGAAATCAGCGAAATCGACTAAAAGGCGATTCACTTCCTGACGGATGAATTGACGGATTTCCTTGGTCTCAACTAGCGTCGAGATGTCTTCGGCATCAATCTTCTGCTCTTTGGCGTACCCTTTGAGCGCGTCAAAATTTGGCACAATAAGCGCAGCGATACTTTTGCGTTTATCACCGACCAACATCACTTGGCTGACGTATGGACTTTGTACAAGCTGGCTTTCGATCGGCTGTGGAGCAACGTTTTTCCCGTTGGACAACACAATGATGTTCTTCTTCCGATCGGTAATCTTCAAAAAGCCATCTTCATCAATTAGCCCGATATCGCCAGTATGAAACCATCCCTCTGAATCAATGACTTCCGCTGTATCTTCCGGTTTGTTGAAATAGCCTTTCATGATATGCGGACCCCGCGATAGGATTTCCCCATCTTCTGCAATTTTGACTTCGACGCCCGGAATCGGTGGACCCACCGTGCCAAACCTCCATTTATCCGGCCGATTCACGCTGATCACCGGTGAGGTCTCCGTCAAGCCGTATCCTTCGAGGATTATGAGGCCAGCGGCATGGAAAAATTCCGCGAGCGATTTGGGTAGCGCAGCACCTCCTGCAACGAAAAAACGCAGGCGTCCACCTGTTGCGGCTTTGATCTTGTTCAACACCAATTTGTCCGCAAGTTTAGCTTTCATGCTTAAGATCGCCGACGGCTTGCTTTTCTTCTGTATGGCTTGACTTACCTTTTCGCCGACACCGATGCTCCAATGAAAGATTTTCTGACGGAGCGACGACCCTTCTCGAACAGAGCGGAGAATTCTCTCGTGCATCGTCTCATAGAGACGTGGCACGCTCGCCATAACAGTCGGACGAACCTCCTGCATGTTCTTGGCAACTGTAAATGGGCTTTCTGCATACGCAACTGTTGAGCCGCAAGCCAGCGGCAGGTAGTGCCCTGCCATGCGCTCGAACACATGTGAAAGGGGTAAGAAGGATAAGAAAACGTCCTCATGGGTGACGCCGAGAATCTCGGTACAGGTTTGTGCATTTGACATCAGATTACTGTGAGTCAGCACGACCCCTTTTGGATCGCCCGTCGTTCCAGAGGTGTAAATAAGCGTTGCAAAGTCGCTCGGAGCTATACTATCGTTGACTTCTTGGCAAACTCGATCGCCATCATCTACCTTTTTCCCCAGTTCGCAGACATCTTCAAAAGTGACAACCGAATCATCAGCCTTAGAGTCGATCGCATCAAAGGTAATAACTCGTTCCAAACTGGATACATTCGCTCTGAAGGCTTCAACCTTTTGCAACTGTCCTTTATTTGATACACAAATTATTTTAGCAGCGGAATCTCTCAAGATGTATTCAACTTGGGCGGGAGTTAACGTCCAGAACATGGGAACGTTCACGCCTCCTGCGGCAAGGATGGCGAGATCGCTTATGGCCCACTCCGGACGATTTTCGGACAGCAACGCAACGCGGTCACCTTTTCTCAGCCCAAGTTCGATTAATCCCAAGCAGAAATACTTCACCCGATTATCCAACTCGTCGTAAGAGATGTCCTGATAACTGCCGTCGATTTTGCTGGATAATGCAGCTTTGGATGCGTACTTTTGGACTGAATTTTTAAACATTTCGTTGATTGTAAATTCTTGCATGACCTATTTTCCTTACTCCGTGAAAAGTTATGGTTACGAATTACGATAAATTTTCTCCACAGATTACCTGAGATTATAACGTCTTTACTCAAGGCAGTCAACGATAAATTGACGGCTGTCTTTTATGGACTCGGCGGTCTGTCAATTCTCTATCATTGTTTGACAACTTCAATCAGATGCTTGGCATAATTCCACAGAAATTGCTCGGCTTCGGTGCGATATAATTTTTGAAGACTTGACAAAACCTTGTAGATCGTTTAGAATAAAAATGCAGAGCGAACCAGCGGTTTGTCTTTATCAAGTTGCCCGCAAGAATGAATTCCGAGAATCTACTTCAGGAGGAAATCATGGAATGCAATGTGCGTGAAAGAGACGGCGTCATTATTATGGAACTTAGCGGCAGAATCATCGCATCCGCAAGTGGTACACTTAGAAAGGCGATTGATAGTCAACTTGCCAACGCTTCGGAAGGCGTCAAATTGTTATTTGATTTCGCCGATGTTTCGGCAATGGATAGTTCCGGACTTGGCACGATGATGGCAACACACCTTTCCATCGCACGCCAGGGTGGACGAATCGGTATCATCAACGTTGGCACTAATATAAAAAACCTCATTATCAGAAGTCGGTTAATCACCACTTTTGAACATTTCGACAGTGAAGATGAAGTGATTACGGCATTTACAGCGGCGGCCGATTGACTCATCAAATTGTCAAGGCGTCAATCGAATTGTAACCATCCCTAACCTGACAACCAAATTTCCAAACAGGATTGAGGTTTCAGATGCAACCTGCTTCTGATGAAAAACTTATGCAACGATTGATTCAGAGCCTATCAGAGCTTGAGCAGCTTAGTGGAGCCATCATTGCTGGTCAAAGTAACTTTGGTATGTCAGGTCAAGCATATCTACAGGTCATCCTCAAAACATTGCGGATAACTAAAGGGGCAATTTTACGCTTCGATTCGATAGAAAATCAGCTTGTTGTCGAATCGTCGATCAGTCTCAAAAAGAAATCTGTGGTCATTCCAATTTCCTCGCATGAGATTGCAATCATACTACAATCCTCGATTCTCGACCTATCTCAGCCTCCCGTTTCTCTCAAGCCATTTTTCGATGAAATTCAGCCGCAGTTGCAAGCCCTTGATGCAACCCTTTGGGCACCGTTAAAAATTCGCAAGCAATTTTTCGGCATCATCAGTCTTAGTTCAGACGTTGAAATGGAAAAATGGGAACGCGAATTATTAAATGTACTCGCCAGCCAAACCTCGATTGTGATTGCCCATTCATGCTTAATCGAAGAGATGCGTGCCGCCAAGTTCCGCCTCTTCCTGCTCTCCGATATGACAGCGCAAATTAGCAAGCAATTAGACACCGAAAGTTTGGAGGAAGAGGTGATGAGCCATGCTATCAGTCTTTTGGATGCAAGTGCAGGGTATCTCATGCTTATCGATCCCTTCACACGAAGGCTTGAGATAACATGCCATTTCCCTTTTGATTCACAACTCCCTCCTGAGCTAGAAGATCTCTCGATTCCTCTCAGAACTCATGAAAAAATTCCGCCGATATTTTCCATGATTCGTGAAGTGGCAAAAGAGGGTAAAACGTGCATGTATAGCGATGAAAAGGCAATCGTGCTGTTTGGCAACAAGAATCTCATGGCCGTTCCAATTTTCGGGCGCGAAATTCTGGGCGTATTGGTTGTATGCGATAAACAAGGTAGGGGGCGTATCACACTAGACTTTACCGCCGAAGATCAGATTTTGCTCGAATCTTTTGCCACTCAAGCGGGTGTTGCCATAGAGAATGCACGACTTTACCGGGAAGCGATTGAGCGGCGTCGATTACAAGCGGAAATGGAGGAAGCAGCCAAAATCCAGGAAAACCTGCTTCCCGATAGTTCACCGGAAATTCCGGGATATGAGGTGGCCGGATTGAGCATACCAGGGCACGATGGCGTTGGAGGAGACTTCTTCGATTATATTCCTAAACCAGATGGTTCTTGGGGATTTGCAATTGCCGATGTGTCGGGAAAAGGGATGCAAGCGGCGCTACTCATGGTAATGCTTTGGACGGGTTTGCGCTCAGAGGTCGCAAGACAAAACAATCTGCCGGCGATGGTGATGGCTCTCAATTCTCTGCTCTATGAAAATAGCACAACCGATAAATATGCCACACTTTTCTACGCGCATCTGCATCCAGATACAGATATGCTGACCTCGATCAATGCGGGACACAATTTTCCACTGCTGATCCGACATGATGGCAACTTAAGGGAGCTGGAGAAAGGTGGCTTGGTGATAGGCATGTATCCCAACGATATGGTTGGTCAGATTGTGGAATATGAACAAGAGACTACGCAACTTCTCGATGGAGACACGATTTTGTTCTATACCGACGGTGTAACCGAAGCATTGAATATTGATAATGAAGTATATGGAGAAGAGCGCTTAGAGGAACTCGCGAAGCAACTTCGACATGCAAATGCAAGCGAAATCTGTACAGAAATTTACAATTCCGTGATTGCATTTCAGGGCGAAGCCCTACCGTCTGACGATTTGACACTAATGGTGGTAAAAAAAGTAGAAGATAACCCAAGTTGTGATGAAGAGAAAACATGACAACGAATCGAAGAATTTAGTTATATGACGGTTTGTCACATCAGTTTGGGTTCTTTTTCAATAGGTAGCAACTTGAGTAAGATAATGCGCAAGGGAAACCCCATCGGAACGAGATTCCACCCCTACAATCGGCTCGATGTATTTCTGCAAATGCTGACTCTATTGAAAATATGATGGCATCTAAATCGATGCTACGGTTTGTTGAATCGAGGTTGAGTTATGGATTCCAAGAGGCTACAGAAATGGATTATTGTTTATTCTGCGCTGGGCATTTTCGTGATAGGGTTGATTGTATTCTTGGCAAGTATAATCCCGCTATACAGTCACCTAAAAGAGGAGGTAGGGCGCAATCTGTTTCACTCCATGAAAACCAAAACAGTGGCAGTTGAAGAGTACCTTTCTCGCGTCAAAGATATTGCGCTACAAATTACTGCCCGCACCAAAGCTCGTGAAGAACTTGAGGCATACAACGAAGGAACTGTAGACTTAGAGACTTTGGTGAATTTTTGCCGAGATATATTAATCGAGGCAATGGATAAATCTCAAGTCGTTGCTGGGATTGTGCGGCTAGATGCAAAAGGCAAATCTGTCGTCCATGTTGGCTTGCCCATACCGGATCAGAAGTGGCCCCTCCATGCCGCGGAATTCCCAAATGTCATTATTCATGGTCCGATCTCCATGGATAATGAATCCTATATTGCTGTGAGTGCGCCAATTACTGGACGGCAGAAGCAGCGGGTTGGAACTGACATTGTTTTATTTAAGATGTCAAGATTGAAAAGTCTTGTGCAAGATTACGCTGGTTTGGGAGAGACGGAAGAGATTATTTTAGGACAGTTCAAAGAGGATGGGGTCGAGATATTCTTTCCCTTACGAAAAAGTGGGGATAGGGCTCCCGATAATATACCAAAGGATTCTCCGATTGGGATGACCCTCAAGGACGCTTCAAGGGGTGTATTTGGACTGAGGTCTCCCTCTAACTTATTCGGTAATCCTGTTGTGATTGCGTATGGTCCAGTCGGAGATACCAAATGGGGGGTGCTCGCTAAGATGGACGAAAGGGAGCTTTATGGACCCATCAACCGACAGGTCGTTACCATTGGAAGTGTTATTATTGGCCTGACACTGCTTAGTACGTGTGGCATGGTGCTCCTGCTTCGCCCGCTGACGGGGAGAATTATTATTCAGACGGATGAGTTAGAGAGTCAAATTGCGGAAAAGACAGCTAATTTACAAAATAAAATAGAAGCGCAAGAACAAGCAGAGAAAGCACTTCGAGAAAGCGAAGAACGCTTTCGTCAGTTAGCGGAAAGCATCGATCAAGTTTTCTGGATGACGAATCCCGAGAAGACTGAAATGATCTATGTCAGCCCGATCTATGAGGAGGTATGGGGAGCAACGCGCAAGAGCCTTTATGAGCAACCGCAATTATTTGTAGACAGCATTCACCCCGAAGATCGCAGTCGGGTCATTGCTGCAATGCCGAAACAGATCGCCGGTGAATTCGATGAGGAATATCGAATTATACGGCTCGATGAGTCGATACGCTGGATCCGAACTCGCGCCTTTCCCATTCATAACGAGGCGGGAAAAGTCTATCGAATTGCTGGAATTTCCGAAGACATCACTGAGCAAAAACGAACGGAGGAAGCACTGGCTCAAGAACAATACCGACTCAGCACGCTTATGGCGAATATGCCAGATAACATTTACTTTAAAGATACAGAGAGCCAGTTTATTAGAATTAATGAGGCAATGGCGGAATGGTTCGGGTTAAGTCATCCCAAGGAGGCAATCGGCAAGACAGATTTTGACTTTTTTACGGAAGAACATGCACAAAGTGCATTTGAAGATGAGAAGGAAGTCATGAAATCTGGGCTATCTTTGGTAAGCAAGGAGGAAAAGGAAACGTGGCCGGATGGGAGAGAGACGTGGGTTTCAACAACAAAGTTACCTCTTCGCGACAGGAATGGTCAAATCGTCGGTACCTTTGGTGTCTCTAGGGACATCACCCAACACAAGCAAGCTGAAGAGGAACTCGCACGGCATGCTGAAGAACTCGCACGTTCTAATACCGAACTGGAAAGGGAAATCACCGAGCGGGTACGAGCAGAGGCGGCATTACAAGAAGCCAAAGAAAGTGCTGAGTACGCCAATCGCACGAAAAGCGAATTTCTCGCTAATATGAGCCATGAACTCCGCACGCCATTAAACGCGATTATTGGATTCTCAGAGATCTTACGAGATGAAATCCTTGGGTCTATTAGCGACGAACAGAAAGAGCTGGCCATTGATATCCACACCAGTGGAACACATCTGCTCCGGCTGATTAACGCCATCCTCGATTTGGCAAAAATCGAAGCTGGCAAGATAGACTTACAACTTGATGATTTCTCCGTCCTCGAAAGTATCGAAGAGGTCAATACCGTCATCCAAGGAATGTCGAACAAGAAGCAGATTCAACCTTTTCTGGAATTTGATCAAGATGTGACAATACAAGCGGATAAGGTCAAATTCAAGCAGATTTTTTACAATCTGCTCGCCAACGCCGTCAAGTTCACTCCCGAAGGTGGAAAGGTGACCACAGAATTCTGTGTTTCCGAGAACAACCTGCTAGTGCGTGTCACAGACACAGGTATCGGAATTAAGCCGGAGGATAAGGAGAAGCTGTTTCAACCGTTTACACAACTTGATGCTTCAAAGTCACGAGAATATGAGGGAACGGGCTTAGGATTGGCATTGACCAATAGACTGATTGCATTACATGGCGGAGAGATTTGGGTCGAGAGTGAGTATGGAAAAGGAAGTACCTTTTGGTTTACCCTTCCGTTGCATCAACCCGATAAGGCACCGCAGATTCACGACACAGACTCCCGGCATGGAACCGCGATTGAGACAACTACGCCCTCGATTTCGCCATCTGAAGTGGAATATAACCACACCATCTTAGTTGCCGAAGATGATGAACAAGCCGCGCAACTTTTGGGAATCTATCTGACGGAGGCGGGCTATCACGTTGAGTATGCCAAAGATGGTGAGGAGGCGATCGCTAAAGCGACAGAAATTCAGCCGTTCGCCATGACCCTTGATATCCTGTTGCCGAAAAAGGATGGGTGGGAAGTTCTTAAAGCCCTAAAAACGAGTCCAAATCTTCAATCCATTCCTGTCATCATCGTTTCGGTGACGGAGGACAGTCAACTGACATTTGGTCTGGGAGCAGTTGATCACTTGGTCAAACCCGTCGATAAGGAAACGCTTCTTGCTTCACTGAAATCTCTGCGACTTTCTCAGCATGATACGCCGCCCCAACTTCTTGTCGTTGATGACGACCGGCAGACCGTTAGATTTTTGTCCACGGTGCTGACAAGCGAGGGATACAGAGTGCTACAAGCCTATGGTGGACAAGAGGCGATTGATCTCGCTATTTCTCAGACGCCAGATTTGATTATTCTTGACTTGATGATGCCTCAGATTGATGGATTTCAGGTCATTAGACGCTTAACACAGGATGCCAAAACTCGTGATATTCCAATTATTATCTGCACAGCGATGGATATTAGTGACGAGGAACGGGCTGGACTTAATGGACAGATTCAGTCAGTCATCCAAAAAACAGGTAATGTCAAAGAAGAATTATTAGCAGCAATCAAAACGATGGAGCGCTTTCGGGCATCACACCAATGAGGAGGGATGCACTTATGAGTGCCAAGTGCGTTTTAGTGGTCGAAGACAAAGATCTGAATCGGAAAATTGTACGGATTGTATTAAAGTCAAAAGGGTATAACGTGCTTGAAGCGACAAATGCTGAAGAGGCGTTAGAGATACTGCAAGCGCAGATACCGGATTTGATTTTGATGGATATTGCGCTTCCCGGAATGAGTGGAGAGGAATTGACTCGGCAGATTAAAGGGACTCCGCAATGGCGCCATCTGCCAATCATTGCTTTAACGGCCCACGCAATGAAAGGAGATCGAGAGCAGTTTCTCAAGGCAGGCTGTGATGATTATATCAGCAAGCCAATTAACACTCGCCTCCTTGCGGAGCTAGTAGAAAATTACCTTTCCAAAGGATTGGCAAATAATGAATAACCAACCCGGTTCCAAGATTCTCGTTGTTGATGATGAACCGATGAACATACGGTTGCTTCAGATTCGGCTCCAAGCGGAAGGATACACCGTTCTCACGGCGACTAATGGTCAAGAAGCCATTGAGCAAGTGAAGGTTGGCAAACCGGATTTGATTCTGCTTGATGTGATGATGCCAGAGATGAATGGGTTTAAAGTGTGCCAATGGATTCGGGAGAATGAATCAACGCGATTCCTACCGGTTGTGATGGTAACTGCACTGATAGGCGATGATGATCGGATTAAAGCCATTGGCGTCGGTGCGGATGATTTTATCTCGAAGCCGTTTGATCACTACGAAGTCCTCGCGCGTGTGCGTTCGTTATTGCGTATCAAACAATATCGTGATGCACTCGAAGATGCCAATCAAAAACTCGAAGTGCATAATGCCCGATTGGTAAATGAACTACAGATGGCACGCGAGATTCAGGAGATTCTGATTCCTCAAGATTTGTCAAGTTTAGCCGGATTTAGAGTCAGCGCACATTACATTCCAGAAATAGATGTCGGCGGAGATTTCTTCGATCTGTGGGAAATTGAACCGGGAAAATTAGGCGTATTCATCTCCGACGTGATGGGGCATGGCGTATCGGCTGCTTTCGTCACGGTGTTTATTAAAACCGTCGTCGAAGAAATTAGAAGTCAAATATCTGACCCCGGGCAATTGCTTGAAACGGTGAATGCACGTTTTAACAGGCTAATCAGTTCTCAATTGTTTATGTTTACGACAGCGTTTTATGCCGAGATTGATTTGCCTAACGAAACGCTTTCTTGCGCAAACGCGGGACACCCTTTCCCGTTTATCATTCATAGTCGTCAAGGGATGTGTGAACCGATTGGAGATAAAGATACTGGCAAGGGCTTGGGCATTACACCGAACGCCGTTTACAAGACACACCATTATCCCTTTGATCGCTTCAACGGTCTATTTCTCTATACCGACGGGGCTTACGAGATTCAAAATCCACAGGGAGAAGAATTTAGCACCGATCGCCTTCAAAGCGTCCTGACTCACCAGATTAACGAACGCACCGGAGTACTTGTTGATAGCGTACTTGACGCTATCAATCAGTTTAACGACGGGAGTGGAAAAGACGATGATATAACCCTAGTCGCTATTGATGCGGATAAATCGACACTTGAAAATAGGTAGGGCAAAATGGTGTGACCGATACGTCGATTTTCCACAATGCGTTCGATCTTCACTGGGGCAACTTTTGGCGTCGAGACAAGAATCTCGGCCGACTGCCTTACCCACATGGTGGCAGATTGGTGCTAAGGCGAAAAACCACTCGGACATCAGTGCCACCGAGAGAATTAGGTTGGATTTCCAGCTGATCTGATAGGTTCTTGGCAATGTAGATACCATGCCCTCCTTCCTGACCAGATACCCGCTCTCGATGGATTTCGTCAAGTCTTTCGGCAGTCAAATATTTCTTCTGCTTTGTTCCTCTGTCTCGCACGAGGATGTCTAACTGATTCACATCCAAAATGATGATGAGATCGATTCCTGAAGCGGCAGTTTCAGAACCGTGTTCGATCGCATTGCTACAGATCTCATCAATGGTGAGTTGAATGTCCTCGATGCGCTTTTTGGAGAAACCAAGCTGTTGAGACAACTCCTTGATAAATGCAAGGGCTGGTGGAACATACCACATCTGACTGGGGAAATTAAGTTCGATACGTTTGCGCTCCATTTTCACCTTTTGGTATGGCAAAATCGTTGTAATGGATGCTTGGACAGTTGCAAAATCAATTGTTCAAGCAGATAACTTCAGCCGCTTTAGGCGAACTACAACACGCTCTACCCCGTCAATGAATCCATTAGTTATTTGGTAATCTGTTCCGTTTTCAGTTTAGCTTGACGCAGACCATAAAGGCAAGCACAGTAAGGACAGGTAAGCGTTCACCCCCTCTTAAACGCTTACTTTGGCAGGAACAAAAGATCGGTGGGTTAAGAGTTACAGACTTAAAAAGCGGAGACAGCGCTGTCTTCAGATTCATAGATTTCAACAACGCTCGATGCCCCTATCAGATCAAAAGTTCGTTTGATATTATCCGCGAGACCGTAAACTTTGAGATCTCCATTTTTTTGACGAAGTCGTTTTGCGACGCCAACCAA
This sequence comes from Candidatus Poribacteria bacterium, assembly GCA_022567695.1. Classification (GTDB taxonomy): domain Bacteria; phylum Poribacteria; class WGA-4E; order WGA-4E; family PCPOR2b; genus JADFGN01. The sequence goes on along the minus strand of JADFGN010000002.1, from coordinate 16,545 downwards.
GGCCCCAACGGCTGTGCTGTTGATATGCTGAACACTGCTGAGATTCACAACGATCTGTTGAGCTCTTTGACTCACAAGTTCTTCGAGGGTGTTTCGTAAATCAGAAGCAGCATAACTCCCGAGATCTTCATTTATGTCAACAATTTTGACATCAGCACTTTCGCGAAGAGTCATGGTTTCCTTCGATGCCATAAGAATTTACCTCTCATGCTTGAATTTGAGTTTGAAATTGAATAAAAATCGCATCTGTTTCCTTTGGATAAATTTTATCAAAAATAGGCCAGAAAGTCAAAAAGAAACTGCAATCAATAGAAATTTACAAATGGGCAAATGGACAAATCTGCAAATGGAACGATCCGAAGCCGGGAATTTCACGAATGTTGTCGATGGATGCAAACGGGGACACGATAGGATAAAATCGGCTCATTTGGCGGTTTGATTGTAAATTTCTGTGCAATCAAGATATCAATTATAGAAACTTTGGAAGCCCTGAATTCTCATTGAGGAAAGGAATATCTCCAATGCGCAAACAGCTCAATCGTACATGGTTACCAGCGTTGATATTGTCAAACATCATCGTATTATTGGTCGCTTTTCCTACCAATGCCGCGAAAATCGAGGAACTTATCCCAAAGGATAGCATTGTTTATGTCACACTGCGTGACCTAGACGATGTATGGGGAACAATTGAGGAGTCCGAAAACTGGAAAGGGGTTTTCAATGAACCGTCGGTTAAGTCGAAAATAGATGAGTTGAATGAAGGTATGCAGATGCTCAATCTGATGCTCGGTATAGATGTCCCCGGTTTAGTCGAAGCGTTTGGTCATCAAATTGCCTTGATGCTACTTCCCGGTGACCCGGAGCCGATGATCGGGGTGGTTGTCAATACCGGCGGTGCAATTCGTGAGGTGGAACGTATCGTTACGGGACTGACCCAACTGGCTGGTATGGATGAAGGCAACGATGTCCGACCTCAAGCTGGGAAATACCGGAAGATTGAATATAGTACAGTACAAATTGACGAGGTTTTGCTGACTTACGCATTTATTGGTGACCTCTTCGTGATTGGTTTTACTCCCGGCAGTTTTGAAGTGATGATCGATACTTATAGAAAGAAGCGGGAATCGATAAGGCTTAACGACCAATTTCAGCAAATCCAAAAAGAATTTGGCGGCGGACAGGTTTTTGCATATATTAATGGAGAGGGTGCTTTACCTCTCGTCACAGCGGATATGGACGAAAAAGAACGGCATGAATTCGATATTTTCGGTTTAGATTCCCTGCAAACGCTCGTATTCAGTTTAGATCTGCTGGACGTGGATGGCGGAGTACAACTGTACGCACAGGTAAAGCCGGAGGGACGAAGCGGCATTCTCGGCATCCTTTTACAGGAAGGTCAGCCGCTGCAATCCATTGAAGGATTGTCCGGAGAAGAAGATTTCTTTATTGCAATCGCGCCACCAAATTCAAAGGCGATTTGGAAATTCATCGAGACAATTGCAACGGGGGCGGATAGCTCCGGTGGATTCTACGACGGTGTGGCGGCGGCCGAAAGATTTCTCAATCTGGATATTGAAAACGATATTGTTGGTGCGCTGACGGGCGAGATTGCTCTATGGGGCAATTTCGGTGACAAAATAGAATCGATAGACACGCCTATAGATCTCTTCTATGAAATCGATGCCGCCATTGTCGCAGAACTCAAAAACCCAGCGAAATGGCATACCTTCCTCGATAGCATTCAAAATTTAGCTAATCTTTCGATTCAACAGTATGATTACAATGGGACAACTTTGCATCAACTGTCCTTACCACCAGAGAACCCAACGGTAACGATCAACTATGGTGAGGTAAAGAACCTGTTTCTGGTCAGTTTTTCCGAGGAACGATTTGAATCCGTCGTTGATAACGCTTTGACCGGCCCAGCGGTTAAAGGCTTCAAAAAACGTCTCAACGCATTACCCGCCGACCCAATTTTAATTTTACAACTCAAACTGGACAAATTTCTGCCAACCCTCATGGCATCTGGAGAGGACAGCGTTCAAATTTCACCGCACCTTATTCAGCAGATTCAGGGGATAGAGCCTTTGTTTGCCTCGATCTCCGTCAAGGGAAACGAAGCATGGTTCAAAGTTGGTATCGCATCCGAGGAGATGGTTGAGGTGCTCGGAAAGATCGCTTCAGTGATTGCTCCAGCTATTGTGAAGTAGGGGCGAGGCATACCTCGCCCTATGACCATGTTTCAATTGGCACTGACAATTCTCCATGCATCCGCTTCATTTACCAGAACAAATGAAATGTTGCCAGAATTCTGTTGAGCCTTGCCATTTTCTTTCGGGGTATACTGAAGCGTGTAGAAGCATGTGACAACAGCAGTATCGTCGATTATGTTTTGACGAATCGTGATGTTTGCCAGCGTCATATTAATCTGATCGTACTGATTGAAGAAAGAAGAGGCTTTGGCGTAAATATCATCATACATCCGGCCGTTCGCCGAGTAAGTCTTTGAAAAAGCGGACATGACCTGTTCAAGATTAGCAGTATCGTATCCCGCTTCATATTGCGTCAACACCGCTTCAATTTTTTGTTTCTCGCTCTTCTCCATCTCAACCTCGCCCTGCTCAACTTGCAGCGCGATAGCTTGAGCCAGTTTTTTCGCCGTCTGACTCGTGGCAACGGGGTATCCCCATACTTCCAATTCCATTACCCGCGCGATTCCCTCGACTTCATAGACGGGACGTCTACCTCCCATATATTGATACTGGCGATGTGTATCATTGGACGAAACCGGGACAAGCCGAATCTTCTGTGCGACCAATCGCCCTTGGATATCGTGAGTCCGCACTCCCTTGGTATTGTCTCTTGCAGTGTACTGTCTATCGACCATATTTCCGGTTAGAATCTGCTCCCACCCTGTGCCGTGCCAGTATTCAATTCGATAATCCTTCAAGCCATATTTCGCCGCAGGGAATTCCTCAGAATTGATTGTGTGCATAACAATTCGCCGGATGTCAACCCGCTGAGCGAGATTAACCTGCAGGTAAGGTCGTTTATTCAGGTCTGATGTACGCAGGTGTTCCAAGCTGCACCCCCAACCACTTCCCTCAGCCCATGTATCCGAGGAGGTATCTCCATCAATGACCTCCTCTGGAAGATGATTTTCAACGGACTGTGAAGCTTCAGCCGTTGCACCTTTGCTCAACAAGGCAAAGTTAATCAGCTCTGGTGGTGGCTCCAACAGATGGCTCTGAAAAGTTTTGCTTTGACAACCAACCGTCACCGTAATCAATAAAATCCCAATGCCAAAATAAGAAAAAACTCGAAAACGCATATTGGCTTCCCCTTCCTTTGAGAAAAATTCCAATTTAGATAGTGGCTTAAAGCCCAGAAAATTGCTTTGCTAATTTTCAGGATTAAAGCTGTCATTCTGAGGCTTTGCGAAGAATCTGGGAAGAATCTAGAGAGTCGAGACTCTTCGCTCCACTCAGGCCTGTCCTCGAGCGCAGCGAAGGAATGACAGGAAATCGGTAGTTTGTTTGTGAAAATTAGTTAACTAATTTTGGGTATTAAACTTTACATTTCTAAAGACCATAACATTTCACCACAGAGACGCAGAGAACACAGAGGAGCACAGAGTTTTCCCTGTGTTTTCTCAGTGCTCTCAGTGGGAATCTGAAATGTATAGGTTCTTTTTGAAATTTAGTTACGATTTTTCGACTTACAGTTTATCTCCATTCTCAGAGAAATTATACAGAATTTTACTTCCACATGTCAATTGCCCATTTACCGACATTGGGTTATTTTAGAAATTTAACTCTATTGACAGTTTGCACAGATCGTGCTATGCTAAATTTCAACAACCTCAGAATTCATTTACGGTCCGTGGAGCATACTTCAGGCGTTGCGTTCCGGGCCACTAACAACGCCACGATAGGAGCTTGGTAGAGCATATGACAGAATCACAAATTGAGTCCGGATTAGGTCGCGACAGTCAAAGGATTGCGAGGGGACCTGCGGCGATTGCGACATGGAATTTCGGAAAAACTGCGGTTGAAACGTCAGGGCAGATTTTGATCGAAGGGGGAAGTGCGCTTGATGCCGTCGAAAAAGGAATCAACGTTATAGAATTAGATGCGAGTGAATGTAGCGTGGGTTACGGCGGATTGCCCAACGCCGATGGTATCGTTGAGGTGGATGCCGCGATTATGGATGGCAAAACGCACGACGCAGGCAGTGTCGCAGGATTAAAGCACATCAAGTGTCCAATCTCGGTTGCACGGCGCGTGATGGAAGCCAGCGATCACGCGATGCTTGTTGGGGATGGCGCACTCGCGTTCGCTATTACACACGGCTTTCAGATTGAACACCTGCTCACGGATGAGAGCAAAGCAAAGTGGAAAGCGTGGCTGGAAAAGAGCAGTGGTGTTGATTTAACGACCCACGACACGATCGGATTGGTGACGCTAGATGAACAGGGGAACATGGCATCCGGTTGCTCGACGAGCGGATTGGGATATAAGCACCCCGGTCGCGTTGGTGATTCTCCGTTAATCGGCTCCGGGCTTTACATGGATAACGATGTCGGTGGTGCCGCCGCGACAGGGCTTGGCGAAGAAATCTTGAAGTTTTGCCCATGTTTCCTTACGGTTGAATATATGCGAAACGGATATTCTCCGATGGACGCTTGCCGGAAAACGATCGGACGTATTTTGGATAAAAAACCTCAAAATCGAAAAGTGTCAATTGCATTGGTTGCATTGAATAGACGAGCTGAATTCGGTGCCGCCTCAACGCAACCCAATTTTCCGTATGCAATCTGGACACCGCAAAACAGTGAAGTGAGAAACACTAAAGGGGGAAATCTTGACCAAAAATAACGCAGACGTCATCATCATTGGGGGCGGCATAATCGGTTGCGCGATTGCCTACAACCTCGCCAAAGCACAAGTCAAAACACTGGTTATCGACAAAGCGGACAGCGTCGGGCGGGAGGCGTCATGGGCGGGTGCCGGAATCTTGGCATCTCATGCCTCAACGCGAGAACCGTATCCAGAGCTTTGTCGGGCAAGCCTTTCGCTGTATCCCTCATTGGCAGAAGAGTTGAAAGCGCAAACACTCATTGATATTGAGTTCATCCAATCCGGTGCAATTTCGGTATTTTTCAGTGAAGAGGAAAGGCGTGGATTGATCGGCTTGGCAGAGAGACGTGTCGATCGAGGCTTTTCAGCGGAAGTTTTAACAGCGGCGCAGGCGCGAGAATTAGAGCCAGCCCTATCAGAATCAGTTATCGGTGGGATTAGATTTCCTCACGATGCCCATGTCCGTAACCCGAAATTAGTCAAAGCCCTAGCAAAAGGGGCGGGGATGTTGGGCACACAATTTGTGTTTGGAAACTCAGTCACCGATTTTCGGCGAGAGAACGACTCTATCATCGGGGTTGAGGTCAATGGCGAAGTTATCTACGGAGATACCATCGTCATCGCTGCCGGGTGCTGGTCCGGGCAGATTGCCTCGCTTCTCGGCTATTCGTTGGCGATTGAACCCGCCCGTGGACAGATTGTGTTGGTCGAGGCGATGCCGCCAATATTGCGACATATCATTGACGGTCTGGATGTCTATCTTGTTCCCCGGACTGATGGAAAGATCTTAATCGGTGCGACGGTCGAATTTGCGGGATATGACAAGCGAACGACGGTGGGAGGTGTACAGTCGATGATCGAAGCTGGCGTCGCAATAATCCCTGAACTTTCGGAGAAATCGTTCGTCCAAACATGGTCGGGGCTACGTCCTTACGCAAAGCGAGGCCCACATCTTGGAAAAGTCCCCGGCTTCCACAATGTGATTGTTGCTTCAGGACATTTCAAAAACGGCATCCTTCTCGCCCCAATCACGGGCAAACTCATCAGTGAACTGATTACGACCGGGACCCCATCAATTTCGCTCAATCCGTTTCGTTTGGGATGAGTCGGCTAAATAAGAATCATCGATGGAGGTCATGCGCTGCTTCACGTTTTACGCATGACACACAAACCATGTTAAGGATATTGCCTTTCAATGAAAAAATCCGAAACCCGCCATCCCTCCTCTCAAGTCACATGGCGTTCCCTGTTCCTCGGCATCCTACTAATTCCTATCAACGTTTACTGGATGACAATCGTCGAGGTTAAATACTACTCGCTTGACGGCTCATCTCTTCCACTTTTCATTGAACCTATCTTCATTCTTTTTGTTATCGTCCTCGCGAATTACCTCTTGAAGCGTTTTGCGCCCAAGGCAATGTTGACGCAGGTGGAGTTGTTAATCATCTACATCATGGTGTCAATCTCCTGCACCTTCGCCGGACACGACACCTTCCAAAATATGTTCGGTAGTATTGCCCACCCCTTCTGGTTTGCCACCGCAGAAAATGAATGGCAGGAGTTATTCTTCCGATACCTCCCGACTTGGCTGACAGTATCCGACAGCAAAAGTCTACAGGGATTCTACGAGGGGGAATCTACATTTTATACCCAGCATAACCTCTACATCTGGGCAAAACCGCTCGCGTTTTGGGGGCTGTTCTTTCTTCTGATGATGTTTATGATGCTTTGCATCAACACCCTTGTCCGCAAACGGTGGACAGAGCAGGAGAAACTCGCCTATCCAATTATTCAATTGCCGCTTGGATTGTCTGAAGGCGGCGGCGTAAAGCTGCTCAAAGATCGGATAATGTGGCTGGGTTTCGGAATTGCCTTTTTCATTGGGGTGATTAATGGAGTCCACTATCTTTTTCCACAATTTCCCGAAATCCCGTACATCAAGCGAGTCCCCATTTGGCAAAACATCTTGACAGAACGTCCGTGGAACGTCATTCGATGGACACGGATTTCGGTGTATCCGTTTGCCGTCGGATTGGCATTCTTCCTTCCGCTCGATCTCTCGTTCTCATGCTGGTTTTTCTTCGTCGTCCGTCTCATCGAATTGGTGATCGGCGCGGCATTTGGTACACGCTACTTTCCCGCGCTTAACCAACAAGCCTCCGGTGCATGGCTGACGCTGTTTGTCCTTGCCGTGTGGGTAACCCGTCGCCATCTGATTGAAGTCGGGAAAAAAATTCTTGGCATGAATTCAACACTTGATGATGCCAACGAACCGATGCCGTATCGATGGGCAGCACTCGGCATCCTCGGTTCGATGATTGGACTTGGGGTGTTTGTATCAGCGGCGGGAATGGCGCTATCCGTCGCGGCGATTTTCTTCGGGCTTTATTTTATGCTTTCCTTTGCGATTACCCGTGTACGGGCAGAGCTTGGCACGCCACATGAAATATACTTTGTCAACCCTCACGATATTATGGCGACGATTGGTGGGACCCGGCGATTCGATCCGGCAAGTTTAACGATTGTGTCTCTGTTCTACTGGTTCAATCGAGGCTACCGGAACCACCCAATGCCTAACCAAATTGAGGCGTTCAAGATGGGAGAAGTCACTCACATGGGAAACCGACGCCTTTGGGTGGCGATGCTGATTGCGATTATTGTCGGCATTCTATCCACCTTTTGGGCGAATCTCGACATTACCTTTCGGAATGGTGCGATTGCCAAGGCGGGTGGATTCAAAGGTTGGGTTGGCCGGGAATCTTTCAGCCGGTTGCAACGTTGGTTGCACAATCCGTCCGACCCGAATTGGACAGGAATCGGTTTTATGGGAGTCGGTGCATTGTTGACCTTTGCAATGATGTACATGCGGATGCATCTCCTGTGGTGGCCCTTCCATCCTGCTGGATATGCGCTCGCAATTAGTTTTGCAATGGACTACTTCTGGTTTGCGTTTTTCGTGGCTTGGCTACTCAAGTATATCATTTTGCGGCACGGCGGGATTCAGATGCACCGACGGTTGGCACCACTGTTTTTAGGCTTAATTCTTGGTGATTATGTTATCGGCAGCATCTGGGCAATTATCGGTCCGACGTTTGGAATTCGGACATACAAGGTCTTCATTTGAAGAGAGGCTGAGATGTGCCAGAGGGTGGGGAATTTGTCAGTCAATCATGGACTTCGCAACACGTGGGAGCGGCGTTAGCCGCGAAATCTACATCCCCTTCTGGCAAATGGACTTGCAGACCGCATCAGTTCAGGCTATAATGTGGGAAAATTGTGGGCAGGGTGAATGAAATGCAAATCCTAATCCACTTGAGGGAGATTGACAATGAACGCGAAGAACGGACGGAATATCTATCAGGTTAAAATTTACGCTGTTTGCAGTATCCTGCTATTTCTTATTCTGGCGATAGGCGCGTTGCGGGAAACTTCCCGAAAGTTGCCTCAACTTGCTATGAATACAGAAGCATCGACATCGCTCAAAACGCGATTGTTAAAAAAACAATCTCCTGAAAATCCTCACCCGTCATCGAAAAAGCGGGATTATATTAAAACCTCATTGTGGCAAAAAGGGATGCGTATTTATCGTGACTGGTGGACGAAACGGCAGACAGCCATTTACGTGGCCGAAATGGACCGGGATGCCCCAAACCTCCGCTTTGGTGCTGGACTTTCGAACAATCGTACCCTGGGGCGTGAAACCATTAGCAGTATGGCAAGGCGGTGGGCAGCGTCCGGAGTTCCGATATTAGCAGCCGTCAACGCTGGCTTTGGGATTCGACAGGATGGCAGAGGGCGTGGTGGGATGTTCTTCAATCTTCATATTCAAGATTGGGAGTTGATCAGTATTCCACCGAGACGCAATCGATGGGGGTATTCCCCGCCCTCTGAGTGGGGAGAAACCTGCTTCGGGGTTACTGTGGATGGTGAGTATTTGATGGATGCAGTTCAATTAAACGGCATCATCCGCATTGATGGAGAAGACTTAAAAGTCGGCTGTATCAATCAGATCTGCGATTCAGCATGCCAAACCGTAATCTATACGCCCCGATTTGGCGCACAGACGCTTACGCGCAGTAACTACGAAATCACCCTTACAGAACTCAAACTACCACTCACGGGCAAATATCGCAGCCGCTTCGTGGTCGATGCGGTCAATCGAAACGGCAACAGCACGATTCCACGTCAGGGGATTGTTCTCTCGCTAGACCGCCGATTGACGCGAATATGGAGCAAATTTGTTGAAGGGGCAACGGGAGAATTAGAGATTGCATTGCTGCCGACTAAGTGGCAACAGGTCCGCGATGGTATGGGTGGGGATATACGCCTCCTGCGCGATGGCAAGATTGAACCTGAATTGGTAGAATTTCACCAAACCCGAGGGGGGTCTTCACCGAATTACCGTAACGGCACTTCTCTTCATCCACGCAGCGCAATGGGTTTTAATGACAAGAAACTCTTCCTTATGGTGATTGACGGCCGACAGAGGGGATACAGCATGGGAATGACCTTTTATGAAATGGCTGAATTTTTTCAAGACCTCGGTGTGAAGAATGCAATCAATCTTGATGGTGGAAGTTCGTCCACATTGTGGGGGCTTGGTGGCGTCATAAATCGTCCATCTCACGGTTACGAAAGACGCGTGTTTAATATTGCGGCGATTGTACCCCGAAAAGATGGAAAGCACAAGAGCCGGTAATGGGAAATCTGGAGGAGAATATGAATGAGGCCAAAATTAAAAGAAAGTCATCGCTATGGAATTTTTACCATTGGCAGGACGTAACCGATTTTCAACGACGCTGGGTTCAACAATATATCTAACTCCGAAACGCTATGACAATTATTACTCAGGTTCACCATCTATCCGCACAACAGGATTAGTTATTCATGAGAAAGTGCATGTCCGACAGTATCAAGAGGATTGGCTATTCCAATTGAAGTATATCTTTTCGAGGTCGGCAAGATTGAATTATGAGATCGAAGCCTATGCAGAGCAAATTAAGTTCTCAATCGAGCACTATCCCAGTAGAAAAGCAAAGTATATAAAGCAAAAGGCAAAAACGCTATCATCTTGTCCGTACTTGCTGTGCATGAGCTATGAGTCTGTCCATAAAAGATTAGACGCAAAGGTGGATGAACTTGTAAAGGCATCGAATGAGCATATCACATAAACGTGCAAACAACTCAATTAACACAATTTAACCCCTTCTCCAATATCATACTTGCCTCTGCCTCTCCAAGACGGGCAGATTTACTGAGACAAATTGGACTTGAATTTCAAATCCGTCCGAGCAGAGTGACGGAACCGGAAATCACACATCAGTCTCCCACAAGAGCGGTGCAAGAACTCGCTTTGATGAAGGCAAGCACCGTTGCTGAGGGTTTAGATAGCGGGCTTGTCATCGGTGCAGACACGGTAGTTGTCATCGATGGAAAAGTCATCGGCAAACCGGATAGCGATCAGCACGCTATTGAGATTTTGACGCGACTCAGTGGCAACCACCATGAGGTCATCACGGGGGTTGCGTTGATTCATCTTTCTACTTCTGCAAGTCAAGCGAAACGAAAACCCCAATCTCAAGAGGTAACATGGGCAGAAAGAACAACTGTCTACTTCCGGAAGCTGCGCTACTCCGAAATCATCGAATATGTCCGTAGTGGTGAGGCATCGGATAAGGCAGGTGCTTACGGGATTCAAGGGCGGGCAGCGGCCTTCGTCACGAGAATCGAAGGTTGCTACTTCAATGTGGTTGGGCTTCCAGTAGCGAGCTTGGTTGAAAATCTCCGGGGATTAACAGAAATTCCACATTCCATCGAATTAAGTGCTAACCTTCCGGACCGTTGAGTATTTGTTCTTGATTTCTTCCGAAAGCAGATGTTATCCAATGGAAAACACCTTTCGGAGGAATCGATGGGAAAACGCTCCCGTGAGAATCGAACTCTCACTGTAAACTTCAACGACGAAGCCACATATCACCAGTTATGCGTTAATGGTCCTGCCTTCATCGACTTTGTCGTGGCCTTTCCATTCCATTGGCTGCACTCGACGCGCAACAAAAAGAAATGCTTACCAGTCATCTGACGGCGTTGAAGAGTCATCCAGAGTCCGCGACACTCAAGCACCCCGGCGACGTCATTGCTCACAGCTTGCTGACGTTCAATTGTTTCGCGTGTCATGCCCGGAACCAGGTTGGCGTGCCGTTGGCGAAGTTGGCGTCCCCATCGCAGGCATGGCCGGAAGGAACGGGAAAAGATTTGGGCTTCCGCTTCACGGGATACCGATTATCGCCTGACAAACGACCAACGTTCCTATACGAATTTGGCGGGCTGTTTATACAAGATACGCCGAATCCGGTCGAATCCGACACTGAGAAAGAACTCATTCGGGAATTACGGTTTAGCGGTTCGGCGGTCGAAAACCTGTGGTTTCGTGCCGCTCGCGCCTCGACAATTAAAGTGGATGACGATTGGTACCGCTTCGATGGGCTACAGATGCGCGTCGAAAGTACCAACTCCGCCAAACCGCTGATTCGCCAACAGGGTGATGCCGCCGAGTTACTGTTACCGGTTTCAGCATCAACTGTGATGACACTTCGGTTCCGTTGGTAAGTATCCCGCCGAGAAGCCAATAGAGACCCCCTATTTCGTAATCGTCTACTAAGTGAGGATTGGAAATGCCATAATGTGTCAGTGCTTCGAGAGCTATACCACGAAAGCATCCATCTCTCAACTCTTCCGGTATGTCCTCGAATCTACTGTCAATTTTCACTTGAAATACTCCATTGTATCAGCCATCCATCTTAATATGCGCTGTATTGCGCCAAATTTTTCTGAAGATGCCTAACCGCTGCGTTCTTCCGGGAAGCCACAGTGCCAATTGGACATTGGGAAATCTCGGCAACCTCCTGGTAAGATAACCCTTGAAACTCCGTTAAAATAAAGACGAGCCGATGTTCTTCGGAGAGTTTATTTATCGCAGATCGAATGGCTTCACCAGTTTCCTTGGAAATGACTTTTTCCTCTGGCAAATATGTATTATCTTCGATCTCTTCCGATCGAGTATACTCACTCTGATGCTCGTCATAAACAGGTTCATCCAACGATAAAATGTAAGGCAGACGGCCCATTTTCGCGAGATATTTCAAACATACATTCTTCGCGATATGATAAAGGAAAGTCGTCAATTTGGCGAGCGGTTGATACGTCTTTGTACTCCGCCAAAGGCGTAGGAATGTCTCTTGGCAAAGATCTTCAGCGAGTGTCTGGTTGTTTACAAAGCGGTAAATGAAATTCAATGTATTTGCATAGTGGCGTTTGGTCAAGATCTCAAATGCAAAGCTATCTCCGTTTTTAATAGAAAGCATCAAATCTTCGTCAGACCGCCCCACGCTCATCCCTCTTTCGGTAGCGGCAATTGAAACGTAACCCATCCAAGGTGCAGTTCTTCCTTTTCCATTGCTTTTCAAGTTAACCGGGGTCTTCTCCTGATCTGCTTCTTCTCCATAATCGCGTTTTTTCCAAAACTCGACTTCTGAAATACCTGTCACTTGCAGCCTCCTTCAGTAAGCAAAAACTCGTTTCGTACGTTGACGGGGAAATCCTTGGTGATTTTCCAAAACTTAAGCGCATATTTCTCTGAACGGGTGGAAGGGGAACAAAGCAATTCCCTCTGTAACGGGACGGCACAATCGCATCGGCCGCAAGTGCCTCCGACGCTGGCGTCCATGTTCGTTGTCTACGGTGACTCATTGTGTATAAGTCTCCTTTCTCATTTAAAATTAAAGTTAGTACATAGTAGATGCCGAAAAACTAAAGAGGAGCATAATTGCTCCGGGATTTGATTACTTACAAGTAAAGTATAACCCAAATGTTGCGAAAAAATTCATAAAAAATGAAGGAATTTCTAGAATTGTAAACAGCTTGGAAACAATCTTTGGCTTTTCGCGCGTCCATGGTAGCATTCATTGAATCTGTAACCAAATCGTATTATACGCGCTAGAAAAGTTTGACAAGAAGTAGGTACGTCTAGTCAAATCCGAAGTGTGACTGCCAAGGTCCAACCGCATGAGGTCGCACAATATAAAAACACAGGGGCTCTGGATGTTATCTCCAAACCATTTAATCCAATGACCCTTTCCCAAACTGTTAACTTTTTATGGACACAATATCATGACAAATAATCTGAATCAAGAGCTGTTTGAAGAGCAATTGACTGCGCTACGTAAAGAATATGCCGATCAGCTGCCCGACAAAATCAGAGAAATCGAAGCAATATGGGATAAATTAGTTCAAGGTGAATGGGATGATGAGGCTTTCGAAATCATGCACCGGATGACACATGGCCTTGCGGGTTCAGGTGCTTCCTTTGGTTTCCCGACCTTGAGTGATGCAGCTCGTACTTTGGAAAGACTTGCGACCACTATCATTGAAGATGGTGTTCCACCAACAGCCGAACAGAGAAAGCAGATTCGCACGTTACTGGATGCGCTGAAACCGGCTTCTTTAAGACCTGATGAAAGTGTTCCGAAAGTCACGCGAACTGAACATCGCCCTTCCAAACATTCCCCGCTACACGAAAAAGATAGCAGGCTCGTTTTTCTGGTCGAAGATGATTCGCACCTCGCACAAGATCTCGCTCTACAAATCGGTCACTTTGGTTACGAAGTGAGAACTTACCAACAGACGACTGGACTCAAGGAATCTGTCAATCAAACTCCGCCGGCGGCAATTATCATGGATATTATGTTTCCGGAAGGCTTCCTCGCAGGTACTGATGTCATCTCCGACATCCAACACGGTCGTGAAAATCCGATACCTGTCATCTTTATTTCGGCTCGTGGTGATTTAACTGCCCGCTTGCAAGCGGTGCATGCCAGTGGAGAAGCCTATTTCACCAAACCCGTTGACATTGGCAGGCTAATCGACAGGCTTGATATCCTGACAGCACGTCAAAATTCAGAGCCATATCGCATTCTCATTGTCGAAGATGAGGTAATGCTGGCTACCCACTATGGATTGATCTTGCAGCAGGCGGGGATGGTCACAACGGTAATCACCGATCCCATGCACGTCATGCAGCCATTGGTTGATTTCAGACCTGACTTAATTCTGATGGATATATACATGCCTAACTATGATGATGGCAAAGAATTGGCAAAAGCCATCCGCCAGCAGGATGCCTACGTCAGCATTCCGATTGTGTTCCTCTCGAACGAAACCAGTATCGAAAGTCAGTTAGAAGCGATGCATTTTGGCGTGGACGATTTCCTGGCCAAGCCGATTGAGGCTGAACATCTGGTTTCGTCGATCGAGCATCGGGTAGAACGGGCACGAATCTTACGTTCATTTATGGATCGCGACAGCCTGACCGGGTTGCTCAACCATACCAAAATTAAGGAACAACTCGATATTGAAGCCTCGCGTGCCAAAAGGGAAAACAGCACATTGTCGTACGCGATGATTGACATCGATTATTTTAAGTCAGTAAATGATACTTATGGTCATTCTATCGGAGACCGCATTCTGAAAAATCTATCCCGGCTATTACGTCAGCGCCTCCGCAAAACGGATTCCATCGGGCGTTATGGTGGAGAAGAATTTGCAATTCTCCTCCCGGACACCGATGGTGCAACCGCAGTAAAAATTATCGATGAAATTCGTGCTGCTTTTGCACAGATTCGTCATCAATTTGACGACGCTGAGTTTTATGTCACCTTTAGTTGTGGTGTCGCTAGCCTCCCACCCTATGAAGATGCAAACCAACTCAGTGAAGAAGCCGACAAGGCATTATACGAAGCCAAAAGTGCAGGGCGTAATCGAGTGGTGCTAGCAGATTGAATAGGTATACCGATACTATCGGAAGGAGATGCAGTTTTGAAATTCCTGAATCGAGTATTCAAACGTACCAAACAACGTGTGTTGATTATCGGGTGGGACTGTGCTGCCCCTCAACTGGTTTTTGAGGCATTCAAAGAAAACATGCCGCATACACGGCGGCTCATGGAAGAGGGAATCTACGGTGAACTTGAGAGTACCATTCCGCCCATCACTGTGCCAGCGTGGATGTGCATGATGACTGGCAAAGATCCAGGAGAACTGGGCATCTACGGTTTTCGTAACCGCAAAGATCACTCTTATGACAACCTATATATTGTCAGTTCCCGAAACGTTCGAGAATCGACGCTATGGGATATCCTCGGGCGTTGCGGCAAAAAGTCCATCGTTCTAGGCGTTCCGTTGACCTATCCGCCAAAGCCGATTTCTGGCTGGATGGTCACCAGTTTTCTGACGCCGAGCACTAGGTCGCAATACACCTTTCCGGCCGAACTCAAAGGGGAGATTGCAGAAATCGTCGATGATTATATGATCGACGTTTCCAACTTCCGAACCGACGAACGGGAACGCCTCGAACAAGAGATTTTTGAGATGACCGAGAAGCGTTTCCAACTGGCGCGCCACCTGATAAAAAGCCGTGATTGGGATTTTTTTATGATGGTCGAAATGGGGTCAGATCGCTTGCACCACGCATTCTGGCGATTTTGGGATAAAACTCATCGCCAGCATGAACCCGACTCGCCGTTTTCCCAGACGATGCGCAACTACTATCGCCTGCTTGATGATGAACTGGGCCGAATATTAGAATGCGTAGACGATAACACGACAGTGCTAGTTGTCTCCGATCACGGCGCAAAACGGATGGACGGTGGTATTTGTGTTAACGAATGGCTTCAACAGCAGGGCTATCTCAAACTGAAGGAGCAGCCAGTTTCAAAAGAAATCACACGCTTTTCTACCGACATGGTAGATTGGGAAAACACGCAGGTATGGGGAGAAGGGGGATACTATGCACGCATCTTTATGAATGTCAAAGGTCGCGAGCCGAACGGCATTATTCCACCGGATGATTACGAGTCGGTACGAGACGAACTGAAAACTCGTCTTGAGGCGATAGTGGACGAAGACGGACGTAATATCGGCACGCGGGTCTTTAAGCCCCAAGAGGTTTACAAAACCGTCCGTAACGTGGCTCCAGATCTAATCGTTTACTTTGGAGACCTCTACTGGCGTTCAGTCGGTAGCGTCGGACACGGGAGCATTTATACCTACGAAAATGACACCGGTCCGGACGACTGCAACCACGCGCAGATGGGGATGTTCATCCTCAAATCACCGCAAATTCAATCCAAAGGACAGGTCGCGGCGAAACATCTGTTTGACATCGCGCCGACGGTGTTGCGTGAATTTGGCATCGATGTGCCAGCGGATATGCGTGGTCAATCGATTGAAGGGTAGTAGGGGCGAGGCATGCCTCGCCCCTACTCAGCCGTGAAATGAACCATCCCCATCCATCAACTATTATTTACAGGAGTTACGCACTTCAAATTGAAAAGGTATTGTTTTGGCTGAATTCTGTCCTGCGGATGGTGGGACGAACCCATCGCATATCTTCAATCCTGCTTCCAGATGCTCCTTCGGGTGGGAGGGGAACTTCACGCTAACGAATTCCGACAATGCTAGACCCCAAGTTCTTGATACAACTGCGCATGTCGCTTGAGCGTTGCTTCCGAGTCCGGAGGGTTGATGACCTCGACCGAGCAGAAGCCGTCATATCCATCTTTGGCGACCAATTCCAGTGTTTGTCTCTCATGGTCGGGCATCGGTCCTTCTGCTCCGAAGTTGACGTGGA
>JADFGN010000216.1 GCA_022567695.1 Candidatus Poribacteria bacterium | reverse complement strand
CGCGACCCGTCATCAGACGCCTGCTTGCCATTCCCCATCTACGTGCGCGTTACCTCGCCCACATTCGGACGATTGTCGATGAGTGGCTCGATTGGAGTGTACTCGCTCCCATCATCAAGGAGTACCAATCCTTCATTGACGCTGAAGTCAAAATTGATGACAAGAAGCTCTATTCCTATGAAGCGTTCGCCACCAGCCACACCAAAGATCAGGAGCGTGGCGGGAGAGGGGGTGGAATTACGCCAAGCTTCAAACGCTTTGTCGAAGAACGGCGAGAATTTCTGCTCAATCACGAAGAAATCAACAAGCCGACGCCAGCCATCAAATCGGTCTCTAAACCCCCGCATCCACTGGCAAGTCAACCTGTGCAGCTCGCGGCGGAAATTGCTAAAGGCAGCGAAGTCGAGTCGGTGATTCTGTACTACGCCGCCAGTCGCTTGTCCCCCTTTGAGAGCGTACTGATGTCGGCAAAGGACAAAAACGTGCATGTTGGTGAAATTCCCGCATTCCCCGCTGGAACCAAGGTGCGCTATTACGTGGAAGCACGTACCGTTGAATCACACGGAACGACGATTTTTTATCCAGCCAAAACCGAATTTGCTCCGTTAACCTACCGTGTCACCTCACCGATTGCCAAAACCTCGTCAGTCGTGATCAACGAACTGATGGCAAACAATACGCAGAGCATCACCGATCCGCAGGGCGAACATGATGACTGGATCGAACTTCACAACAGAAGCCTTGAGATGGTCAATCTGTCGGGAATGTATCTCAGTGACAGCCGAAAGAATCCGCGCAAATGGGCATTTCCCGAAAATACAAAGATCGCCCCCGGCGGATATCTGATTATCTGGACAGATAAAGATGGAAAAGACCAACCGGGACTTCACACCAACTTCAAGCTATCAAAAAGTGGCGAAACTGTTATGCTCGTCGACACCGACGCACGGGGAAACCAGATATTGGATTTAGTCAAATTCGGTAAACAGAAGAAAGATACTGCCATCGGCAGGTTCCCTGATGGTACTGGAGACTTTATGCAATTGGTGGTGACACCTGGAAAACTGAATGCCCGAAAGTAAAGAATCAAAATATAATACGACGTAACCGTTCAGGTGGGAGGGTGAGGCTCCTGCCGAACCAAGCTCCGCGGGAGCGTCGTCCTCCCGGCGGTGGCAGAAAAACCACTTCATGAACGTTCTCCAGAGATTGCCTGAACGGTTACTAACACGACTTTGGTGCGACAATTACCATCATTGTCGGAAGCCACCGGATGTTTGCATGTCAACACACCCGGCGTTCACAGACAGCCGGGGTGTTGTTTTCCAATAACTCATACCAAGCGTTTGAGTGAGTTTACACTTTCGAGGGACATCCTTGATTGAGGAGGCCAGCATGGCTAACACAAGCATTTTGAAAGTTGAGATTCGAGAAAAAGGGCGTTCGACGCCAACCTCCTGTCGGGTTCATCTCACCGCATCCGATGGAGAAAGTTATTACGCGACCAACGGCGTTGAGTACCAACGCGACAGTCACTTCACAATCGATGGTGTGTTTGAAATCGAACTACCTGCGGGTGACGCGAGCATCCTGATTGAAAAAGGAAAAGAGTATCGCTCTATCTTTGAACACATCACGATGGCCGCCGGACAAATGAAAACGGTCGAGTATGAATTGGAACGTTGGATTAACATGGCTGAACTCGGTTGGTACTCTGGCGAATTTCATATCCATCGTAATTTGGATGAAATGGCACACCTCATCCTCGCCGAAGATCTGAATGTTGCACCAGATCTCACCGTCTGGAACAACCAGACCGCGTGGGCGGATGAGCCGATCCCCGCTGAAAAAATTGTCGTCGTCAATGCGCTTCACCTGTACGGCGTTTTATCTCAGGAGGATGAACGTGGCGGTGGGGCGGTCATGTTGATGAACTTGGATGAACCTGTCGAGCTCGGGGAGGCATCAAGATGGTATCCAACAGGCTGGCACTATTGCGCTGAAGCCCGTAAGCAAGGGGCGTTGGTCGATCAGGAAAAGCCATTCTGGTGGGAAGCCCCGGTCAATGTCGCGATGGGAGTTATCGACACAATCGGTATCCTCAACAACCACTTTCACCGTGCTTCTGTGATGGATAACGAGGCATGGGGAAAGCCTCGCGACAAGGCGCGCTATCCGGGATATGCAGGATTTGCAAACAACGTACTCGATCTTTACTATCACTATCTCAACCTCGGCTTAAAATTGCCAATCTCCGCTGGTTCCGCTTCCGGCGTGCTTCGAAATCCTGTCGGCTACAATCGTCTGTATGCCCCACTTGAATCATTCAGCTATGAAGATTGGTTTCATGCTGTCAAGTCTGGGAACGCTTTTGCGACGAATGGACCGATGCTTTTCTTTGAGCTCGATGGCGCGCAACTGGGCGAGACCATTCAGGTTGATTCAGGTGGCGTATTTCGCCGGAAAGGATCGATAAAAGTCCGCTCTCAAGCAACTTTAGAACGCGCCGAGATTTTGTTAAATGGCGAGGTTATTCATGAGTTTCATGCAGGAGTAAATGCAAGCGAGATTAATGAAGAGGTCGAATTGGCGATAGATGAGAGCAGTTGGATTGTTGCACGCGCGTACGAGAAAAACGATCAAACCGTACGATTAGCGCACACAAACCCAATTTACATCGAAATCGGTGGGCCGATGAAGCCAAAACGGGAATCGGCAACCTTTTACGCAGACTGGTGCCGAGAGTTACTGGCAGCCTCCGAAGCCGATTCGGAACGGTATGAAAATGCAGCTCAGCGGAATGAAGTCGAAGGGATTTATCGGCAGGCGGTTGGGTTTTATGAGAGGCTTGTGCTGTTGGCGAATTGATTCGGTAGTTCATTTTCAGTGAGGCATCCTCACTCTCCCAAGAACCCATTATACTCAACAACGTATCAAATTGCGCTTTTCTATGCCCTCCTGTTGCCAAGAGGTTGCACCCCTGAACGAAAGGACAATACCTGTGAATCCACGTCAACGAAAATACGGAACCGTCGCTGGACCGCATCCGAGAACCGCAAAGGCTGGAATGCTCATTCTTCAACAGGGCGGCAACGCCGTCGATGCGGCTGTCGCGGCTGCTTTCACTGAAGGGGTCGTCGAACCAAGCCACAACGGTGTGGCAGGCTACGGCGGTTGCATGGTTATTCACCTCGCCGATCGACAAGAAGTCGTTGCTATCGACTACAACACCGTTGCACCGACTGCCGCTTCAGAGAACATGTTCTCCATTGAAGATACGGACACTCTAGCAGGCTATCGAGTGCCGGGGCGAGTGAATATCCACGGCCCGCTGTCGGTTGGCGTCCCTGGCATCGTGGCGGGATTGTGTTTGGCACTTGAGAAATTCGGCACTATGCCGCTTGCCGAGATACTCAAACCTGCCATTAGATCTGCCCGCTATGGATTTGTTCCGAATCGGTCTAATCGAAACGGCATCGCCGCTCAAGCTGAACGATGGAAACAGGAATTCCCGGAGACAGCGCGTGTGTTCCTCAAAAATGGACAACCGCCAAAACCGGGGGAACGATTGACAAACCCCGACCTGGCTAGAACACTGGAAACCATCGCCGAAGGAGGTCCTGCTGCTTTTTACTGCGGCTCGATTGCCCAAAAAATTGCGAGTCATATTCAAGAAACCGGCGGATGTCTGACTCTGGAAGACCTTCAAAACTATCGTGCCCGCGTTATCCAACCGTACCAAATATGTTATCGAGGATACCGACTTTATACTCCACCCCTTGGCGCGGGTGGACTTACGACCTTGCAGATGCTTCGGCTAGTCGAAAGATACGATATTTCGAATTTGTCTGTTGGAGAACGGATGCATCTCTTTGCGGAAACTATGAAAATCTGCTGGTCAGAGCGGTTGAGTCGGTTTGGCGATCCGAAGTTTGTGGAGATCGATGCTTCCCAAGAGCTTTCGGGTGACTTTGTGGCTGAACTTAATACCCGTCTGGAGCATGGATTGGAATCTCCTCAACGCGGAGAAATTGTTGCCATTGAGCCAATTAGTTGTACCAGCCACATTTCTACTGCGGATATTCACGGAAATCTTGTTGCCCTCACACAGACACACGGTGGGGGATTTGGCTCAATGGTTACTGTGCCTGGCACGGGGCTGTTACTTGGCCACGGCGTTGCCCGTTTCGATCCCCGACCTGGACTTGCTAACTCGATTGCACCTGGAAAGCGTCCGCTTCATAATATGTCACCAATCATCGCGTTGCGAGGCGATTGCCCTTTTGCGACCTATGGGATTCCTGGTGGTCGTACCATCCCGAACAACCAATTCAGCATCACAGCGAACCTCATCGATCTGCAAATGAACATTCAAGAAGCGTTGGATTCACCTCGTGTGCATAGCGAGGGAGCCGAACCCATTCAGGTCGAAGAGCGAATCGGAGACGCGGTTTTGGACGCACTGAAAAAACAGGGACATGAAGTTAGGGCATGCTTGAGTATTGGCGGTCCTGGTCATGGTATTACGGTTGCGGAGGAAAAGTCTGTGCAAGCCGGAGGAACAGATCCACGTGGAGAAGGACGAGTCGTGGCATATTAGCCAACAGAAATCGTCCATTTTTTCTTGACTTTCATGAGAAAATCCACTATTATCTGCGCTATCAATAGGAATATGTTTTGGCTAACACATTCGCAGGAGGAAACGAAAATGGCATTTTTGAGACACATCGCGCTCCGCGCAAAGGATATGGAAGCTTCTCGGCGCTTTTACGAAATGATCGGTTTGAAATATGTAGATTATCGGCCGGGTGGCAGAGGGCTAGATCTCACAGACGGAACCTCGAATATGACGATTATCCAGTATGACGGTAAGGAGCGGACGCCACTTGAGGAAGGCACAGAATTTATTCACTTTGGCGTAATTGTCGAAGATTTGGCGGGTGTCTACAAGGCACTTCAAGAGAGTGGAGCAACGTTATTGCGCGATAATATAAAAACACGCGATGATATCGATGCCGATCAACTGCCGACCCGATCGTTCAAGGTGGAAGATCCAGACGGTAACGTAATTGACGTCACATGCGCGAAAGACGAGTGGCGGGGTGTAACAATTTAGCTGAAAGTTGCAAGGATAAGTGTCACGTTATCTTCACCCCCGTAATCGAGTGCTTTGTCGATGAGCCCGCGACTTGCGGCGTCGAGATCCGGTGCTGACGCGATGAGATTAGCGATTTCTGTGTCATCAGTGATCATGTCGTGCAACCCATCGGTGCAGACAAGAATGACATCTTCGGAATGAACTGGATGCATGCCGCAATCAATTTCAACGGTCGACTCCAACCCAACAGCTCGGCTGATGATATTTCGCTGTGGATGAATACGCGCTTCTTGAAGCGTTAGTACATCCCTATCAACCATTTCTTGAACGAGCGAGTGATCTTTGGTAATTTGCTGAATGACGCCATCTCGCAAAACGTAAATCCTGCTATCTCCGACATGAACGTAGACAAGGTGAGAGGGCATGAGAAATCCAGCGATGAGCGTTGTTCCCATTCCATCAGACAAGCTGTTTTGTTGTGAATAGTCGTAGATGCGTCGATTGGCTTCTATAGCCAGTTGTTTCAATATCCTGAGTTTTTCATCTGGACTGACATCAAAATCGGCGGGCTGTTGGCAAATCATTCCCTCTACCCATTCGTGAAATACCGCGACGGCAATCTGGCTGGCGACATCACCCGCATTATGTCCGCCCACTCCATCGACAATAACGAGCAGATTGCTTTTTTCATCGACATAGTAAAGGTCTTCGTTGAGTTTGCGGAGTTTCCCCTTATCCGTTCGTGCAGCGATTTTCATATCTTCTCGCCTGTAATTTGATTTGCCAAACCTGCTAGGTCTGAGTCCAACTATTTACAGCTAACGCTACAAAATCAATGGTGGCTTCATATTCGCTGGTCCGAACTCGGTTCTCCAACCAATTCGTCTCCCATGCGTTTAAGTCCAGCAGTCAGTCCACCATCGACAACAAGGTTTGTGCCAGTCACAAAAGAGGCTTCATCTGACGCGAGGAAAAGTGAAGCCGCCGCGATCTCTTCTGGCTGTCCAATCCGTTTGAGCGGATACCATTTACTTAGACGCTCAAAAAGATCCGGATCTTTTTCAAGAATGGATACCCACGACGGCGTCTGAATTGACCCCGGAGAAATCGCATTTGCACGAATGCCATGTTCCCCATAACGCACAGCAATGTTTTGGGTTAAGGAGATAATGCCTGCTTTTGCCGCGCTGTAAGCCTCTTCGCTGAGACCAAGCAACGCATTTACCGATGCGATGTTGACAATTGCCCCTTTGCCCTGACTCATCATGTGTGGCAACACGGCTTTGCAACAGAGAAAAGTCTGGCTTAAACACCCTCGGATGTTTTTGTCCCAGAGTTCTTCGTCAATGGTCAGAATATCATCTCCCTCGCAGAACATTGCGTTGTTGATCAGAATGTCTATCCTATCATAAGCTGCGCGCGTTTGGCTGACCAGTTTTTCGATTTCTGCCGCAACCGTTACATCGGTGTGGATAAACAATCCGGATGCGCCTTGTGCTTTGATTTGTTGAACGGTTTCCGAGCCACCAGTATCATTGATGTCTGCCACAACAACTTTCGCGCCTTCGCTGGCAAATCGGAGGGCAGTTGCACGACCGATGCCAGACGCAGCACCGGTAATAATCGCTGTCCGGTTTAGCAATTGCATAGTTCTTCCTTAAATCAAAGGAGTGGGTGCTTTGGGTTATCTCATTTTTTATACTTGACCTGAACGGTTCTTATCTACGCGCTAGGTATCACACCTCATGACTAATCCCCAACTTGATGCTTTTCTCCGGTGATTCATCAATTTCTCGATAGGCTTCAGCCGCTTCGCTGAACGGAACAATCGGATGCACCAAGCCTTCCGCCGAAAGTCGTCCCTCACGCAATAGTTGAAATGCTTCATCAAGCAGCCGTTTTGAATTCCACAGCGGGTGATCGCGCAATGGCTCGCTCATATCTCGGCTGGAAATGATAGTAATGCGGTTTCGGTGCCATTCCCCTTCAAGGCTCAATCCGCGGGCGTCTCCCGTGTAATAGGCCGAAGAAACGATCCTTCCACCATAGCCCGTAGCACGCAACGCGTCGTTTAGCCCGGGGTAAGTGCCACTCGTTTCTAGCGAGACATCCACTCCAATTTTGTCCGTCTGATCTTTGATCACCAATCCGACATCTTCGGCAATCGGATCAAGAGTTAGATCTGCGCGGTGTTTGTTAGCAAGTTCACGACGGATGGAAATCGGATCTGTGGCAACAATCCATCGCGCCCCTTGAAGTCGTGCAATCTGTAATGCCATCTGTCCGATTGCGCCAAGTCCGAGCACTGCCACGCGATCGCCGAGGCAGATTTTGCTTTCTCGAACGGCACTCAGCGCTACACCCGCTGGATCCGAGTACGCAATCGCTTCATTAGACATGCCGTCGGGTGCAATTTCTAAACGTCGCTCGTGAACGGTGTGAGTCTCACGAATCGGCAAGTGACTGAAAACGCGATCGCCGCGCTTAAAGCGAGTGACACCTTCGCCGACCTCAATCACTTCACCAACCGCTATGTTTCCCAATGACTTTGGAAATCTCGGAGGTCCACCCTTTCCCACATGAAGGCGTCGTTCCCCTTCGAAAGGAGAAGTTTGATCTTTTGTGTTCGCACGATAACCGCGAAGTTCGGTGCCATGCTTGGGAGCAGAGAAGATGCTCCGTATTCGTACTTCGCCCGACTGGAGTGGGGGGTCATCATATTCACGGAGTACAGGCGTCCGTGGTGCGATTGCAACAAGCTCTCTTGGCATTTTCAATCCTCCTAAATCAAGCGTTGCACTCTGGAAAAACCGATTCCTATCCGCGTTCAGACGGCACAACAATTTCTCCAGAGATAATTTTTCCCTTTGCATAGGCAAAGTTCCAACCGCCGAACAGGAAAACGAAAGCACCGATACAAATTAACACGCCTGATAATTTCTTTTGCATGTTATGATTCCTTCGTTGGATTCGTGATTAAATTTCAGATGTCACATCTTTTTTCGTAATGGGCTGCAACATCTGTTGAATGGTGAAATCGGGCGGGGCAACGATTCCTCCCGACACCAGCAGTTTCATAGCAGCCTCAGGCTTGATATTTGTCTCATAGACAATTTCGGGGTCGCAGAACAGAAGGACGCCTGTTGTTGGGTTCGGGCTAGTGGGAACAAAGATGGAAAGAAGAGGCACACGGTTTCCTTCTTCCCGTGCCTGCCCGGTCACGAAACCGATGACGCGAATAGGTGATCCGGGTGTTTTGATTGCCACAGTTCTTTTGAAATTTTTCGACTTTGATGGAATCAGAACCATATCCACAAGCTGTTTGACAGGCGCGTACACATCGCGCACAAGCGGGATTTTCGTTAAAATTAGCTCACCGACACCGATCAACTTCCTGCCGACGATGTTGGATACAATCACTCCAACGAGATAGACGATCAGAACTGTCGCGAACAATCCGATCCCCGGATATCGTTTTCCCAAGACGCCTTCCACGATTGGAGCGAGCCATCCATCGATTGTCGTAAAAAGGAATCTTAAAAAAAAGTATGTTACCCCCAAAGGTACTAGCGTTAGAACTCCTGCGAGGAGCGTATTCTTGAAATGGTTTTTAATGTTCATATTTAGCTTGGATTTTCCAAATGTTCGTAATTATACTTCTCGTAACCTCAGAGGAAGAATCTTAAATAATAGCACATGACCGATACTTCGTCAACTTGCAATTTCTTTTCGATACCTTTTGACCTTGATACTTAAGAGCGATTCGGGTAAACTTTTGAAGGTGTGTATGGCATATTCGGTAAAATGTGAAAGATGTCAAGGATACCGCTATGGACTTTACGTCTCCTTCTCTATCAAGAATCATCACGTTGACAACGGATTTTGGGAGCAGCGATCTCTATGTCGGTATCATGAAAGGCGTGATTTTGAACATCAATCCGGACGTCCACATTGTTGACATTACGCACGCTATTCCGCCGCAGGACATTCGCGCTGCGGCGTTTATCATTGACGCTGCGTATCGCTATTTCCCGCCCGACACTATCCATGTCATCGTCGTAGATCCGGGAGTCGGCAGTTCACGTCAGGCAATTGTTTGTCAAACGGAAACAGCCAGCTTCGTTTGTCCGGACAACGGAATTTTGAGTCATATCTTCTGTTGTGGTGAAACCGCTTACCGTGCAGTTGCTGTGGATAATTCGGCTTACTGCTTGCCTCAAATCAGTCACACGTTTCATGGCAGGGATATTTTCGCTCCAGTTGCGGCACACCTATCGAAAGGGATTCCCCTCAACGAGCTAGGGCAACCAATTAATGACCCTGTGCGATTTCCCATTCTGACGCCTCAAGTGACTGAGAAGGAGCTGATCGGGCAGGTGATCTGGATCGACCAATTCGGAAATCTGATTACCAATATCTCCCATGAAATGCTTGAATCGTTTGTTATGCAACGAGATTTCGTCATCACAGCAAAAAATGTGGAAATACATGGTCTTAACCGCTCATACGCCGAATCCGCAGTCGGAGCATTTTTAGCGATTGTCGGCAGCTTTGGGCGGTTGGAGATTTCGATCAATCAGGGAAATGCCTCACGAGTCCTTAGATTGCAACGTGGCGATCGTGTTACGATTCGTAAAACGTAAAGTCCGAGATGGAATCGTCGATTTTGGAAAATGACGTACACAACTATCGTTTAGAAAATTGTCCAAACTTTAACTAACTGAGAGGAGTTCAATAAAATTTATGGCTAACGAATGGACTGAACTTTTTAATGGAAATGACCTCACGGGTTGGCAGATGCGCCATCCAGATCGAGAGCACAAGTGGGTTGTCCACGACGGCATCCTTGACAATACAGGTAAAGGCGTAGACATCATCACGGAGGGAGAGTTCGGCAATTTCGAATTGCATATCGAATATCGTGTTCCAGAAAATAGCAACAGCGGTATTTACCTCCGTGGCCGGTATGAACTTCAGGTGCTGGACAGCTTAGGGAAAACCTATTCTTATCCGGCGGAGAATGGCGCACTCTACAACCAAAAGTCCCCAGATGTAGAGGCGAGTAAACCGGCAGGAGAGTGGCAAACGATAGATGCAACAATCGAAGGCATGACTCTGACCGTATTTCTGAATGGCGTGAAAATTCATGATAACGTGACAATCAACGGGCCAACGGGAGGACAATTGGGTGACGATAATCCAGCCAAAGGTCCCTTCATGTTGCAGGGCGATCACGGGCCTGTTCAATTTCGTAATATTCGCATTCGGGAACTGTAATGCATGAAGCTACGAGTTTTTCACTTATGGGTCAAAAGTAGAGCAGGCGCTCATCCAGCTTGTTCTCTTATCGGCCGGCTTGGCAACGGGCAGGCTGCCCGCTCTACGCGTTAACTGAAAAACTCGTGTGAAGCGTAAAACGTAAAATGTGAAATCCTTCATGTTTTACGTTTTACACAGATGAGGAGAATCTCATGCGTATTGCAATCGGAGGCATTAGTCACGAAGGAACGACGTTTTCGCCATTGCTGACCGGCATGAAAGATCTCGTTGTGCAGCGGGGGGAGGATATTCTTCCAAAGGGCGGACTCAAGCAACTCTACGATGAAAACGGCGTCAAGTTAATCCCGACACTTTTTGCGAGAGGAACCCCATCAGGGATTATCGAAAAGGAAACGTATCTTTCGCTGAAAAATGAACTTTTGGAAAAACTCGCATCCGCTGGTCAACTCGATGGCGTTTGCCTCGCGTTGCATGGTGCGATGGAGGTTGAAGATATCGGAGATGGCGAAAGCGATCTCGTCGGCGCGATTCGAGCTGTCGTAGGGGATGATGTGCTAATCTCTGCAAGCCTTGATTTGCACGGAAATATCACACCTGAACTTATCGAAGCAACTGACATCCTCACAGCTTTGCGAACGGCTCCACACCGAGATGGCCAAGAAACGCGCTACCGTGCAGCGTCGTTGTTGATTCGTGCTCTGAAAGACGGACTAAAGCCGGAGACCGCTTTCATCCC
>JADFGN010000215.1 GCA_022567695.1 Candidatus Poribacteria bacterium | reverse complement strand
GCCCGGTGACGATGACCTGCGCATCGCGCTTGGCGAAACCCTCCGCAATCGCCTTGCCGATTCCACGGCTGCCGCCGGAAACAAGCACCACCTGACCGGCTACAGAGAAAAGCGGATCGCTCAAAGTTCACCTCGCTAATTGCTAACCGCTAATCGCTCAGACTTCGTTTCGGCCAACGGCCGCGCGGCGACACCAACCGCTATTTCCGTCTAACATGAAGCACAATCGGCGTCGAGGCCTGATTTCCCTGGCCTTTCGCGACCGCGTCGATGAGCCGCGTCGTTTCGGGAACCCAGTGCGATGCGGTGAGATCGATGCGGCGTTTCGTCTCCCCGGCTCGGACCAGGATGCCGCTCAGTCCGATGTTGTCGACGATGACGCCGTGCGGCAGATGGTCGACGTCGAAACGGAGATCGCCGTTGAATCCGTTGCGTTCGACGAGCAACATGGCCGTGATCGTGGTACCGGGCGCAATCACCAATCCCATCGATTTCCCAGTCCCCGCTTGCGGTTTCGCACGAACGTCCGGAACCAACCGCACCAACACCTTCGGTTTCGGAGAAACCTGCACAGGACCGAAGGCGGGCAGAGTCTTCATCACGCGTTTTCCATGCAGCCAACCGGTTGCGGTGACTTTGACTTTCGACCAGTCAACCGGTTTCACGGCGACCGCCGGACGGAAGGGTTGTTTTTTGCCGCCCTTCTTGCCGCCCTTCTTGCCGCCCTTTTTGGGTTTGCTCTTCGGCCTGACTGTCGGAGTGACCCACGCTTCGACCGTGATGACGCCGCTTGCGGTCAGATGATCGGCCTGCACGATGATGGGCGACGTCACCGCGAAACCGGGCGGCATTCCGCTGACGTCGATTCGGATCTCGCCGTTGAAACCGTCGATGCGGTCGACTTTGACCGTCAGTCGCTGCCCGCTCCCGGAGGGCACCGTCGCTTTTGAGCCGGAGAGCGTGACGCGGAAATCCGGCTGCGGCGGGCGAACGGTCAATGTGTATTTGAAGTTCTTTCCCCCCAGGCCGCGAACGTCGCTGACACGGACCAGATAGTCCCCGTCCGCCGGTGCGGTAAACGTCAGTTGCGAGTCACTGCCTATTTTGCGTTCGCCGTCGTCGTCGTTCGTGTAATACAACCGGAACACCGGCAGGCCGTTGTCGACCAGTTTCGTACCCGCGGGATAAACTTCGACGATGTAGACCGGATCGTCGTTCGCGTGGACGGTGGCACTGGTATCGAAATACGTCCGGCGTTTGCCGCGGCTTGCATAGAACTCGACAAATTTACCTATTCCGATTCCGAAGTCGCGTCTAGGCTATCCAATTTCGTCAACATCAAGCTGGATTTTAGTAGAAGCTCTAAGGAGGTGAAACGGCTGACGGAAAAATACGAAATTCCCGGTTTGCCTGTTGTCATCTTCCTGGATTCGAAAGGAAAGCCGTTGAAACGACTTGAAGGATTTGTGGAACCGGAAAAGTTCTTGGAAATTTTAGACACAATCAGCAAAGGTTGATAGGAGGGAATTAAATATGACAAGCGGCGAAAAATCCCAGATTCTCTCGCGTAACTGGCTGCCTTACATTGAAGCGGTGATTGTCTTGCTGTTCATCTCACTGATTCTTGTGCATACCCGAAAAGGGGAAACGGAATCTGACCTACTACCGCTGTCAGAAGTGCAAAAAACCATCAAACAGGCGAACGAGTATTTTGCAGTACAAGATCTTGCAAAAGCTGCAATCGCGTATTGGCAAGCCATCCGAGCTATTGAATCAGCTAAAAAGGAATCACCAGGTGAAGCCAGCCATCTGGACAGTGCTTTGCTTCATGTCTACTTGCGTGTGGCGGAGATTTACTCCCATGGGAGTTGGGTAAAAGACGCCAGAAAGCGCGTTGCACGTGCAGAGCAGATCCAGCCCGAGCATATCGATGTTTACCTTTTAAGTGGGAAGTTGTTGCGGGAGGATGGCGAAAAAGAGGCAGCGGTTGAAAAATTTCGTAAAGTTCTTGAAAAAGATCCAAACCATGCGGAAGCACATTACCTTTTGGGTGTGCTATATCAAAGCATGAAAAAATTTGACCGCGCTACCGAACACTATAAGAAAGCCATCGAGAGTGATGCTGAGTTGGTTAGATTGCCGTTTGAACCGACGCCAATTGGTTTACAAGCCCGTCTACAATTATCCCGAACGTATCGTCGTATGCTCCAGGATTTTCGGTTTGTTGATCGGGAACTCACCGATGAAGATATGGCAAAGATCGGTCAATTGGAAGCGCAGTCGGTCGATCTCCTTGAAGAGGTCATGGACAAAGATTCAAACCACACCGAAGCAACAGACGAACTGATTGGGATGCTCTATGCGCGGGCTGCTGCGCGTGGACGCGAAGGGGAGACGCGCTCCTATGATAAAGCACTTGAGGTTTATACGCGTATCACTGAACTCGACCCGAATGACGTGGATGCCTGGAATCAGATTGGTGAGATTAACCGCTCCTATTTTCAAGACGCTGAAGCGGCACTCAAAGCTTATCGAAAGGCGTATGAACTGAGTCCCGACCCGGGTATCCTTGCCGAAATCAAAAACCTTGAAGAGGATTCAACACTCACAATAGATGGCCTCGAATAAAAAAAGCTGCCTAAACGACAAATCGATTAGACAACTTTAATCTTACCTCTCCACAAAACCAAGCAAGGACGAGACTTCGATTATCTACTTACAGTCCCACCTACATTCAGGTCTTTCAATTTCCCCTTAGATGCGGAGTCTTGGAGCGCGATCAGAGTCAGTAGCGTTTTCTTTAAATCCCGGCGGTAGCTATCAATAAATACTTTAAATTTCACCTGTTGTTCCAGGGTTAGAATCTGGTTAATCGCTTCGTTGGTCTTTTTCCGCTGTTCAATAAAGTTTTCTTCAAGGTTGCGAAAGTGATTTAAAGCAGCTTGAAGTTCAGCGCGTTTCGTCTCAGAATCAACTTCAGCATCCTTCAGTTGCTCTAACTGCTTCATTGCCCGCCGGTATTCCTGCCGATATTGCGCTTTTAATTCTTCCAACTCGTTGAACTTAGCCAGCAACGGAACAGCCTGATCTGACGTTGGGTCGACCGCATTAACTAGCTTCCAAATTTTGAGGGTTTCGATTAGCTCCGTCATCGCCTTTGGATTCTTCCGTTGAGGAAGAGGTGTTTCAGCTTTGATACGCGGTATGAGGATCACAAGAGCCAGTGCAACGGGGAGTAACGCAAGTATCAACAAGTAACGATATTTCATTGATAGCCTCCTTAAGTAACTATTTGTTTAAAGTGACTCCTCCCACGAATGAATTCGAGGGTTTCTTGCCAATTATTCGACTGACTCTGTAACCCCAGAGTCAAAAGATTACCGTCTCTACAGTCATATAAAAATAGTTCTCTTGGGAATTTGCGGATAGGATTTTAAGTGCTTTAAGGGACTTGGTAAAAAATAACAATCCTAATGTCATTCTGAACGCAGTGAAAAATCTCCGTGGAAAGAGATCTTTCGCAAAGCCTCAAGATGACATGACGGGTTATCACGTGGGACGATTTATTCGTTCCATGTCCCTAATCAAGAGAAGCAAAGGCAAATTTGCCATTCTGCAAAGAAATCAGATCGATGAGGTCTTCATCTTCAAAGTACTTGAGATCGATTTCGGTGGCAATCACCTGAAAAAACTGATTAAGCAAATCGCGGGAAGTAGAAAGTTGCCCAACAGAATCAGAACTCAAGGTCACTTGCGAATGGAGGTCATCGACACCACTCAGACTGAGCCCTCCATCTATCCGTTGAAGTTCATAATCTAACTGTTCTTGGAATCCGTCTGCAGAGATTTCATTCGTGAAATACTGAAAGATTAACCGGTCCATGGAAGCTTGAGTCACCGGTGCCCTGAATAAGCCCAAACCCGAGATTCCCCATAAACTGACTAATAGTATCAAGAGACATGTACCGCTCGCCAATTTCCAAGCATTTCGTTGCATCCAGAAGGGGAGACGGTTGCTTTCGACAAGAGCTTCCTGTTCGATTTTCATACGAAGTTCAGGCCAAAAGTTTTCCCAAACTTCTGGAGAAGGATAGGTTACCGGTAAATTGCTGGCAAGTCGTATGACCTTTTCAAGCCTTTCCAACTCGGTTTGGCAATGCGGGCAACTATCGAGATGGTTTGCTAGCGAATCAACTTGCTTTGGAGATAACGTTCCTTCAATGAACTCAGGCAATAATCGTCCGGCAGGTTTGCATCTCATGGTTATTCTTCCAAGTAAAGAGCAAGTAATCCTCGCAATTTTCGCGTTGCGCTGAACAGGTGAGCTTTAACGCTTCCAATACGTAAATGAAGAACGTCAGCAATTTCGCGTAGAGCCAATCCCTCGTAGTGTCTCAGAGTAAAAACTTGCTTTTGACGAGGGGAAAGTTGCTGGATAGCTTTCTTGATTTCAACCCCCAATTCCTTTTGCTCCAAACCACGAGGCACCAAATCGCCGTAACAATATGGATGAAGTTCAGAATTATCAGGGGGAAATTCTTCCTCAAACGAAATATGGGTATGTCCTGCTCTACGTCGTGTATAATCAATGCATGCGTTCTTGGCAATCTTGTATATCCAAGTATAGAAAGAAGATTGCCCCTTGAATCGCTTCAAGGCTCTAAAGGCTTTGAGGAAGATCTCCTGAGAAAGATCGTACGCATCTTCGGGGTGATGGGTAAAACTATAGGCGAGTTCGTAAATTCGCTTTTGGTATTTTTGAACCAATTCTCCAAAAGCAGAGGAATCCCCATCTTGAACTCTCTCAACGAGGAAGCGATCCAGTTCCCATTTGGGTTCCCCTTTCATGAGCCATCCTTTCATTGTAGACGCATCGAGTATTGAAAAGTTTAGGACAGGCTGGAGAAGCAAAATAAAGGCTATGATTAAACGACGAAAAGCAAGTGCTTGAAGTGGAATAAGGAGGGAAGCCGATGAGAGGATTTGAACCTCCGACCTGCTGATTACGAATCAGCTGCTCTAGCCCCTGAGCTACATCGGCTCATTAGAAGAACAGCCTCATCATATACGATGAGGCTGTCTATTCCAAATGCCGAAAGGCAGAATCGAACTGCCGACACATGGATTTTCAGTCCACTGCTCTACCGACTGAGCTACCTCGGCAAATCAAAGCGGCTAGAATGATAACAAAAAGGGAGGGGAGATGTCAAGACCTTTTTTGGAAATTCCCCGTGAGTTACAGATATACAGTCTAAACTTCCGAGAATTAAATAGTCCGGTCAGGTGCTATTTCATATTGACAACGATTTGCAAATGTATATAATAGCCAGCGATAACTTGCCATCTGCAAATAAAATCGATAACCTGCCGTCATGATCAAAAATCTTATCTCAGCGACCGACCGATCTATTCTCAAAAACGTCCTGATTGTGACGCCATTAAGCTTGATGGGTCGAGCCGGTACACTGCTGATCTATGCAATTCTCGCCAACTGGTTTGGTGTAAATCCGGAGATGGATTTCCTTTATTATCACTGGGGGGTTGCAATCTTTCTGGTTGAGCTCTTGAGTTCTGCTTCTGTTTATTCAGTGCTGATTCCTTTGCTAACAGAGGAACGTGCCAAAAGCCATGCCGCTGCCAACGCCTGTCTGCGAGCAATCTTCTCGGTATATCTAATCTGCATGGGAGGGCTGTGCTGTGTTTTTTCAACTCTCTCCTATCTCATCACCCGTTTCTTCTTACCTCAACCGGACCTCCATGCCAAAGCCATACTTGGGATTATTCTCGGTTTCACATTTTTCACAATTGCCGCCTCGGTTCGGTGGCTGTTCAAAGCCGTTTTAGATGCGTATCAGCAATTTTATCTGCCGGTGATTATGCACGGACTTCGTGTGCCCCTTGTCATTGGGCTAATCTACACTCTCAAAGGATCGCTTGGTCTTTTTAGCATTGTCTTCGCGCTTATCATCGGTGAACTTTTTCAAGGGATGGTGCTATTTATTGCGTGTCGATTTTCGCTTAAAATGACCGGATTATTCGGCATTGCGGGGTGGCGGTCATATGAGAAAATGGGACAGTTTATCAAACAGTGTATCACAATGATGGGAGCGGCTATCTCAGATGGAATGAACCCCGTCGTGGACCGTGGAATGGCAAGTTCGGTAGGAATCGGTTCCGTGTCCAAATTGGATTATACCCTCAAGCTGTGTGCCATCCCTGAAACCGTGACGGGGGTTATTATGCCCGTGTTGCTTTCCCATTGGTCGGCAATCTCTGCTGATGCCGACCTTCAACAACTCCGATACAGTGTTTGGAAAGGGATTCTCGTTCTCCTTGCTGTGATGGGCCCGGTGATTTTCGGATTCTATCATTTCCGCATTGCCATTGTAGAAATATTGTATGGATACGGCGTGATAGAGAAACCTGAACGGCTACATGTTGCGTCCTTGTTTGGGATTTACCTCATTGGGACGCTGCCTCGCTTGATCAGTAGATTGTTGATTCGCGCCCATCTCGCGCTACGAAACACCACCTTTATTTTCTCAGCAACGGTCATACGAACAATCCTTAATCCATTTTTGAACCTCGTGTTCATGAAGTTATGGGGGTTGGAAGGAATCGCCTTTTCCACTGCGCTTCTCTCCTTTCCGTTGACAGCCTATATCGGTATTGCGTTCTGGCTTGTGAGTCATCGAAAGGGTGTGGAACGTAAGGGCAACGGCTAAATACGCGATCAATAGAAATGGAGCGAATCATGAGAAGATCTTTCCTGTCATGAGATTCGTTGGGAAAATTTGTGATTGACTCAAATGTGGTTTTAGAGTAAAATCGCTATCGCTTGATTAGGCGCAACGGATTCAGCTAAACGGCACATCGCCGTCATCTACGAAAAATTGAAGGAGCAAACGGATGTCATCTACAATCCTCGAACGGTATCAAAAAGTTTTCGAAAAAGACAGAGAATTAGCACAACACGCTGTCCAAATTTTCCCTGATGGCGTAACACATGATAGCCGACACGCCGAACCATTTCCAATTTACATTGAACGCGCAGACGGCTCAAAGAAGTGGGGAATTGGCGGTAAGGAGTTTATCGATTACTGGGCAGGACACGGTGCGCTGCTATTGGGACATAACGTCCCTGAGATTGTCGAAGCCGTTACGAAACAGATGGGGCACGGTACGCACTATGGTGCCTGCCACCCGCTTGAACTTGAGTGGGGAAGTTTAGTGAAAGAGCTCATTCCTTCGGCCGAGCGGGTCCGCTTCGTCAGTTCCGGGACGGAAGCAACCTTAATGGCAATTCGATTGGCACGAACTTACACGGGGAAAAACAAGATATTAAAGTTTGCAGGGCACTTCCACGGCTGGCACGATTCCGTTATCTTGGGGGCAAATCCACCTTTTGAGGCACCTATTCCGGGCATTCCAAAAGGTGTTATTGATACGACCCTAATTTGTCCACCGAACGACATTGACGGCGTCGAAAAGTGCCTGCAAACCGATTCGGACATCGCCTGCATTATCCTGGAGCCAACAGGCAGTTCTTTTGGTCTCATCCCAACAAACGGGGAGTTCCTCAAGCAACTCCGAGAAATCACACACGATTACGGGGTCGTTTTGATTTTTGACGAAGTTATCAGCGGATTTCGTGTGGCTCCTGGCGGCGCACAGGGGTACTATCAGGTAACCCCCGACCTCACGACGCTCGCCAAGATTTTGGCAGGTGGCTTGCCTGGAGGCGCAGTCGTCGGGAAAAAGGACATCATCAACCTGATCTCTATCAAGGAGGAGGAGGAGACGCAACGCGGTAAGAAAATGCCTCACCCGGGAACCTTCAACGCAAATCCCTTATCAGCGTCTGCAGGGATTGCGATGTTGAACATTGTCAAGACAGGTGTACCTCACGAACAGGTCAACCATACCGCGGCGGTGTTGCGAAAAGGGCTTAACGAAGTCATCGATCAGCATGGTCTCGATTGGGCGGTTTATGGCGAATTCTCTGGGCTCAAATTCTTCATTGGTCATGGCGTTCACGAACTGCTTGCCGCCGATTTTAATCCTGACGAATGGGACTATCGAAAACTGAAAGGTGGAAGCGATTCAGAGTTGGTAGGAAGTCTGAGATCTGGGTTGCTACTCAATGGGATTGATATTTCTGGCGGTGGCGGGATGGCGATGGCTGCACATACAGAGGAAGATGTTAAGCAAACAATCGCTGCATTTGATCAGACGATTGAATGGATGAAAGCGGATGGGTTGTTGGAGTAGCCTATGGCTATTCTTCTGGTCAGGAAGCTGGAAGTTGGACGGTCCTAAGATTCACTTCGGTTTGCATCATTGGAAAGTGCCGGTCTTGGTGAAGTAACGCACAGTCATATTCCATTTAGCTTCCACCACGCATCTTCTCCAAATCTTCTAATGTCAGATTAAAATCCTTCCAATTGAGGATGCGGTCGGCCAATTCCTGGCGTTTCTTCAAATGGACAAACTCCCGGAGTGCAATCTCAACAGCTTGGGTTTTGGTCGATGCGCCGCTAAGTTCTTTTACGCTTTCAAGCAGTTCAAGATTAATGTTTAACGTTATTCGCATCAAAACACTCCTTTCTGTGTTTCAGTATATCATAGAATAGGCATTAAATCAATTGCCAAGTTATTATGGCAAACACGAAAATCGGCCCCCAAGAATCCATCAGAGCCGTCATCCTCAGTGACGGCAAAGCAGGACATTACAACCAATCGTTGGGCGTCATTCAAAACATCCCCGGTTGCAACTATCACTGGGTAGAGATTAAATTTCAGAGCAAACGGCGGGATAATATCCTGCGTATACTCATGCGAATCTTTGGTGGATGCAGTCTCCCAGACTGGTTCATTAAACGGTTGCTTCGTGTGGTGCTACAGCCGGAAACATGGACTGAGATTTCCACTGTGAAACGCGCAGACCTCATCCTCTCAACAGGCTCCTCTGTTGCAACGGTCAACCTGCTCGTCGGCCAACTTTTCAATGCCAAGACCGTGACCTGCCGCCGCCCATCTCCTGTGGGCACGACCTATTTTGATCTCGCAATTCTTCCCAAAATGTATTGGCCACACCGAGACAAAAAAAACATCTGCAAAACCATCGGCGTTCCCAATGCGGTTTCGCCGGAGAAATTGAATGCGCGTCGAAAGCAACTTCAGACCGATTTGGCACTCACGGACCGACGGCGCATCGGCGTTCTGATTGGCGGCGAAGATCGCTACGACACAATTACCGAAGGTACTGCTTTACGCTTGATCGATGTGTTACGGCGTGTAGTTGCAAAATTGGACTGCCAGCTCTTGCTGACGACTTCGCGTCGAACCCCGACACGGGTTGTGGAGGTCATTGAT
This sequence comes from Candidatus Poribacteria bacterium, assembly GCA_022567695.1. Classification (GTDB taxonomy): domain Bacteria; phylum Poribacteria; class WGA-4E; order WGA-4E; family PCPOR2b; genus JADFGN01. Next base: position 1,766 of record JADFGN010000215.1, on the reverse strand, counting down.
GAACACCTGTCCGATCCGAACCTTTGTCCGATCTGTGTTCTGGCAGCTCGGGACAGCCAAATTGCTCATCCAGTCGAAGCCATCTTCGCGTTGTCTGATCTGATCCTCGTCACCGAAGACAGTTTCTCAATGGTCTGCGAAGCCGCTAGCAGCGGACGGCGAGTGATTATTCTGGAGGTCGATCATAAAACGCGCCATCGTCCAAAGCGATGTCAAGTCTACACTGAGCTCATGCGCCACGCCTCGGTTGAATGGTGCGACATCAAGGATTTGCTGGAACGTATCCCGAAAGCACTCGCGGATCGGAGTCCTATCAAATCGTTATGCGACACTCGGAGAGCAGCGAATGCCGTTGTTCAATTGCTTTATGCCCTTTCATGTAAATATTGATACATTAAAATCTCCTCGAAAGTGGTTCAAACTTCCGTGCCAACTGCAATTCTGTTGCAGTTTTTTGTTACCATTCTTTTTCTGAAAGAGCATAACGTCTTGTGTTCAGAAACCGTGGATGGAAAACAAAGCCCGTAAATCTGCCGCCTCAGTGAGTTTCCGTACAACTATTTTCTTAACGTGAAAAATCCCGGAAAAAATACTGTCACCCGGTGACCATCGAAGGGGAACACTTACTCGACGGCGCAACGGTACTTATCGGTGGCATCAAAGTCGTGCCCCTCAGCATTACGCCTACACACCTCACGTTCACCACGCCACCGAGCACAGAAGGTGCAAAGCCGGTCGTGGTGAGAAATGTTGACGCCAAGGTAGGCTTCGTGGATAACGGCGACACCTACACAGATACGCCACTGTCACCGGCAGACATAAACGGCGATGGAGTCGTCAACATTTTGGATTTGGTGCGCGTGGCCTCTGAATTTGGGCAGAGCGGTGACGACCTGCCCGGAGATGTCAACGTTGATGGGACGGTGAACATCCTTGATTTGGTATTGGTCGTTTCGCAGTTCGGACAACTGCCAGCCGCAGCCCCTCAGGTGGAATGAAGATGATTTCGTCCAATAGCGTTGCTTCTAGGTTCTGCTCACCGAAACACGAACTCGGTAAGGGGTCAAAAGGACTCCAAGTGCCCTCTGGATTCGGTCTATCATCGGATACAATCGGTGAAGTACCAGCCGCTTGACCTGACTGCCCTTGATGATAACCGTTCCGCTTAACCCGAGAATCTGTCGGACAAACCGCTTGATGCCATAGCCCGAAATGGTTTTGATTGCCAGCGAAAGTTTTTGCGAAACACAATGAGAATCCTCATTGTTAAAAGTGGATAGATGTTGGGAAAGCGATAAAGTCATCCACCCCTTGAGCCAAATGATGAGGTTATGGGCCAGTTGTGACAGAAGCGTGAGCATCTGCTGGGCAACAAATTTGTGTTTGCGCCGTTTGCGTTGTGCCAACCCCTGATTGGATTGGCAGAAACTACTTTCGGGAACGCCGCCTCTCGCATCGTAGTCTATGAGGATGGTTGCCATTGAAGCTTGCATATCGCTAGTGACAAGCACCCGATAGCAATAGCTCGATTTCTTCTTCGGATTCGGGGTGCGAATGGCAAGTTGGATGGTGGTTCTCCCATACCGATGTGGCATCGTCACCCAGCCCGCTTCTCTGGTGGACGGCAGGTTTTTTGCCGTCTGAGTCGCTGTCGGGGCATCTACCCATTCGGTGACGGTTTGGGCAAGCTTTTTTGCCCGCTTGCCATGGAACATCTTGGCTAAGATATGGTAGCCGCGCCATAGGGCATAGTTGATGTTCGCGTC
>JADFGN010000214.1 GCA_022567695.1 Candidatus Poribacteria bacterium | reverse complement strand
CTTTAGACGAGACTCTCATCGCCGGCAGTCGAAAGGCCGATGCAAAGGAGGAAGACAGTGGCGGAAACGACGCCCTCGGTGAGTGAGTGGAAGAGTCGCCCAGTCTACACGCGTGTCGCCATCGTAGGGCTTCTTCTAGATGCTCTGGTCTCTTTGGTTTTTGTCACCCTCACATTGATCGACGGCGATCCCACAACCTTGGGCTTTTTCATCATTGCCATCGCGCTATCGGTGATTTTTGCTGGCCTGCTATGGCGGTTTGGTAGGTGGGCATTGGTGATCGCTGCCATTTGGGGATTCGTCAACCTATCGTGGCTTGTTCTTATTCCCAATCCCAGCAGCTTTTTCGACTTCGTCCTTCCACTGCTGTTCGCGTCCGGGGGCCTCCTGACCGTGGTCGGGGCCGTCGTCGCGTTCGTCCAGCAGCGCCGTGGCACCGCGCGAAGAGTTTCCACCCGACGTGAGCGGCGGACCTTTGCGGCTATTGCCGTAGTCTTGCTAGCGCTCGTCCTTCTCTCGGGCGCTCTGCACATCGTGGGGCTAACCAGCGTATCCACCGAAGACAAAGCCGGGGCGATCGAAGTGGAGCTGAGGAACAGCTACTTGGCTCCAGACGTACTAGAAATCGCGGTGGGTGAGACGACGCGCATCGTGGTGAAAAACAACGACTTCTTTGTACATACTTTCGAGATAGAGGAGCTGGGTGTCGAACACAGGGTTCTGCCCTTTAGCGAACTACTAATCGAATTGCGGCCATTGACTTTGTGAAACTGATGTCCCTTGAGATTCTTGATGATCCAATGATGTCAACCGACGGGTTATGTGATATGTTAGCTAAGCTTTGTCCATCCAGCCAAATGAGCGGCAATGCCTTACAACAACGACTGGCAAGTGACGGGGCAGTCGCGTTTCTCAGTGCCGTGTTCGATGATGCGTTGACTCAATCACTGATAGATGTTTTTGACCAAACCCCAACTGAATTGTTGGCTCCCTTTTCTCGCGTTTGGTTACAAGATAGCACCCAATGCCAACTTCACGAGCAACTCGCAGATACGTTTCGCGGAGCCGGTGGCAGTTCAAGCAAATCTTCGCTGAAACTATCGCTCATATATGAACATCACCACCACCAGATTCATCAGATTATGGCCACCGATGGCGTCACCGCTGAAAATACTGTAGGAGAAGCGTTGATAGACATGTTATCCGCTGATGATCTCGTGATACGGGATTTGGGCTATTTAACGGTTGATGTGCTGAGACAAATCGACAAAAAGCAGGCCTTTTTCCTCAGTCGGCTTCAAAAGGGAATCCCTGTTTTCATCACAGATGATAATCAAGCCACTCCAATTGACTTACCCTTACATATCGAAAAGAAATTTCGGGGCCAATCTACCATTGACCTTGTCGTCTACCTTGGACAAAAGCGATTCCCGGTTCGCCTCATTGCCTATCGCACGCCAGATGAAGTGGTGAATCAACGACGAAGAAGAGCCCATCGAGTAGCACAGAAAAGAGGACGAAAACCGAGTGATGAATACCTCAATTGGATCACATTTACCTTCTATGTCACCAACGTAGAAAGCGAAATATGGACACATAAGGTCGTAGGAACTATTTATCGACTCCGGTGGCAAATTGAACTGATATTTAAGCAGTGGAAATCCTTACTTCGTATTGATTGTCTTTTAGGCACCAATGAAAACCGCATTCGATGTCTGGTCTTTGGCCGAATGATCACCATCGTTAATATGTCTATGATTTTCAGATGCCTTTGTTGTTATGCTTATGCCGTCTACCAACGCGAACCCAGCCTGTTTAAACTCACCGCATGGTTGCTCCGCGGTGGACGATTGGCCGATGCGGTACATAATCATCAAATTGATAATCTACTTGATGCAATGATAATCGCCGCACCTTTATCGTTATTCAAACAGCATCGAAATCGCAAAACAACTCAGCAATTGATTGAGAAACAGGTTGAGTTTCTCCACAGTTTTCGAGAAAAATCTTGGGCATGCAATTAGCTTGCCTTGGTGCGTATGGGGTCTGTCCCCCCAGTCGAAGACCTCACGCACCTCGCGCAAATCTTGAATCCGGCGATTTGTGGCAAATGGATCCGCGTGGATTGGGCATTTGTAGATGCTCTAGCATAAGGCCCTAATAGAGAAGAACATCATGGATACGACCATACCGTTTAGGGTCGTTATGCGCACTTGTTCGTTTCTGAAGTTTGTCGGCTCAAAAATCACGTCCATCAAAGTCCTCAAATAATGGCTTGCTGTCGGGTCACAGTGCAGATAAAAACTCCCTGTAGGTTTCAACACTCGATGAAGCTTTACCAGTCGCAAAGCCATATTTACAATGAACCGCCTGAAGTTTAGAAGGTTGACCGAATGGAATCAACAGGAAAATCCACATTCACACTTGACACTCAGATGGAGTGTTGGTATAGTAGTCACCGACAAACAGCAAACGGTAAAGGAGGAAGCAGGTCATGCAAAGCTATCATTGTCGCTCAGCACTGTCGCTCAGCACTGTTGTGGATCTGTTTAACGGTGACTTCGGTCTTATTCGTGTCATCGAGCGTCGCTGTAAATCTTCAGGATGCCGTCGTGGGCGGATGGCTTTTCGACGAAGGCACGGGCAAAACTGTTAAAGCTAACTAATTTTCAAAAACAAACTACCGCTTCGCTCTGTCATCCTGAGAGAAGCGAAGGATCTCTATTGCGAACAGGCGTAAGATTCTTCGCAAATTGCTCTGAATCCCGATCTTATCGGGAGCCTCAGAATGACAACTTTAATACTGAAAATTATTAGAATGGTACTGGTATCATCCATTTGAGCCAGCGTGTCAGATTAACAATGGCACCAGGTGAGAAGCCTGTAACTTAGATGAATCAGCTTGCTTGCTTTCCCACGGTGTCGGAAACGGGGTAATGGGCAAGCGACAACTAAAGCATTTTGTCGAGTTTTTATCGGCACCAAAGGCCGGGGGCAAAAATTCCGGTGCTTTGAGCTTCACGGTAAACTCGAATAGGAGATGAACATCATGCGATATCGAACGCTCGGACGCACGGGGTTGAAGGTCTCTGAGCTCGGTTTCGGCGCATGGGAAATCGGCTGGACACCGCCTGATGAGGGAGATGAGGTGGGACAGCTGCTCAATCGTGCGCTCGACATTGGCATCAATTTTATCGATTCTTCAGCGGCGTATCGTTGGAGCGAAGAACTTATCGCCAAGTATGTGGGTCACCGCCGTGACGAGTTTATCTTCGCCACCAAGTGTGGCTCATGGCGTGTGCAGCAGCCCAACGGTGAATGGGTGCAAACGCTGGACTACACCGCTGAAGCCATCGCCCCTCAGATTGAACGCAGCCTAAGGCGGCTGAAAACCGACCATATTGACATCATCCAACTGCACAGCCCCAACTACGACGACGTGGCAAAAGGGGATGGGTTGGAAGGATTGAAGAAAGCACAGGCAGCCGGCAAAGTTCGCTTTATCAGTCTGTCAGCGGACGGCGAGGTGGCACGAAAAGCGATTGAGATTGGCGAATACGATACGCTACAAATCACCTACAATGTCCTTCAGCAGGAACCGGGAGAACTTATTGCGGCTGCCCGGGAGAAGGACATGGGTATCATCATCAAAGCTCCCATTGCCAATGCCATCTACAACAAGCTACGTCCCAACGACGGTAGCGCCGTTCTGTGGGACCGTGCCCAGACGATTTTAGCACCCGAGGTCGTGGGCAATCTGCCCCGGGTGGATGTCGCCTTGAGGTGGCTGTTGTGCGATACTTTTGTCCACACAGCTATCGTCGGGACCACCAACGTTGACCATCTTCAGGCCAACGTTACTGCTACCGAGGACAGCGAATTGCCCGAAGAGATGCTTATAGAAATCCAACGGCGATTTGAGGCCGTAGCAACAGGGCGTGCGGAATAACCCGTCAGTAACCCTATGCCATTTGCGATGACCTTTCGCTTATGTCAGTAGCATTCAACATGAGTCATAATACACAAAAGCAGACATCAGCAGCGCTAGGAATTCAGTTCTTGGAGTTGGCGCGATAAAGGTGTTTGTTGCAGAAGCCTTATCTCATATAGGAGAACCTAAGATGAACTTCAAAACAAAGCTCAACGGTTACTATGTCATTTGCTTGGTGACTCTCACTTTATCGGTTTCGTGTTTGGCTGCACAAGAATTTGAAAAAGATTTGGTCTTGGCCCTTACCTTCGACGAAGGTGCAGGCAACACCGTCAAGGACAAATCCGCTGCCAACAATGACGCGCAAATCGACGGAAATGCAAATTGGATAACGGGCAAGATTGGTGGTGGGTTCCAATTTGATGGCAAAACATGGGTTGTTGCGCCACACATCTCGCTAAACGATAGGGATTTCACAGTCCAGTTGTGGGTCAAAACCCAACGCATCAATGACCAAGAGGTTGTTTTTTCCCAATACGAATCGAATGCCAAAAACCTTTCCCTTCATCTTAGGGTCTATCAAACGGGCATGGTACGACTCGGCTTTTATAGCAATGACCTGGATTCCCAAGGTGGTATCATCGAGAAAAATCAGTGGCATAATCTGACTTTTGTCGTTGACGATTCAGATAAAACTCGGCAGATATATGTCGATGGCAATTTAGTGGCCAACGGGGTCAGCGATGGGAGTTATCTCGGTGCGACAGGTGATACCATCATCGGCGGTTGGGATAGAGTCGATAAAGGTGTTGGCAAAGCGTATCAAGCCTACATGGGCAGCGTTGACGAAGTGAGAGTTTGGCAACGGTTACTTGAGGAAGATGAAATCATCGCAAGTATGAACACGGCAATGCCAGTCGATTCAAAGGGCAAAATAACGACAATTTGGGCACAGATTAAGCGCGGGTTCTGATTCACATGGTGTTTTTTTGAATCCCAAAAGCCTGCCAGGATCTCTTAAGCCTTTGGAGGGATACCACGGGCATTCCTTTGAGCAGATGGCAAACGATGAACTAGACCACGTGGAGAAATACAAGCAAGCATTGGAACTGTTACGACAAAAAAACAGTTGATAGATGCGTGATGTTGTTGTCCTGTGGATGGAATAGGAGATAAAACCCATGTCCGAGGAACCCAACATCCTCCTCCTCCTCATCATCATGACCAATCATTTAAGCCACTGGAAGCCATCTCTACGATAACACCTTCTGTGAGACGCCATCGAATATCGCTTTGAAGCGACGAAGAACAGCGTGATATTCTACAACCTTTGCGCCGCGAACATCTCTTCACGCGATGGCGCGACGGGGACGCTTTTGGCCAACATGACAACGGCCGATACCACTTGGTTCGTCAACGTGACGGCGGGCGACCTGCACCTGAAAGCATCCGCAAAATCCGTCATGAACCAGGCCAAACCTATCGAGGCAGTAAAAACCGACTTTGATGGTGAACCTCGACCCAAAGGAGATGCGGCTGACATCGGCGCCGACGAATACCGCTGAAAATGAAATCCGTTGATGTCATTGTGTTTACACAGGAGGTGGCGATTGCCAACAAAAAAGAAACGTCTCTATCAGGGAGAAAATCTTAAAACCGTTTCTGACCCCACAACACCGCAACTGCGACAAAACAGGGCGCTAGAGACCAGCCAAAAATCTGGCTTAAGGGGAAATGCGCTTTCCCTTCGTATCGAGATGCTTGTAGATGCCTTCCTGTCGGGCAGAAGCGAGCGAACGATTCGCGCCTACCGACAAGATCTCTTCGACTTTAGGGGGTTTACCCAACAACAGACGCTTTTAGCGGCCGTCGGTCGTCTTCTCTTAAGTGGACACGGTGAAGCAAACGCTTTAGTCTCCGCCTACAAATCGGCACTGATGGCGAGGGGTTTGTCTGCCTCGACGATTAACCGAAGGCTGGCTGCGCTACGGTCTGTGGTGAAACTCGCCCGGACTTTTGGCATTGTCCGATGGACGCTAGAGATCGATAACGTTAAAGCAGAACCTTACCGGGACACGCGAGGGCCGGGACGCGATGGTGTGCAGCGGATGATGGATGCACTCGACGGTCGAAAGGACAATCTTGTCGCACGGGACCGTGCAATCATCCGTCTGCTTTATGATCTCGCGCTTCGCCGCGGCGAAGTGGTTTCTCTTAATCTATCCGACCTGGACTTGGAGGCAGCAACGCTTTGTGTGACAGGAAAAGGTCGAATGCAAAAGACCATTCTGAGCTTGCCTCAACCGACGAAAGCGGCTCTTTCGGCATGGGTTTTAGAAAGGGGAAACGTACCCGGACCGTTATTTAGCCATTTCGACCGGGCAAAAAAGGGGGATGGGCGATTGAGCGGAACCAGCCTTTATCGCATCGTCCGAAAGTTGGGCGAGGCGGTGGGCGTCAAAGTCACCCCGCATGGATTGCGGCATACGGCAATCACCGAGGCGTGCAAGATGGCGGCTTTAAAAGGGATTGACCTCGAAGAGGTTTTGGATTTCTCCCGCCACACCGACATCAAAGTGCTGATGGTCTATCGAGACCGTGAGCGCGATGTGCAGGGAGTGTTGGCGAATTTGGTCGCGGAAGAGATCTGAGCCGCAACCCCGAGCGAGGGAGAGATTATGTGTACGAGAACTGGTATTATCGTACTCTTAACCGATGGGCAAATGGGACTCAAATACAGACATAGATTCGATTCCTGCCTTCTTAACAAGTGTGAAAACCGCCATTTGACGTCAGTTATCCACAATCCCAATTTTTCGCCGGTTTTGCTCTCCCATCATCTTGCGACATCGATGTGCCCACAGATCCAATCGCTAAATGTCCCGTGCGGCAAAAGCACTTTGACTTCGATTAACTTTTCACCTCAATTTCACCGATCTCAATCACATCCCGGGCCGCTCGTTTTATCAACCCCTTAATTTCGTCGGTTCGTTTCTGAACCGTTTGTTGGGTCCGAAGGTCAAGTCGCCCGTAGTAGGTTTTAACCATTCCGTCGGTCATGTCGTCACCTTTGCTTGTCGTTTCTTACCGTTGAACAGTCGATTCCAAAATGACTTGGGTTGGCGCAGGTCTTCAATCATTAGCGTCTTATCCGTAATCTGCATCTGCTGGCTCTCAATGGTTTTCGAGAGTTGCATAACAATCATGTCGTGACGTTCACTCTGTTTCGATAGATCCGACCCCAGTTGTTCAATTTGCTTGTCTTTGGTACTTAATTGATCTTCAAAAGCGTTAAATACCTGTTTTACCTCACCTAATCCGCCGTTTAATTCCGTTTTACCTTTGTTTAATCTCTGCTCAATCGAATCCCGAACAAAGCCCGAAACCGAAATTCCTGCTAAATCCGCATTGTTCTTCATCTGCTCATAAATCTCAAGGGGGATTTTAACCCCAACAAACTTGGTCGTCATCGTTTTACCTCATTTTACACTGGGTTTTATTACGATAAAACGAAGATTTTACGCACAGGGTTTCAGGCATAAAAAAGCCTCGCATGGGCGCCGTCGGGACGTTACCGTACGCACACCCGATCTGAGCGGCATACCACGACTTGAACGGCTCGATCCACGCGTGTGGTGAACCCTGTGCTCCTATAGCGATCAACCTGGGCATGACGTTGCTCCAAGCCGTGAAGCCCATGGCGCCAACGTCGGGCAGGATAACGTCAAGTCGCTTGCGCTCGCACAGCGCCATGAGTTCGGAGATGTGATCTGCCTGCCACTTGCCGAATGGACCGAGCGGATCCTGGAGTCTGTCGTTACGATTCTCGCCGTCGGCTATCAGCGTGTTCGGGCTCAGCTCTTGTTTGACCGTTTTTCGCTGGCGTGAACACACACGATATCCACCCGTATCTTGTCACATCTTATCATCTCTGCTGCATCCTTGCATCTACCGCTCCCTGGATTATCCCTGTTGCCTTGATATGGCGGGCGAGCAGATCCCGGATAAGCACCCCGCTCTCCTGCTTTTTCAGCGGTTTAAACGTATCCGCCTGACTCCTTCCCGGTCCCCCGTAGCCTGCAGTCCAACTATCCACGGCAGTGCGGTAGGCAGCCTTGGGGTCATTTTTCGGAACAATCGGTGACAGTTACTCCCGCTGCACACACCACTCAATCTCCTGCTGGACTCCTTTGCAATCCTCATCTTCCGGCGGTGGAGAGGAGTCTATTGGGTACCGCTCAACCGTCAGAGTATCCTCGGGCGCAATGTCCCATGTTTCCTTGTAGTGGGCACGGATAAACGCCTCGTCGATAACGCTAATATGGTACACCACAATCCACGACGCGCCTCCGCCACGGTCGTTGCGTTCAATGGTGACCTTTGATCGGTTCCATTCTTCCTGCTTTGCGATGGATTTTAGCCATCGGCGTAGGGTCTCATCGGACGGGAATCCATATAAATCCTGACGTTCCACACCGTCGTCATAAATTATTCCTTTGGTGAAGTTAAAAAACGTCTGTTCTAGTGCGGCTTTGAAGCGTTTACCCCAGACCACGCCCTCTTCTTCCATCAACGTTTCTGCCACTTGCACTGCTTTGCTGAATGTGAGTCCTTTTTCTAAAGTGGAAACATCGCTTTTACGACTCAATTCTTTAGCGAGTTGTTCAACGGTTGTCAACCGTGTGGGCGGCAGGTCATCAATCGGCTGGCGGGTGAGCAGGTAGATGGTTCTGCCGGAGTGGAGCATCGGACGACAGCGATGCGCCGCTTGGACGATTTCATCTTCCTTGTGGATCTTCGCCAGCATCTCGACGCGCTCATCGGCGTAGACATCCACTTTCGCTTCATACCCGTTGCCATCGCAGTCCACATAGTTGTATGCCTTCCATTGCTCAACTCGTGTCATGTCGATGGGCTCTTCTGCGATAAACAGGGCGTTGACCATTTCAGCCAGGTCATCGGGGTGGCAATTTGGGGTACCAAGCAAGATTTCCACACGCCGGTTTTCATATGCATTCGAGCCTTCTGTATTCCCGTAGTGCTCGATGGCAAGCTCGGAGGGAAGCTCTCCTTTTTCTTGACGTTTTCTTAAGTAATCTGCCACGCACTTCCACGTGATGATAACTAACTCTTTGGAATGTTTTAAAATCAGCGGAAACACGATTTTCTCCCATAACCGGGTCAACGAAGATTTGGGTTGGTCCGCTTTTTTGTTCCATAGCGAACTGACACCATAGTTGCCATCAACCACTTGAATCAACCTTGTTTCCTTCAATTGTGTCGGTGCTTTCCACTCCCTTATCGGTCGGTGGAGCAGTTTTGATAATAACGTAGCATCTCCGCTCCCATCAAGGAGGATAATCGGAACTTCGGGTGGGACATGCATCTCACGGCGCAGGTTCAGTCGAATCACAGGCTCTTTTTCAAATGGGGTGATGACCAATGCCGAATTGTATTCTGTCCCTTGTTTGTAGCGCTTAAACTCACGACGCAAAACTTCGAGGAGATCGGCTCCGAAGTTGAGGGGGATGTCTCCATCGGATTGGGTCTGAAATTCACCGCTGATGGGGAGTTGGTTATTTACCGCATACCATGCCGCCACTTTTATTGAGCTCGTGTCAATTGGCTCAGCGACCTGTTTGGGAAGGTATGCGATTTCGTTGTTGATCAGAACCTTCCATGATTTGTTGGTATCGGATAAAAATCCATCGATGGCAACTATCACCGTCTCATGGGTCCTTGGAGACTCCGCTCGTGCTTTTTTAAGCATCGTTGAAAAGTTTTTAAGTCCACCCGCCTGGTCAATGATTGCGTCCATCGCCGCGCGTCCGATAAGCCGTTTTCTTTTCTGCAGTCGTGCCACACTCTCAGCGGTACTCCGTAGCAGTTCGAGGAGTGCAATAAACTCATCGTCCCATGCGTTGAGGATTGCCGCCGATAAGTCACTGACTGAAATGTTGACCCGTTCAATGAATTTGGACGGATTGGGTTCATCGATAATCAATACCGGCTTTGGAAATGGATAGGAATCGAGTGTGTGGCTGCCAAAGAGGTCATCGCAGAACTTGGGTATAAATAAGGTCTCTTGCACGGTCGCAAGGGGGCCTGGTTGTTGATACTGTCGAAAGTAGGGACAGGCTTGCGTCGATAACAAAGACGTGGCTATCTCACACGAAGAGCAGACATTCTTTGGAACATTCCACCGTCTTGAGCCAAGCTGGTCGGCCTTTTTCCAGTGGTGGCATAAGATTTCAAGGTTTTCAAAGTCAAAGGTGGTTCCACAAAGATTAGACCCAATGTGAATCAGGCCATCCGAAGGGGCGACCTCACGCCATTGTTGATGCAGGGGTTTGCGGGGTCTGATGTGTGCCCAACCTTCTGGGGTGCTTTGGTCAATCAGTTCATGGCGAATCGTGGCATACACCGGACGGACCTCCCCGGCGTGGTACAACTGATTAACGACATCAAGGGAGGTGGTGGTTTTACCGATGCCTTGTGCGACCTTCAGCAGGAAGCCCTCACCATTGTTGCAATCAATGAAGTCTGAAACTTTAGCCGCCATCAACTCTCGAATTTGGTCAATCGACAGCGGCGTTCGCGCATCCCTCCAGTCGAAGACCTTTGGGGTGGAAGGCAGAATGCATCGTCGAATTCGTTTCACGCCATTATGCTTGGGTGAAGCCCTTAGATGGTCAAGATTGACGACTGGACGAAACGGCTCAATGGTCGGTTGATGCCCACCAGTGAGAAGATCGTCTATGCCTTTGGCTTTCTCAATGTCCCATTTTGCTATCGATACCCAAAAGCCGAGATCTAATACCGTCCTTGCCAGGCGCTTCATCTGTTTTTTAACATGCCGGTTTTTCTCCGCATCGGCATCGAAGGCGATAACCACTTCAGATGGGTTGAGTGCATCGAGAATCTTCGATAGTTCACTCTTCTTCCAACTCGCCACGCCCCCAATCCCAAGCACGGTTTCACCCAGCTTTAATGCGGCAATGTCTGCCTTGAGAATTCCCTCGGTTATCCAGACACGGGTCGAATCGGCGTGAGGTGCTGCCACATGAATTGGTGTGCCAGAAGAAACCCCGCCCCGCTTTCGTTGCTTTTGGGTCGCGGAAAGCCAACGATATTTCCCGCCGTTTTGTGCATCATCGACGCGAATTTGGTAACCCTTTATGTTCTCGTCGATGTCTTTGCAAGGGATTAAAATGCCACCGGCGCCCCAAAGCCAGATTCGCCCCTTGTCAGTTAGATAAAAACC
>JADFGN010000213.1 GCA_022567695.1 Candidatus Poribacteria bacterium | reverse complement strand
TTTTCACGACTGCAATCTTTATTGCAGTTTACCGATTTATTAATTTAAAAACAGACAAGGGAAGGGGGAGAAGGAATGGGAGCTTTCTCCCCTCTCCTTGTAGGAGAGGGGCCGGGGGAGAGGTCGAGAATGCAGATGAAGAAACACAATGAAAAATCGCTACATTGTCATCGGCCAAAAGGTGGATGGAGCCAAAGCGCAACGTGCCAAAGAACTTCGTCACCAGATGACCGATGAGGAAAAAATGCTTTGGCAACACCTTCGTGCGAATCGACTGCAAGGCTTGCACTTCCGCCGCCAACAGATCATTGACGGGTTCATCGTGGATTTCTACTGTCATGCTGCTGGCGTAGTGGTGGAAGCCGATGGCAAAATCCACGAACAGCGAACTGGATACGATGCCGAACGCGACCAAATTTTGTCAGCCCGTGGTTTGCGCGTTTTGCGGATTAGCAATGAAGATATTAGACGAAATCTCTCTGGTGTGCTGAATCGAATTGCTGCTACATGTCGGGAATGCCGAACCTCAACCGAATCTCCCTAACCTAACCCCCCAAGCCCACTTCCCTACCCCTCCCCGAAACGGAGAGGGGAGAAAGAGGAAATTCGGGATGACTCATGTCTCCTCGTAGGAGAGGGGCCGGGGGAGAGGTTTTGTATACCCTTTAAGTGAAAAAGTAGTAACGATAATTGGCTGTGCCTTCCTAAAATCCCCGTGCAATTCAGCAAGTAAGTTTTTCTTGACATCCTGCAAATGCGTCTGTTAAAATATGGGCTATTGATTTTCGTATTTGAATTCATCGTTTTTTACGGTTCATATTGACCATGCAGAAATTCCAGCTACAGACCATCGCCTATCTCTATTTTTACACATTAGGGCTATTTATGCGCTTGCTGTACCTGCATAATGATGGTGGGCTGGCGAAAATCGCGAGATAATTTTAGACGTTACATTTTTAGCACTCATTATAGCCCATCATCGAAACAAAAGTTCGATGGTGGGCGTTTTTATTTTCAGGGTAAAGAAACGACTAAACACTTGGGAGACTATAACCGATGGTAATTGTGATGAAACGAGATGCCACACAAGAACAGATCGATCGCGTTGTCAAGCGCGTTGAAAGCGTTGGATTGAAAACGCAACTTAACCTAGGTGAAGAACTCACAGTTGTTGCTGTCATTGGTGACAAAACCCGGCTTGGTGATATACCGATTGAATCAATGGTGGGCGTTGAGCGCACCATGCCGATTAGTGCCCCTTACAAACTGGCAAGTCGGCAATTCCATGAGGAACCGACGATCGTTGAAGCCAATGGAACGAAGATTGGTGGGAAGAAAATTATCGTAATGGCGGGGCCGTGCGCGGTCGAAAACACCGAACAGATTGTCCACATCGCCAAGGTAATTGCAAAGTCGGGCGCGACCTTTATCCGGGGCGGCGCATTCAAACCCCGTACCGGACCATATAGCTTTCAAGGCTACGGTGAACCAGCGTTGAAAATGCTTGCAGAAGCGAAAAAAGAGACTGGACTTGGAATTATTACAGAAGTCATGACACCGCACGAGGTGGACCTTGTTGCTGAATACACCGACATTTTTCAGCTTGGCACTCGCAACATGCAGAACTTCTATCTGTTGCGAGAAGTGGGCAAATCGGGGAAACCGGTTGTGCTCAAACGTGGTTTCTCCTCAACCATAGAGGAATGGCTCTTAGCCGCGGAGTATATTCTGGCTGAAGGCAATCCGAACGTCATCCTGTGCGAGCGAGGCATCCGTACTTTCGAGACGCACACGCGCAATACCTTAGACCTCAACGCTGTGCCCGCGATCAAGGAGTTGAGCCATCTTCCTATCTTCGTCGATCCGAGTCACGGAACAGGTATCCGAAGCCTCGTCGCGCCGATGTCAAAAGCGGGAATCGCCGCCGGGGCGGACGGATTGCTCCTCGAAGTTCATCATGACCCAGATAATTCAATGACAGGAGACGGCATACAGTCACTTTTCCCCGATCAATTCGATCAACTGATGCAGGACCTCGAATCGCTTGTCGGTGCGATTGGGCGGGAAATCTAAGGCATTTTAATCACAATTACTGGTAAAGCAGAACGCACCGCTTGATATCAATCCACCTGACGTTGGTTACCTAGCGGCAAATTAGGAGAAAGTAAAAACGATGGAACAGAATGGTACGATTGATAGAAACATCATAGACTACGACACTTTAATGAGCCCGAGACAATTGCTGACGGACCTACCGAGAAACGAGGAAATGAGGCAGACCGTCGAGCGTGGCAGGAAAAACATCAGAGATATTCTAGATCGCACAGATTCAAGAAAGTTTGTTATTGTTGGCCCTTGCTCCATTCATGACCCGCAAGTGGCGCGTGATTATGCAGCACGATTAAAAGAAATTTCAGATGTGATAAAAGATCATCTTGTTATAATAATGAGATCTTATTTTGAAAAACCCCGTACCAGTTTAGGCTGGAAGGGCTTAATCTATGATCCTTATCTGAATGGAGAGGACCATATCAAAGATGGCTTGCACCTCTCAAGAAGAATATTAATGGATGGTCTTCAAATCGGTTTACCGTATGCCACAGAGTATCTTGAATCATTCACACCGCAGTACAATTCGGATTTAATCTCGTCGGCGGCGATCGGCGCACGAACGACGGAGTCCCCGCAACATAGGCAGCTTGCGTCAGGGCTCTCAATGCCAGTTGGTTTCAAAAATAACACGCAAGGTGACATCTCAGTTGCAGTCAATGCCATTTTATCAGCAAAAGGCAAACATGCTTTTTTAGGAATCGATGCGTATGGGGCTCCTTGCGTCGTAAGGACAAAAGGCAATCGATACACCCATATTGTCTTACGGGGTAGCAATACCGGTTCGAATTATGATGCGCACAGCGTTGAGAATGCACAACAGATGCTGATGGCAGCGAATTTGCCTCCAAATGTTGTCATCGATTGTAGCCATGGAAATTCTAATAAAGACTATAGCAAGCAACCAATTGTTTTTGAACAAGTATTAAAGCAGATTCGTGACGGCAATGATGGAATCGTCGGCATTATGTTAGAATCAAATATTAAGCCGGGCAATCAAAAGATCCCCTCTGACTTAAGCGGATTTGATAAATCAGATTTGGAATATGGCGTTTCTGTCACGGATGGTTGTCTTGATTGGGACACTACCGCCTCTTTGCTTTTAGAGGCACATAAAACGCTTGCCGCGTTGAGCGGTTAAATATCATGAATGAGGCAATTCCGATGGCATGGTATGAAACATTTTTCGATGAATATTATCTCCCAAATGCAGGCTCAAACATTCCACTTGAGCGGACCATTCAAGAAGTGGACTTTATCCGAAAAGCACTTGACCTTCCGCAGAAGGGGCGGATTTTGGACCTCTGCTGTGGGCACGGAAGGCATACGGTCGAATTAGCCACCGCAGGTTATTCGATGGTCGGGCAGGACCTATCGAAGGATTCCCTCGACATAGCGCGAACTTCCGCAGCAGAACGAAATGTTCAGATTGAGTTCATTCATGCCGATATGAGAGATATTCCCTTTGAAGAGCAATTCGATGCCGTCATCAACATCTTCACCGCGTTCGGCTACTTTGACGATGATGCAGAAGATCAGAAAGTGCTCAATGCTGTTGCAAGAGCATTAACGCCGGGAGGGAAATTCCTCGTTGATGTTATCAATGCCGTGAGGATTCTCAATAATTACGAGCCTCAAACGTGGAGCGATACTTCAGATGGTGGGTTTACAATGACCCAACGGGCTTACAACGTCTTGACAGGATGCAACGAAGACCGCATCGTACACATCGCTCCTGATGGAAGCAAGCGGGAATTTCGGACAGGTGTTCGTTTGTACTTCTATCCTGAACTGTCGAAAATGCTCAATTGTGTAGGACTCGCACCGATTCAAGTGTTTGGCGATTATGATGCGAGCGAGTATGGGTGGGAGTCGGGACGGATGATTATCTTGTCAGGTAAGGAGGAACTCAAATGAGCCATCCGATTGCCCCACATGAACCAGAAGAATTGCTCGTTGATTCTGTAGATGAGGTTTTCGAGGAAGTTGAAGCATCACAAAAGCGATGGGCGGAGTGGGAACATAAACACCAATTGAAGTCAGTTCTCATCCATCTACCAGAAGCAGAATATAGTGTATTAGAGGATTAGAGGATTTGGCAGCGCAACAGGAGAAGACAACTCCACAATTGATACAGGCACTTTTAGACAGCATCTTATCTACGTTGATGCCGTCTTCACAAGTTCATGTCAAATGAATTCATTCGTATTTCTCGCATAAGGAGGTGGTCAAGGTGGGGTTGACAGCTACCGAACCGGATTTACGTGACGCCGAAGGCGAACCCATATTATTGAATCATAAGACCAATCACACAAATATCCAAAAGGAGAGTAACGTAATGTCTGATAAGATTTTCATTTTTGATACAACCCTTCGAGACGCCGAACAAACGCCCGGTGCCGCGCTGAATCTTGAAGAAAAGCTGGAGATTGCTAAACATCTGGCGAAACTGAATGTCGATATTATAGAGGCTGGTTTTCCCGTTTCTTCGCCCGGCGATTTTGACGCCGTGGAACGAATCGCCAACGAGGTCGAGGGACCAGAAATTTGTGCCCTTTCCCGAGTTGTGGAAAAGGATATCACCATCGCATGGAGAGCGATTAAGGACGCTTTGAAACCTCGCATTCATACCTTCGTTGGTACGTCGCCGATTCACCGAGGTGGCATAACCCGAACCTCTCGCGAAGAAACGCTGAAAATGGCGATTGATGCGGTCGCTTACGCAAAGAGCCTGTGCGCAGGACATCCAAATGCAACGGTTGAATTTTCGCCAATGGACGCCGCACGCACAGAACCAAGCTACCTCCACGAAGTCGTTGAGGCGACAATTGATGCAGGCGCAACGGTCATCAATATCCCGGACACAGTTGGCTATGCAATGCCATCTGAGTTTGGGCAGCTAATCGCGGATATCTTCGCCAATGTACCAAATATCGACAAAGCCATCATCAGTGTCCATTGCCACAATGACCTCGGGATGGCGGTTGCCAACAGCATCGCGGCAATCAAGAACGGTGCGCGGCAAGTTGAGTGTACGGTCAATGGCTTGGGTGAGCGGGCTGGCAATACTTCACTGGAAGAAATTGTGATGGTAATTCGTACACGCCAAGATCACTTCAAAGGGGTTCATACAGGCATCAACATAAAAGAGATTATTCCCATCAGCCGTCGCGTCAGTCGGACGATGGGCATACCTGTTCAGCCGAACAAGGCAATAGTTGGGGCAAATGCCTTCGCGCATAGCTCTGGTATCCACCAAGATGGTGTCATTAAGCAAAGGGATACTTTCGAGATTATTGCTCCTGAAGATGTTGGTCTGAAGGAAAGCCTGATTGTCCTCAGTCCAAGGTCTGGGCGAAATGCGCTGAAGCACCGTCTGGCCGCCTTGGGTTATGAGATGACTCCTGAGCAACTTGACAAGATCTATGAGCGATTTCTCGCGGTTGCTGACAAGAAGAAGGCGGTTCACGACGCCGATCTTGAGGCGATTATGAGAGACGAAGTCCGATCGATTCCTGAAGTCTTCCACTTCGAATACATCCAAGTTGTCAGCGGGACGAAAATTTCCCCGACAACAACGGTAGGCGTCCGAACAGAGGCAGGCGTCATTGAAGAGGCATCCACGGGCGATGGCCCCGTTGACGCTGCATACAAAGCGATCGATCGCATCGCCAAAATTCCACTCACTCTCACGGACTACCAAATCCGTTCTGTGACGGAAGGGAAGGATGCCATCGGTGAGGTAACAATCAAGGTGCAGGACAACGGGCATTCAATCATTGGACACGGCGCAAGCACAGACATCATCGAAGCCAGCGCGAAAGCCTACATTGACGCCATCAACAAAGTTGTCCATCTCCGCTATGAATAAGTGAACAAAAAATGTCAAACGTGGTGCGCATTGCGTATTACGTTTGACATGATTCGCTACTTCATTGAGTTAGTCCAGGACTCAATCTAGACCGCGCCAGTAATGACAGTTGGACAGTATCTTACGAGTTGCAAGAAAGATTATCTGACCTGATTTGCCAGCGATAGGAGACGCCAATGAACGAGATGACTCGGATTAAACAAAAGAACGTCTACCGCTTTTTACGAAGGTTTGCCAAGAATATCTCACTTGACGATCTTGAACTTCTCCCGAGGCGTTACGGCGGTAGTATTGTCTTTTTTTACGGCGAAGACAGAATTCTCAAAGTTCCCAAGAACGGTCACCGAGCAGCGCTCTTAAAGGAAACCAAGCTTTCAGAATATTTGAATACACAACAGTTACCAGTTACGTTTCCCACACCACTGTGGGTTCACGACAAGGGATTCTATGCTGTGTTTTCAAGAATAGACGGTCGTGAGTTTACGGCAGAGGCACTTGAGAGATTCACCCCTAATGAAATGGAGTCGTTCACCCGGTCTCTTGGAGCCTTCCTCTCATTTCTGCATGATCATAAGTTCCCAGACGATGTGATGCAACACATCCCACACGCAACGGATGACTTATTAGCCCAACTCAAGTCGGCAAAGCGGAAAATAAAGTTTATCAAAGAGCATTCGACAGAAGTTGACACCATGCGATGGGAAGAGAAGCTAGAAAGCTTGCAAGACTCTTTAGACCAGGTGTGGGTAGTCACGCACTGTGATTTCTCTTTGAATCACGTGTTTTCTGTTCAAGGAAGCGTAAAGCGACTCGCTGTTATCGATTTCGCAGATGCGCATCTGCACGATCCTTCCGTCGATTTTTCCGAGTTGGCCATCGATTTGTCCGAAGAGGGACTTGTGCCCGACAACATCCTAGAGATGATCCTTAAGCACTATCAGACATCCGACCGTACGATTGCAAAGAAAATAGAGTTTGGGCGTCTGACTTTCGAGATTCGTCGCGCCTACCAGCAAGTCAGGAATTCAAGAAAATCTTAGATTCCTCAGAGTCAATCAAGCATCTTACCCCACCCTTCACCACGAATTTCAACAACAGCCGCTTCGCGAGTTGTCACGATGAAAGCAGTCCCCCCTGTGATGGGAATATCGCCATCATCTCCCCGTTGGGTAACAACCTTGAACTTTCCTTCGTCATAAACCACAATTGCTGTGGCGTTGTTCCTCAGTCCTTCCAGGCCCAAAAGATCGCTGACCTGTTTGAGCCGTTCATCCTTGAGCGGTACACCAATCAAGTTCAAGCCGGGGCGGAGTTGGATGGTACTCATTCCAGTAACTCCCCAAGGATGGCCTTCCAGATGCAATGTCACGCGATCTTTCATTAACGTGAGGATTCCGGTATCAGCGGTAATAGGCAAGTCAGCGGGTGTGCCTCTGCTCGATGGACCAAGGTAGCTGCGCCATGCGCCCGCTATCGAATCAAAGGTAATGATGAAGTTTACATTTTCCGGGCCTAAAGCATCGTAGAAATCGCCAATCGTCCGCATTTCCGTTGGCTCGGCGTTGATCGTCCTAACAGCCAATGGCAGATGGACTAGGCTTAGTCCTTGTGGAATACCCAATGAAAACTGTACAAAATTAGGCGTCAGATCGACTGTTGCATTTATCACAGTCGTGGCGATCTCTTGCGCATTTTCATCGTAAAAATCAGCTTGGGACAGTGCCAATACACCAGTAACCCTATCTTCCGTCTGCGAATTAACCCGCAACGAGATCGTGGCAATTGTTCCATTGCCGACAGACAATCCACTTGCGTTTGAAAACGCGAGGCGAACTTCAGCCCCGATGATGTGGCTGACAAACTGAAAATCATCGATTAGGCTGGACTTTTCAACAGCATCGACACTTACCAGATTCTGCTCAAAAGTCAGAGTAATGAAACCACCAGCGATCGCAGATGCGTCATCAATGATGATCGGTACAAGCACTGAGTCACCCAGCTTGGCTGATACTTGTTCAGGCACGCGGATGCTCACTTGTGCAGAGGCAAACGGGCAATATGTAAGAAAAAAGATGAAGATGAGTCGTGCGATTCGTTTCACGCCTATTACTCCTCGATTGTAGCCCAACTTTCTAAGTTGGCCCTTTTGCTAACCTCAAACCTGTATTATCCCCAATCTTGAACAAGTTGCACAAGCAAACGCACACCATAACCGGTCGCGCCTGTGGGGATGTATGACGAACCTTTTACATCCCACGCTGTACCAGCGATGTCCAGATGCACCCACGGGTAATCCTCTGCGAATTTTTTCAAGAAAGCTGCCCCGGCGATTGTTCCTGCGGTTCCATCGCCGATATTCTTCACATCCGCGACCTTACTTTTGAGCCCTTCATCGTAATCATCCCACAGAGGGAGTTGCCACACTCGTTCATGGGTTTTCTTCGCGGCGGCTTTGATTTTCTCCATCAGGTCTTCATCTGTCCCCAACATCCCGCAGGCAAAGTGACCTAACGCTGTGATAACTGCACCGGTTAGCGTCGCCAGATCGATGACAGCTTTCGGATTATAGTTGGCAGCATATCCCAACGCATCGGCGAGAATTAACCGTCCTTCAGCATCGGTGTTGAGGATTTCGATTGTTTTACCGCCGTAAGACTTAACGACATCGCCGGGTCTCTGAGCGGTTGCACTTGGCAAGTTCTCAGTCGCAGCGATCAAACCAACCACATGGAGATCGGGTTTGAGATGTCCGATGACCTGCATCGCTCCAAGCACCGCCGCCGCGCCGGACATGTCATGCTTCATGTCCATCATGCCACTGCCAGACTTCAACGAAAGCCCGCCGCTGTCGAATGTGACGCCTTTTCCAACGAACACAACGGTATCTTTTTCTTCACCTTCAGGGACATGCTCCAAGATGATAAATCTTGGTTCCTCTTGGCTTCCTTGAGAGACACCGAGCAATGTCCGAAATCCTTTCTCCTTGAGTTGCTCCTGATCAAAGATCTCACATTTCAACCCTGTTGCTTCCGCGACTGCCTGCGCTTTTTCAGCGAGAAGAATCGGCGTGAGGTGATTTGGTGGTTGGTTGCTGAGGTCGCGGGCGAGCGTCGTCCCATTCGCGATTGTTTCACCGAGTGTAGCAGCTTTTTCGGCTACTGATTTGCTTGCTTCATTCTCCACGAGGAAAGTAATGGATTCAAGCTCCTTGAGTTCGTCGAGGTCTTCAGTTTTGTGTTGATTGAATTGATAGACCGCAAGGGTGCTAGATTCAACAGTCGCTTGTATCGCATCCGGTGATGCCTCAGATGGTAGTGGAATTGCTAAACTTTTAACCCCCAGATCGAGAAGCTGTTGAGCGATTTTTCCAGCGGCTTGACGTGCGCTCTCAAGGTCAAAATCCTCTAATTTGCCTAAACCTGCTAGGGCAAGGCGAGGGGACGCAATCGCGCCTTTTGTGTAGAGAATACTTGTCTGCTTGAGTTCACCTTTGAAGTCCCCCAAATCGAGCAAGGTTTGAACTGCTCCACCCATTGCCTCGTCAACGGCTTGGAATGTGCCGCTTGGGGATTCACCACCTTCAAATATACCGACCACGATGGCATCGGTTTCCTCTGTTCTAAAATCACCAATTTTTACTTGGACGTTCATTTTGCCTCCTTATATTCTTTTTATGGCTCTAGTCCGACTGCGATTCGTAGAACCTGTATAGCGTCAGAGACATCGATTACGCCATCGTTGTTGAAATCGCCAGCACATCGTGTTGTCTCTGTCGATTCTTCAAGTCCTTTCACCAAACGGAGAATGAGGATGCTATCGTTGACCTTCACCTCTCCATCGCCGTTGAGGTCGCCTTTAATACAATCCGGTTTCAGATTATCAACCACGAATAGGGGAGAGATAGCAGGTGAACTCGCCAGATCGAAAGTTTCGACGGTCCGCAAATCACCTTCTGCATTTATTCCACCGATGGCGTAGATCTGATCGTTGTACACAGCAGTGGCAAGTGCAAACCGATCGGTGAGCATGCTTGCTCTGAAGACCCAGCGATCGGTAACGGCATCATAAGATTCCACAATTGCTGAATGGACTTCACCGTTTGTTCCACCGATGGCGTAGATTTTCTCGGATAAAATAGCGACAGCGAGGCTTGAGCGCCTGAAAACCATGCTCGATTTCGTTTCCCAACTATCCGTCTCTGGATTGTAAGCTTCAACGATTGACAGATGATCTTGACCGTCCCACCCGCCGATGACGTAAATTCTCCCGCCAACGGAGGCAGCGACGAGGTTTGCTCTCGGTGTTGGAAGCGGAGCTGCGACAGTCCATTTGTCCGTTTCAGGGTGATAGACTTCCACCTTCGCCAATACGCCATTCTGGTCTTGCCCGCCAATCACATAGATTTGGCCGTTTAATTCAGCCGCCGCACAGCCATATCGGGCGGTCGGCATGTCAGATTGGGGTGCCCAAGTATCCATGTCCGGCTGGAACACCTCAACCTTAGCGATGGGGTGAATCCCGTTAAAACCACCGATGGCGTAAATCTCTCCGCCCACTTCTGCAATGCACAAGTCATAACGAGATGCTGTGGTACTTGGATGGCGTGTCCACGTATCAGTCAGAGGACTATAAACCTCAACTGTTGAGAAGGGACTTCCTTCATCTTTTCCACCGATAACATAGAGCTGTTCATCTACCGAAAAAGCGGCAAGCCCGGAACGTTCTCGCGGCATATCACTTTGAGTACGCCACCTACCAAGATGTCTATCAGACGTCGCTTTGATTGACATGCGAAATCGCACGCGCTCGTAGCGCATGTCGGCGAGGTTGTTTTTTCCGACCGTTGTGTCCCACGTGATAAATGAACTACCCTCCGTTTTTCGATCATTATTGCCGATGCCGCTTGAATCGATGTCTAGCCATGTCTCGCCATCATCAAGGCTGTACTGCCAATTGACCGTTTCAAAAAGATCTCCGGACACATCCACGACAGTATAGTACACAGTAATGGATGCGCCTTCACCTTCGACCTGATCGATAGTGAGCGTTGTAGCGGCAAAGGTGAGGTAGGGGAATAAACAAAGTAAGAGACTCGTAAGTTTTATCATAAGTTAAGTGGACTATACTTTTATAGGCACAAGTCCTGAATTCTGTATCTTGTATCTTGTCTTTCTAATCACGGAATTACCTTGTTCAGTGGATACTCAATGATGCCTTCT
>JADFGN010000212.1 GCA_022567695.1 Candidatus Poribacteria bacterium | reverse complement strand
ATATTTCCAATGTGGTGGGTGTTCTACTGAGTCAAGGAGGCGATCTGATTCCTCCCGCAGTTCATTCAGGAATTCCTCGGTGAGGATGTCGTCGATAACGCAGTAACCGTCCGTGATCAACTGATTGCGTTTCTGAAGCGCGGCTTCAGGTGTCATGATATGTAGAATCTCCTGTTATTATTTCATGATGCGTATTGCGCATGATGTTCGTTGTATCGATTGGCTAATTGTTTAGTCCGGCGGCAATATTTCATTTTACGTTTTACCTTGACTTTGTTACATTAAAACAACCAACGCGGACGAGATTTCTACCCTGTGGGAGCGAGGACTGTCTCGCGATAGAGGGAACTGCATCCTTGTACATCGAGTCTAGGAAGACTCTCCCACAAATGTGACAAAGTCGTATTACTAACCTCATTCATTATATTGATTTCCAAATCGGTGTCAACTCAAAAATCATTACTGCGTCTTCCGCCACTGCTCATACTCCAGGCGTAACTCTTCGTCCGGCGGATAGGCACGGTGCAGTGGATACCCTTCGGCGATTTTCATTCGGGTAAACCCCTCGCGGATGTCATGCTCAACCCCATGCTCAACGAGGTGTTCAACTTCGGTGGGAGGAACGAACACGACGCCATCCAGATCGCCCAGTATGACATCGCCGGGCAAGACAGGTACGCCGCCAATTTGGATGGGTTCGTCGATGCTGACGGACATCAAAAGTCGATTAATTCCTGCACCGTGCATGCCTCGACAGAAGACCGGTAATCCAACCTCACGAATCTCCATCAGGTCGCGGACAACGCCATCAATGACAATTCCGGTCCCGCCACGCCCCTGAACTCGGCGAGTGAAAATGTCCCCAACAACCCCGGCTCCAAGGCATCCCCCCGCATCGATAACCAATACTTCCCCAGGACGAATGGACTCAATAGCCTGCCGATGCGGTCTGCCTTCGACCGTGTCGTATTGAGCTTTGGCCAGGTCCTCTCGCAAAGGAATGAAGCGTAATGTGCGTGCTCGACCCACCATAGTTTGATTGGGCTGTACCGCCAGCGGTTGAACGCCAATCGCGTAGGTGTTGTGAAAGCCGCGCCCCATAAGATGTTGCGTGGCGGTGGGTACGCTGACCCTCTTCAACGCTTCGAGGAGGTCGTTTGAAAGATCAATCTCTGGATTTTTTTGCACGGTTAAGCTCCTTGTGTAGAATGTGATTCGATGTAAGTTTTCCTCACACTTTATCACAGCCTAATCCCTTTTTCAACTTTTTTCTTTTTTACGGCAACGTCCCGTCAGCGACCATCTCTTCCAGAGCGTTTCCTCGCCGTTTCAATGGGAGCTCGACTCTGCCCCGCGAGCGGCTAGATTCGTAGATCGCCAGCAGAACTTCCAGCGTATCCCGGCCTTTTCCTCCAGCATTCCGATGTTCAGGTCCGCCTTCAATCCAACGGAGCAAATCCTCAAAAATATGGGGTTGTTCATATTGTGGTAGCGGCTCCCATTTTCCGCCCGTACCTTCACTGCGGAAGCGAGAATCAGAACCCACACGGATTTCGCCCTTCTCTCCAATAAGCATCAGATGATTTCCGGCGGGCGGTCGATACTGCCCCGATTCGATGATGCCACTCACGCCATTTTCAAACTGAACGAATCCCAATGACTGCATTTCCGACTCTATCCGCTCCGAAAGAAATGAGTCTGTTCGGTGAATTTGACCAAGCACCCAAGAGACAGGTGAATCATCAAGATAGTATCGCATCAAGTCAGTCTGGTGTGTATGATGTGTCAGTAGTGCTGAACCTCGATGCGCGCGGACGTAGTGTACCTGCCCAATCGCACCATCGTCCAGCAGATTTTTGGCGTCTGCCCATCCCCGGCTATAGCGAAGTTGATGACCGACGACGAAATACACATTCTGTTCTTCAGCCCGCTGCACCAATTCATCCGCCTCCGACAACCGAGTCGCCATCGACTTCTCAAGATATAAGCCAGTAATTGGAAAGTCAAGAACTCGTCGGGCGACCTCGTAGTGGGTGGAAATAGGAGTTGCCACAATCGCCAGTTCGGGAGACTCTTTTTCAAGCATCTCTTCGAAGTTCTGATAGACGGAAACGCCTTCCGAGGTTAGTTTGTCGAAGTTGACTTGAAAAGCGTCAGCCGCTGCAACAACTTCGATTCGGTCAGCTTGATTTGCAGTGTTCCGCAAACTCATTCCACGCCCACCGCAGCCGATTAGTGCTGCACGATAGGTTTTGGTTTCATTCGACATGCGATTCTCCTAATTTTTTGTGGGGAATTTATTGAGTAAGCCAACCTAATCATAGCACGTTTTTGGGAATGGGACAAGCGGTAAATTGACATTGTCGCTGTTTGGGCTAATACCAAGTCAAGTTTGGAATCTAGCAAAGGGATAGAGATAAAATTTCTGTTGAATTGAAGTCGAAAAATTGATAACATAACGGTGGTACATTTCATGGAAGAGTTGAAAAGGTTGTGAGAAGAACAAAAGAAAATCTATCATGTTTTTAGAAAGGAAATTCCAATGCCCTCCAAGATTCTCATTATCGGTGGCAGCGGATTCGTTAGCGGCACCGTTGCCAAGATTGCAATCGCCAATGGGCACAGCGTGTGGACGATGACACGCGGTCAACGGCCACTTCCCGATGGCGTCATCAGCTTGATTGCCGATCGGCATGATCAGAAAGCGTTTGCTCGTGTTGTCGAGGAAGCGGAAACGGAATGGGATCTCGTTATTGACTGCATCGGCTACGAGGAAGATGACGCCAAACAGGACATAGACGTGTTCCGAAATTTAGCACACCATCTGGCATTTGTATCGACCGATTTTGTATTTGCCCCCGCTCACCGCCAGTTTCCACAAGGCGAGGAGACAAACCATTACCTCTCGGATGGATATGGAGGCAAAAAGCGACTCTGTGAATTAGCGTTGATCAACGGCGATACCGGGGACATGCAGTGGACGGTTGTACGACCATGCCACATTTATGGTCCCGGCTCACAATTGGGCTGTCTTCCGCTGCATGGCCGCGACCCACAACTCATCCCAAAACTCAGGGCGGGCGAAACCCTCCAACTTATCGGAGGCGGACACTTTTTGCAGCAACCCATACTTGCCAGCGATCTAGCCAACTTACTCTTGAGCGTCGGTGGAAATGAAAAGGCATATGGTCAAATCTTCTGTGCGGCAGGACCTGACATCATCGAATCTCGTGACTACTACCGAATCATCGCCGATATTCTTAATGTGGAACTTAGCGTCGAAGAAATTCCGGTCAGCGGCCATTTGACGGCTCACCCTGAGACAGCTCCGTTTCTCTGCCATCGAATCTACGACCTGAACAGACTAAAGACCAGCGGCGTGAAAGTTCCTCAAACCTCCATTGAACAGGGGCTCCGTGAGCATGTCGAGAGTTTGTTGGACTGAAAGTCTGGCTCACTTGCGGTAGACAAATACGGCGTTGATTAACGTGCATTTTGAGTTTCTAAAATAGGGGTGATAATGCTGACCGAGCAAACAGAATATCCGAGAAACTCTCAAATTGCATGTGAATATATAGGCTCATTATTCTTAGTCATGGCAGCGATTTCACCAATTATCCTTTTCAATCGGGTTCTGGATTCTGGAATCGCCTTAGCTGTGTTGGCCAATGCCCTCGCTGTGGGGTTTGTTCTTTTCGCGCTCATTGAGATGTTTGGTGCCATCAGTGGTGCCCACTTCAATCCTGCGGTGACCCTTGCAATGGTTGTCAGCGGTCAGATGAAATGGCTACGAGCTTCGACCTATATTTTAGTTCAGATGGCTGGCGGATTCACTGGGATGATTTTTTCGCATCTGATGTTTTACCATGAAATTCCACAGATTATTGCGATTTCAGGGGTGACACGCTCTGGAGGAAACTATCTATCAGAAATCCTGGGCACCTTTATTCTAGTGCTTGCTATCTTCTTTTTGGTGGAAAATAGATCGGAGAAGACTTCCCTTGTCATTGGTATGCTCGTCGGGGGAGAGTTAATCGCAACATCAAGTACCATGTTCGCCAATCCACAAGTCACTTTTGCGCGAATCTTTACCTACTCGGCGGCGGGTGTTAAGCCCTTTGATGGCATGATCTTCATTCTGATGGAGATTGCTGGAGCAATTCTCGCCGTTCTTGTATGGAAAACTATTTGTCGACAATAGGGCATGGTGTTCTATCACATAACCTGTGAGAAGATTTCACGCATGAATATTTTTCTTGACTTTGGCCCGCAACTATTGTAGCATTACCGCATGTCACCAACTTTATATTTGTCCTAAAATCAAATATTTCACGTTGTTAGGGGTGCTCTTGAGTTGGCTTGGGAGCTGAGAATACACCCTTTGAACCTGATCTGGGTCATGCCAGCGTAGGAAAACGAAAGCCAATTGAGTTTGTTAAAAGTCCCGTTGCGGCAAAGCAAGGGGGTTCTGATAAGCCGTTTTCCTGATGATGGAATACGGCTATTTTTTTTGCTTTAGTTTTTTATAACCACTTATCGTAGGAGGTTGAGTTAATGAATTCCAAAGAATCACAGTCAAAGACCAACGGATTTTTTCCCAGCAGTAAAAAAGCATACGTTCCCGGTAAATTGCATGAAGACGTGCATGTACCTTTTCGTGAAATCACGCTTCAATCTACGCATACACCTGATGGATCGATTGAAGTCAATGAACCGTTGCGCATTTATGACACAAGTGGCCCGTGGGGAGATGATTCGCAGTCATGCGATCCCAAATCAGGATTACTCACTTTACGTCGGAATTGGATTCTTGACCGTGGAGATGTTGAAGAATACGAGGGGCGTGAAATTCAACTTCAAGACAACAGTTATCTGACCAAAGGTAACGAACAATATGCCAGCCGCCGCGAAAAACAGGAAGGGCGTTCGGAGTATTTTCCCGATTTAAAACGGAAACCGCTACGCGCAAAAGCGGGTGGCAATGTTACACAAATGCATTACGCAAAACGCGGTATCGTTACGCCGGAGATGGAATTCATCAGCATCCGCGAAAATTTGGGGCGCGAAAAAGCATACGAATCAATTAACGGTGACTATCGGTCGCGAACCTCTTTGAACCATCAACACCCCGGTGAGTCTTTTGGCGCGTTTATCCCTGAATATATTACGCCTGAGTTTGTGCGCGATGAGGTCGCTCGGGGACGTGCAATTATCCCGACGAACATCAATCATCCTGAAAGCGAACCGATGATCATTGGTCGAAACTTTCTTGTGAAGATTAATGCAAATATCGGGAATTCAGCCGTCGCCTCTTCGATTGAAGAAGAAGTTGAAAAAATGCGATGGGCGACGAAATGGGGTGCCGACACCGTTATGGACTTATCAACGGGGAAGAATATTCATGAGACCCGTGAATGGATACTCCGAAATTCACCTGTGCCGATTGGTACGGTTCCCATTTATCAAGCACTTGAAAAAGTGGGGGGCAAGGCAGAAGAATTGACGTGGGAAATCTTTCGGGACACCCTAATTGAACAGGCTGAACAAGGCGTCGATTATTTTACGATTCACGCGGGTGTTCTCCTTCGATATGTTCCACTGACGGCGCACCGTGCTTGTGGAATTGTATCACGCGGCGGAAGTATCATGGCAAAATGGTGTTTGTCACATCATCAGGAAAGCTTCCTCTATACCCACTTCCATGAAATTTGCGATATTATGAGGACTTACGATGTAGCCTTCTCGCTTGGAGACGGGTTACGTCCCGGCTCGATAGCCGACGCAAATGATGAGGCTCAATTTGCCGAATTGAAAACCATCGGTGAATTGACACAGATTGCATGGGAGTATGACTGCCAAACAATGGTTGAAGGTCCCGGCCACATTCCGATGCATCTGATCAAAGAAAACATGGATATTCAACTCAAATATTGTGATGAAGCACCTTTCTACACCCTTGGACCGTTGACAACTGATATTGCTCCCGGCTATGATCACATCACCAGCAGCATTGGTGCGGCAATGATTGGGTGGTTCGGGTGTGCGATGCTTTGCTACGTGACTCCAAAGGAACATCTTGGGCTTCCTAATAAAGATGACGTCAAAGACGGTGTGATTACCTACAAAATTGCAGCGCACGCCGCCGATCTCGCCAAGGGACATCCCGGGGCTCAAGAGCGCGATAATGTTCTGTCGAAAGCACGTTTCGAGTTCCGATGGGAAGATCAATTCAATCTGAGTCTAGACCCAGAAACCGCTCGTGAATTTCACGATGAAACCCTGCCTAGCGAAGGCGCGAAAAAAGTCCATTTTTGCTCAATGTGTGGTCCACATTTCTGCTCAATGAAAATCACGGAAGATGTCCGTAAATATGCAAAAGAAAAAGGCATTGCGGAACAAGCCGCACTGGAGTCAGGAATGGCGGAAAAGAGCGAAGAATTTAAACAGCAAGGGGCGGAAGTCTACACCACAGGGCATCCGAGTTCAGTCGATGCTACCGCCGCCGATTGAACTTGACTCTGACCAAAGCGAAACTTGGGCATTTGTTGCTACTCTCATTTACGAGGTGTAGCTGAATTCGCAAGAATTCAGAGGCCGAACTTTTGCAAGTTCGGCTACGTGTCAAAACTAATCTGACAGTGTACACGCAAATGCCCAACTGCAAGCTTCGTTGGTTTTCGCTTCGATCTTCTTTTTAAACACTTGATGCAAAGCAAGCGCATGAATTCAAATCGAAATTCCGCCAAAAAAGTGATTATCATCGGCGGAGGGGTAATCGGGCTAGGAATCGGCTGGCAACTCGCAAAGATGGGTTGTGCCGTCACAATCTACGAACGCAATCGGGCGGGACGTGCAGCGTCATGGGCAGCCGCCGGGATGTTAGCACCGCTTTCCGAAGTCCATTTTGAGGAGCAAGAGTTGCTTCAACTCGGCAGCATGAGTCTCCGGTTGTATCCAGAGTGGGTCGAAGAATTGGAAGCTGATAGCCGGATGTCCGTCGGTTACAAGACTGAAGGAACGCTCATTGTAGGAATCGATCGGGATGATGCCCAACTCCTTCAACACCTGTATGAGTCTCAAAAGCTCTTAGATCTCCGTGTTGAGTGGATGGATGGCGCAGCGGCACGTGAGATTGAGCCTTTACTTTCTCCGAAAATCACAGCTGCTATTTCGTCCGAAGATGATCATCAGGTTGATAATCGATTGATGGTCAAGGCACTCATTACGGCGTATCAGAAGGCCGGAGGGACGTTGTTTGAGAACATCCCCGTCGAGAAGATCGAACTTCGTGAAGGTCAAGCAAAGGGAGTTTGGGTCAAAGGCGCACTGCATGACGCTGACGTTGTTGTGCTTGCCGCTGGGTGTTGGTCCAATGAGATTGGCGGTTTGCCGGAAAATGTGACACCTCCAATCCGTCCTGTCAAAGGGCAAATGCTTGCATTGAAGATGGAGAGTAGTGTTGCGCTCCAAAAAGTCATTCGGACGCCGCGCGCAAAATATGCAACGGATGTTTATCTCGTCCCAAAAAATAATGGACGTCTCGTCATCGGTGCGACAAGTGAAGAGATGGGATTCGATACTCAACTTACAGCCGGCGGGTTATTTGAGCTTCTTCGGGGGGCTTGGGAAGCCGTGCCGGGAATTTATGATCTCCCGATTTTGGAGACATGGGCCGGCTTGCGTCCGGGTAGCCGGGATAATGCGCCAATTCTTGGCCCAACGGAAGTCAAAAATATGATTATGGCAACGGGACATTACCGCAACGGCATCCTCCTGACTCCAATTACGGCTCGCGAAATTTCATCGCTCATTTTGACAGGAAAGACTTCAGAAACCATTGCGCCGTTTCAACTGTCACGGTTTTCGCAAGTATAAAGAATAGAATACGGGAATAAAAAATGGACATACGGGTCAATGGGGAATCCAAGACAGTCGAACCGGGGTTGAGTATCTTTGAGTTGCTGCTCGACTTACAGATCCAGCCCTCCCTGCCCGGAATAGCTGTAGCCCTCAATCGAGAAGTGGTTCTGAGGCAACTGTGGCAGGATACGGAGATTCACCCCGAGAGCGAAGTAGAGATTATTCGTGCCGTACAAGGTGGCTAATTAGTTCTAACCTTGAGAAGGTTTGAAACCTTCTCAAGGTTACGCTGCCATCAACAGCCCTTGCGGAAATGTCAAGTTAGATTCACGTTTGGAAGATTAATCTTGGAGGGAAATCATGCCGACTCTCGCCGCTATATTTCTGAGCCTTTTGCTAATCGTTGCAAATTCCGTCGCACAAACGCATTTGCCCTATGCGAAGGCAGACATTTCCGAAAGACAGGCAGCGACCCATCTACTGGAGCGTTTTGCTTTCGGCTCTCGTCCTGGTGAGGTTGACCAGGTCGTTGGAATGGGTGTGGACGTTTGGTTTGAAAAACAGTTGTCCGGGAATCTATCCGGTTCGGAACTTGACACGCGACTCTCCCCATTCCAATCCCTTGGCATGTCTGCCCGCGAAATCGTTGATACCTATCCTCGATATGGTATTGTTCGCTCACAGGCATATCGCGAAGGGGCTATCTCACGAGATGATTCGACAATGGATAAGTCGGAACTCCGCAAGAAAATACGAGCCTTTGCAAAAGAAAAAGGTTACCGTCCCCACAGCAAACTGACCAATGAACTGTTAGCACAAAAGCTGATTCGTGCGGTGTATAGCGAGAATCAATTGGTCGAAGTGCTCACCGATTTCTGGTTCAACCATTTCAATGTGTCAATCAAGGACAATCAGGCGCGGGCATGGGTCATGTCCTATGAACGTGATGCAATTCGTCCGCATGTGCTAGGGCGTTTTCGCGAGCTGCTCGGTGCCACAGCGAAACATCCCGCAATGCTCTTTTATTTGGACAATGCCCAATCGACGGCACCAAACAAACCACTTTCCAAGAACGCCAAGCGTAGAACAAGAATTCGGCGGCAGGCGAAGGAAAACCGGGGGCAGATGGAAATGGCGGCACCGTCTCCAAAAAAGCGTTCAAAACGGGGGATCAACGAAAACTACGCACGAGAATTGCTTGAATTGCATACATTGGGCGTTGAGGGTGGTTACACGCAAAAGGATGTCGTTGAAGTCGCACGCGCATTTACCGGCTGGACGGTTTATCAAGAGCGTTTCCGTAAGCAGATGAATCGAAGGCCCCGTGCTTTTGTAAGAGAAGGCGAATTTTTATTCAGAGCAGGTGCGCATGACGCCGAGGAAAAATTCATTCTCGGTCGGAAATTCCCAGCCGGCGGCGGCATTGGAGAAGGAGAGCGTGTCTTAGATATAGTCGCCCAACACCCATCAACAGCGCGCCATCTGTCATATAAGCTTGCAGTCCGTTTTGTCTCGGACAACCCGCCCGAATCGCTGGTAGAACGCTTAACCCAAACCTTCCTTAAAACTGATGGTGATATTCGCACGCTCATCCACACCATTGCTTACTCCCCTGAATTTTGGGAGGCGGCAAAGCAGAGAACCAAAACCAAGACGCCATTTGAACTCGCAGTTAGCGCGCTACGGGCTCTCAAAGCCGATGTGAAAAATCCGCGTCCGACGCTTCAATGGATCGCTCGAATGGGGCAGCCACTGTATGCCTGCCAGCCGCCAACTGGCTATCCAGATTATGCCGAGGCGTGGATAAATGCAGGAACTTTGTTGAACCGAATGAACTTTGGTATGAGCTTAGCATCTGGTCGAATTCGAGGCGTAGGCGTGAATTTACCTACCGTGAAGCAACGTCCCCAATCAGAATCTGTCAACACGGTACTCGAAATCTGTGCTACCCGCCTTATGCCTGAAAGAGACCTCTCAGAAACGCTTGAACAATTGGCTCCGATTATCCAAACTCAGCCAACAAACACGTTCAAACGAAAGGCAAGTAAAAAGCAAAAAGATAATGCGGTCGCCCAAATGGTGGGTGTCGTCCTCGGCTCACCAGAGTTCCAACGTCACTAATAACCATAAATTTTAACCGAAGAAATCAAGTTAGCATTTCCATTACGCTAAGTCTTGAGCCCAATAATACTGGCCGTAGAGATGAGTCACCTACCTTTTTCCTTCCAAAGATTACCCCGCCTCGATTCACGGAATCATTGAACGCCATCCCAGCAGGTTTGCGACTTCTACGTTTTGAAGGGGTTGCACCCCCGTCGTCATGGGTTTCAGGGCGGACAGTTCTGTTAACCTCCCCCAGCCCCTCCTTCGTAAGGAGGGGAGAGCGTGGGGCCGCATGGGTTCTCCCCCTTACGAAGGGGGATCGTCGAGCCCGGAGACGATAGATAAAGAGAGGGGGTTTTTAAGTCTTTTTCTCCAAAGTGTCCGCCCCTAAACGTCATGGGTCAGGGGTACAACACCTTCCCAACAGTGAGAAATCAAAACGGTATTAAATTTTGGAATCTTTAAAGAAAATCTCGATTTAACGCGCCCATTTGGTGTAGAATATCAAGGTTTGATTTTTTTTGCAATCCGGAGGAATTGAATGTATCTGTCAAGATTCCTTGTCGGGATATTCTTGTTAATCTCTTGGAATTACACAACATTTGCTCAAGATGCAAGAATTCTAACGCTTGAAGAAAGTATTGAAATTGCCCGGCAAACCAATCTATCAATCCAATCCACACAGGAAAAAGTGGAATTCGCTAAAGCGCAAGCGAACGCAGCGCGAGCACCAATGCTCCCAAATGTCTCAATCACCAGTAATTATACCTACTTCAAAGATCTATCGAAATCGGTACTTGAGGCAAGTGGGGGTGGATTTGGACCGATACCAACGGACGGAGAAATGCAACCTCCGACAGATATGAGTAGCGGAGGCACCGACTCATCAAATGTCATTGAGCTGGAATTCGGAGCACATCATAATTTTCAAGGCGTATTGGCCTTGAGGCAACCGATTTTTGCATGGGGTCGCTACTACTACGGCTACCAGAGTGCGCAACTCAATTTGGACGCTGCTAAAAAGGAATTGGAGGCGGCCTACAACCAGCTTACCCTTGATGTGTCTGCAGCATTCCACGGAGTGCTTGTTGCGCAGGAATTCGTCAGGGTCGCTCAGCAGACAGTCAACTTGGTCGAGAAGCAATTGGCAATTGCCCGGAGCTTGTTTGACGCGGGGGCTTCCACCAATTTCGATGTGCTTCGCGCGAAAGTACAGTTGGCGAATGCAAAGTCTCAACTAA
>JADFGN010000211.1 GCA_022567695.1 Candidatus Poribacteria bacterium | reverse complement strand
TCATGGAAAAACGCCTGGGCTTCAGACGCTTGTTTCTTTGAAAGGCGCGGTTTGTGCGAATGGGTTCAATCGTCTGGGTCATCTGTAACCAGAGCCTGTGCAACACAGGTAATGGATTGGCGAAGGTCAATAGAAAAACGACGGTATCCTTCATCTTGGAGAAGAGATTAGCCATATTCACTTGATAGCCGTGGGTGTTGCTTTTTGTCTTTTCAGCGACCACTTTCTGAGCTGGCTGAGCCAAAAGGGAAGCAAGATTCTTGGTAAAGATGGTGGCATGAAAGTCCTGATAGATAGCTTCGACTGAAGTCCCACTCCAGTTTTCGACTTCCAATCGCAATTTCATCTGCCGGTAATCGGTTTCAACCGGCCATCGATGCGGATAAAGGGTTGTGAAAAAGGAATAAGGATACAGGCTTGTATCGACCAAAGAGGTGGCTAAGACACACAGGTCACCGTTTTCCAACTGAAGCCGAATCAATCGAACGGTCAAAGGTTGTGTCGAGAGCTTAAGTGGATGACACGCTTTTCGGGCTCGATAGTCCGGTTGTAGCTCAACGATTTGTTCCGCTCGACCACAAGCGACGAACTGTTCGACGACCTTCCATTTCCCAATTGGCATCCGGGCACAGAAATCCGCAGATTTTGCCTTAATGGCAGCGAACAGCCAGAAAGCTGGATACCCTCGGTCAAGCAACACCAAATCCATGGGTCTCAAATGCTGACAGTGTTTGATGGCTAAACTCCGTTCGCCAAAGGATTTGGGAGCAATCAGTGCTTCAATCGTAACTCGGTTTTGCACATCGAACATCTGAGAGATTCTGGCTTTGGGACAGGTTCCACCTGCTGCCGGATGCCATACGCCGAAATGCTGGCATACCTTTGGAGTGTGCGGCAAATCGACCATCGACCCATCAAAGGCTAGTAAACGCAAACCGTTAAATTGTAGCACGTCAAAGTGGTCATAGAAATAGTGCATTTGTTCTGCGTTGAGGGCAATGAACGCTGTGTGCTTCAGCTTTTGACGCGCTTGAGTAAAGGCACTTTTGCTCACCCGCCGACAAGCGACCGGTTCTGCAGAAAACCCTTTGAAGAATTCATCAAGTTCGTCTTGTAGAGCACGTTTAATCATGTTCATCAAGAACACCAAAACTATGACAAAAGTCAGGCACCGCTTGCGGCTAAAGTCCTTTGCTGACCGGCGATGCTCGGTCATAAACCTATGGCTTGTCATTTTCACCTTCAAGCAATCGAGTAATCCAGTGTAACATTCGGCAGTCATCTCGTCCATTTTCCGCTCCTATCTCTGAGATATTCACTGCCTTATTTTACACCATACATCACAATCTTTCCCTTAACTTAATGACATTGACTGCACAGTGCAATACATTAAGGAGAATTAAACTATGAAGCGTTCTATGTACCTGATAATTGTAACAGTAATGGTAGCTTTTAGTATCGTCATCTGGGCGCAGAGAGATTTCTCAAATGTCGAAATAAAGACCGTTCATGCGGCGGGTAACGTCTATATGCTTGAGGGAAGGGGCGGCAACATCGGGGTATCGGTTGGCGAGGATGGGGTTCTGATTGTCGATGATCAGTTTGAAGAGTTGCCGGAAACGTGGAAATCGTGGGGCACAGGTTTCATTTCCACCGATCGATGGATTGAGACTGTTTATAAAAGCCTAGAGGAGTGAGAAAGAACGCCGGTAGGCTGACAGCACCTTGTTCAGCCTACCGTTTTAATTTTAGGGCTTATACGCCGACCGATCCACGTTATCACCGTATTTCATCGCGTAAAAGAGCAGGTTCGTCATGAAGCGGTGAACATCACTTGATCGACGCATCCGCAGCATTGTCCGACTTGCAATCTCCGCCGTTTCCATTGCACACATATAGTCCTTGCGGTTATAGACCACAGCGAGACGCCGACCAATCGTAATCCCCTTTTGATACTTGAATTTGGATGCCTTTGGATTGTTCTCCGACCCCCAAAAAACATCTCCCCCGGTTGGAGGGACGGAGAGTTGATAATAAATCGAGTAGATTTCATGGTTGTGCATGATTAGCTCAAGAGGATATTCTGGAAAAATCTGTTCCAGTTCGTTAGCCACAATTTGAGCGAACAGGCCATTAAATCCGCAATCATCAAAGAAGAGCATCCCACCCCGTTCAACGATATACTTTCGCAACGCCGCCCGCTCATCCGAAGTGAACGAATTAGTCAATGGCCCTCCCTTAACAAGGTTGCGTCCAACTGTGATGTCTTTGTCATGCCCCGTCATGAAGATTAGCGGTGCGTCTAGAATGCGGGGGTCGGTCATCGATAGAGCGCCGCCTTCAAATCTCATGTCAGCACGAAGGCGGGTGTGCTCACCAAGCCAATTCATAAAGCTTGGGATTGCTGTTGGATCTTGCCACCAATCCGAGAGCGAGTGCTTGAGCCGGATGAGACGGATATGCCCTTGCACATCTCTACCTTCTCCAACCAGAATCGCTCCCAATCGATTTTCGGGAACCATAATCAATTGCGTAAAACGGGCACCAGAGAGGTCTGCGGAATCCACTGCCCCCGTTGATTCAACCATTGATGTAATACCAGCCGATCGGGCGTTTCCCCGGCTCGGTGCACGGAGATTCTCAGTCGATAACCCAATAGTACCACCCTCTACATTTCTCGGTGCTGACAGATTTAGATCGCGCGGACCTACCGGAATTCTTGCCGCTGTCGTCACCGATGTGCCGATCGCATCAGGGACCTTCGCCGCAAAATCGATGTTCTGTCGAATCGACGTCAGAGGTTGTCGTGCGGTTTCTGCGATCTGCGTTGGGGTAGAGACATCAACTCGCGGCTGATTACTTGGTTTGAACGATTTGGTGAGATTAACTCTGGGTTGAATGCGTTTTGTCCGCGGTTTCTTCATCCGGCGCACGGAAGACGATGAAACCTCGACAAAATCTATGATCAACCGATCTTCCTCCTCCGGCAACTGATTCTTGATTGTCAGCGCAACGATGAAGGCAAAGATCAGGTGAAGTAGAATGGAGATCGATAGCGAAGAAGTTACCTTACGCCGCCTTTTGGATTCTACAAGGGCGATTGGTGCGGATGCTTCAGAGTGCGTCGTATCCAAGAGGTAAACCTGTTCCCCACATTCAATCCTCACCTGTCCGCCAGTAGCCTTCGTCAATTGCATCGTTTCTGCTTTGGCTTTGCGTAGCACTTCGCTAAGTCTTCTAACTGAAATAAAATCTGCTCCAGTTTCAGAAATGTGTGCATTGACAGTGACTTTTGTATCGCCGAGTACGTTCTCTGCTGAAAGCTCGAGGTGGCGATCGTCGGTTGTGCGTAGGAGAACATCGGATAAGTAGGCAAGGGAGTCTTGTGCTGCTGCTCGCGTTTGCAAGGACTGAACTGCTTTGAGAAGATCTGCTCTTTCAACTGTGAATTTCATTGTCGCTACCTACCTTTAAAAAGTTGCCAATTCTTCAAGGTTTAAGTTTTTTAAGCCCGATCTTAATAAAGGTTGAGAATTTATGTCGGCAATATTTTTCTGAGTACGAATCGGTAGCTATTGATATGTTTTTCAGATGACGTTCAGGGAAGCAAGCAGAAGGGCACAGGGGAAGGTAGGCGAAAAATGGTGGAGGATATCGGGCTCGAACCGATGACCTCTTGCATGCCATGCAAGCACTCTCCCAACTGAGCTAATCCCCCACCAGGATACCCAATTGTAACATCCCTATTTGGCGAAACGCAAGGGAAATTCTATGGAATTATTTAGTTATGTTCTTTGCCGAAACGTCTATCGGCATGTATGGCGCAATTCCCGGACATGCTGCGGTGTTTGAGCAAATCCTCTCTGGCCCCTTCTGGTGGGTGCATTGGATTATTCAATTCGGCATGGGGATGGTGATTCCCATCATTCTTTTGGGATTACCCCAAACTCGTCGCTCCATCGGTTGGGTTGGGCTGGCGTGTTTTCTGGTCGTGATTTCGTTTATCGGTGTCCGGTTGAATATCGTCATCCCCCAACTCTCCGTTCCTGAATTGCAAGGGATACCAACCGCCTACGTTGATTCAAGACTAACGACTGGTTATTTCCCAAGTCTTATGGAGTGGCTTGCAAGCGTCGGGATTGTCGGATTATGCGCCATCCTTTACACGCTGGGCTATCAATTATTGCCGTTACAGAGGGAAACAACACATCATTTCGATCTGCAGGACACACCTGCGGATTAAAGGAGAAAACGGAGAAACGAGAAAGCGAGAACGTGCGAAAGTGGGAATATAGAAAAGCAAGAAAGCTATGACAACGAATTCAAGGATTTATCGAATAGATTGACAGATCATGTTCGTTTCATCCTCATGATTCGTTGCCATATCACGCATCACGCAACACGTAACCGGCATGACGCATCACGTTTCACAAGAAGGGAGGCTTTACGATGTCAGGGATCAGTGGAAAGCCATTCCATTTGAGCAGGCGATCGAAGAGATCAGCAACGGCGGACAGTTATTTTCCGAAGCGGGAGAGACGCAACACGTTGATGGGCTGAAACAGGTGTTTGTGCTCAGAGACGCGGCTCTTGCCAAAGCGATGGCAGCCGATGTGGCTAGAGTCAAAAAGCGTGAGATGACGGTTGATCAATTCAAAGCCAAACATGCTGACCATCTGAATGTGCTCATCGATCCGGATCACCCCGATCTGGGACCGAAAAACAACCAGTTTGTCGTGTTGAGAGATGGAAAGTTAATCCCTGTCGATTCAAATGACGCAACCAAAGTGGTAGAAGGCGATCTCTTCGTCGCAACCGAGGTGAAGGGCATCCCGGTCAAAACCGCGTTTCAACTTGTAAAAGAGGAAGCCTTTGCCAAAACACTTAATCAGTATTCGGCGGTCACTGGCACTGAAGTCCGGATGATTCAAACCCTCGCCCGCGAATTGACATCGCATGGTAAAAAGGCGGCTATCGACTTCTACCGTGGACCGGTGCAGCACACCAACGGTTACTATACCGCACAGGGAATTATCACGCTGAACCTGCTTATCGGTAACCCCGATTGGAAGGGCTGCCTCTCCATTGGCGGCGGACACTGGCATGAAGACAGCAGCAAGGATAACGCCTACAAACTCAAATCCAGTCTCCACCCGGGCAAGTTGGCAGCGTTTGGGCCGCCCCTTAGTCGTGAGAAATCGAAGTATGAAGAGTCAACATTGTTTGAACGTGACGGCGGTTATCCGGCAAAGCGCCCATGGTATCCGTTTAGTGGTAACATCTATCAGGAGGTAATTCCTTCGGCATTTGAAGGGTATCCGTATCCGATCAAGATCTTGTTCCTGCATAAAGGCACGCCTGCGTTGGCGACCCCCGGTGGGCAAGTGTTTATTGAAATGTTAC
The DNA here is from genome assembly GCA_022567695.1 of Candidatus Poribacteria bacterium. GTDB lineage: Bacteria > Poribacteria > WGA-4E > WGA-4E > PCPOR2b > JADFGN01. The sequence continues at coordinate 5,913 of JADFGN010000211.1, read as the reverse complement.
AGGATACCGAGACGATTCCGCTCTTCATCTCTTGTGACATTGTAATTGGCGAGACCTCGATGTATGCAGACTACATCATCCCCGATCTAAGCTACATCGTGCGAAATTTCTTCGGCGATCTTGGTCAAATTTACAAATCGACAAAGCGACACATGGTGACTATTACCCAGACGAACTCATGGAGATTTTTTCGATTGAAAAGGAGTCCGAATAGCAAGTAACTCATGGCATTATCTCTTTTTTTAAGTTAAAATACTGAAACGTTTGGTGCGAAGTTTTTGCGAATCCCGCCAGATGTGAATCCTTTTTAGGGCAAAAGGTTTTACTAGCTAACACTTTTGGTCTCACTATCGCTCCTGATGGATTGCCAAATCCATCAGATCAGCCGTTGACTGATCTCAGCGGGTTTGGATTTGGCAATCCAAACCGAGCATGAAAAAACGTTAGCCACTGAAGGCAAAAGGTATACTTTGAATGACTGACGAATGCCAATAGTACCAGAAAGGAGAGATTTCATGCCTTACGAACTTATACCAGGACTAGAGGGAGTACCGATTGCTGAATCTGCAATCAGCTTTGTCGATGGACAGAACGGCATCTTAGAATATCGGGGTATCCGCATTGAAGAACTTGCCGATCACAGCACTTTTGAGGAGACCGCTTATTTGCTTCTTAAAGGCGTTCTGCCAAATCCAGAAGAACTGGATTCCTTTAAGTATGATCTTACCCACCACCGTCGGCTCAAATATAAGATTATTGATCTGATTAAGTGTTTGCCTGAACATGGGCATCCGATGGACGCCTTGCAAGCTGCTGTTGCCGCATTAGGAATGTTCTATCCCGCAAAAGATGTGACTAACGAAGAGGAAAATTATCTGTCATGCGTACGGTTGATCGCCAAGCTACCAACCGTCATTGCTGCGTTTGAACGACTCCGGATAGGTGACGACCACCTGCTTCCCCGTGATGATTTAGGTTATGCCGCCAATTTCTTGTACATGCTTACAGGCGAAGTTCCCAACCCAGTGAGTACAAAAGCTCTTGATGTGTGTTTGATTTTGCACGGAGACCACACGATGAATGCCTCGACATTTAGTGGGCGGGTCACAGGGTCAACCCTCGCCGATCCTTACACGGTGATCAGTTCCGCCGTTGGTACGCTGACTGGCCCATTGCACGGCGGCGCAAACGAACGTGTGCTTCAGATGCTGCGCGAAATCGGATCGGTCGAAAATGTTCAAAGCTACATTGAAGGTAAACTGGATAGCAAAGAACGAATCATGGGATTTGGGCATCGCGTCTACAAAACCAAAGATCCGCGGGCGACCATCCTACAACATATGGCAGCCGAATTAATTGAAGTTCATGGCCCCACCGAGTTGTACGATATTGCAGTGAAGGTCGATGAAATTGTCACTGAACGTCTTGGCCCTAAAGGCATCTACGCCAATGTTGATTTCTATTCGGGAATTGTCTACGATCAGCTAAGCATTCCACAAGATGCTTTCACACCGATCTTTGCCATAGCGCGAGTTGCCGGTTGGCTGGCTCACTGGTTGGAGCAACTGATCGGTAATCGAATCTTTCGTCCGACTCAAATCTATACAGGACAACACAACGTGCCATATCTTCCTATAGAACAAAGAGATTAATAGAAATTCTGGTTGACTGAAGTCGTAGGGCTTGTTCCTGACAGATTGGATGTAAACTTCGCCCAAGAGTCGGGTATGGTTTTTCTGCCCGACCTTTTGTCATCCAACACAAAGATTGTCAGGTGTTCCGTCGCGCGAAATGCAAGCATCCTTTTAAATGATACGCCTTACCCCGACACAACAACGACCATTTAGTCGATGAAGCAGAAAAAAGGCAATCGAGTAACTCTTAGACGATTTCAAAAAAAATCGCTTGCGCATGAGTTCAACGGTCTGATACACTCTACTGAAAACTCAGAAACAGAATCGCGAGACTTTTGAGTGGTGTTTTAGTCGATTGCCACCAATTGATTCGCGCAACTGACCACCGAAGGTTATTCCTAATAAATTTAGTATCTCGACAGAAATGGGGGAAATCAGATGCCTGAAGGAGAAGACGAATATCGCACGCTCGCTGTTTTTATTGACTTTGAGAATCTTGCACTCGGATTTCTTGATAAAAGAAATAAGGAAAGTAGCAATCAGCTTACATTTGATATTCAAAAAGTCTTGGGACGCTTAGTTGAAAAAGGAAAGGTCGTTGTTAAAACTGCCTATGCGGATTGGCACCGTTTTGCGAAGCATCGAACACCTCTCCACGAAGCAGGACTTGAGTTAATCGAAATCCCAAGTCGCCGACGTACCGGGAAGAACTCCGCGGACATTCGCCTTTGCGTGGATGCAATGGATCTGTGCTACTCGAAGGAGCACATTGACACTTTCGTGATTATTTCGGGAGATAGTGACTTTCTACCGCTTGTTTCTAAACTGAAGGAAAATGGCAAGTATGTTATTGGATTGGGCATGAAAGTATCGACCTCGAATCTCCTTAGCGAAAATTGTGATGAGTTCATTTACTATGAAGACCTTGACGAGACCAAACGTGCCGAGACGCAAGCTGAACAAGATATCCCAAAGGAACTTCGTGATGCCTTTGACCTTCTGTTCGATTCGATTCGTGCGCTCATACGTGAAAATCATCAAGTCCTATGGTCTTCAATGGTTAAGGATACGATGAAACGCAAGCGGCCTTCCTTTAGCGAATCCCTCTACGGTTATAAATCCTTCAGTGAATTACTAGAAGATGCAGAACGTCGGGGGTTTATAAAGATACGGAAGAATCCACGTAGTGGCACGTATGTTGTTGTCGGTTTTACCGATAAGATAAAGTGAGAAAGAAAAAGGCCAGAGTGGTAATGGTATATCGTGATAATGCAATTTATGCTTGCACATTAAGGTTAGCGCCTAAATCAGTCAATGTACTCAAAAGCAGATCGAGTGGTATGTGGGCATTTTCTTGTGCTTTTTGAACGGCTGAAATACTAACCGCTAACTCGGTTGCTTCCTGCTTGAGTACAGGGGGCGCCTCTTGCGCAATTTGGATAGCGTAATTTATATTAGTGGATTGATTAACGCCATTTGTTGTCATTTTTATTCCCCTCCATACTTGAGTTTATGAGCAGAACGTGGCGAAATTGAATCATTAAACAGTTTATCGGTAGATTTCTCGGAATCTTAAACGTCGCGTTGGAATGATGTATTTTGTCAAATACCTCAATTTCGTGCAATGAGAGCAGGTTTTTATTTAACCGCAACGGACTCAAACCCGTACCTAGGGCGTGTTGACGAATTGATCGTCGATCCAATTGTAGCCCAAGATTCTATCTTGGAACCTTTTAAAGGCCAACTTAGAAAGTTGGGCTACCACTGCGTTTCTCCGAATTCGTCAACAGAACCTAGTGAACAGCACCCCAATCAAAGGGTGTCCCCCTCTCAAGAGTACCTTTTGCGCCAAAAAGGGACATTTGAGCCGATTTAGCGCGTTTCCCCATTGTCGGCGGGGTGAAAATCAGAAGGGAAATTCAGTCGGTGGTTGGGTTACAAAGGTGGGGTCGTGGGTTATCCCTACCTTTGATTGTCTCCAAAGCTAAACTGTGACTGAAATCTAAGGCAGCAGTCCATCCATTGGTAAAACGGCGTTTCATCGTCTCCCTTTTACCCTGTCAACCGATACCTCGCCAAAATGAGTTTTATCCCCAGAGTGTGACCCATTCGCTCACTTAGCGTGCAACCTATCTCCCCACTCCTTTGCCCAATACCTGCTAAAGTGTCGGCTTATGAGCCAGGACACTTGCAAGCGCAACCCGTGTCAAGTTGTCAAGCACCCGATGATCGGCTTAGAAATCTGAAAAGCCAGCCGCACCCAAAAGCAATGGCATAGAGATTGCTTTAGTGGGAGTCGAGTCTTTTGATAAAAGGGATTGGCACAATCGGTGCCATAATTCTTAAACTCACTGCAGAGCTTCGCACCAAGTTCTGTTCTTGACGGGTTGCTCTCTGTAGTCGATAAAGGTAAACCCGCTGAAAAGTGGGGACACAAAGTGACAAATCCCAAGCCATTGGCCGGATGGTTGCGCTACCGAAATATGGAGGTAAATCATGAAAGAAAGATTTCCGCTTCAAACGTACCTTTACCTTTTGACCGTCTTTGGAGTGCTTAAACGCATATCCATCCCCGCCATCGACCGCCTTGGAATATGGGGAAACGCGGATTGCGGAAGTACCATACGATCTAAAGAAAAACATATGAACCTTACATCTGACACCACCAAGAGAAACTATAACGATACTCGAACCCATCGAAGCACTGGACTCACCCTCATACTTTTCCTATTCATCGCTTTCGTGCTCCTGTTGAACAACTCAATGGCGAAAGCGCAGAAGATATATTGGATGGATGCCGGTACAGGCAAAATTCAGCGAGCAGACCTGGACGGAAGAAACGTTGAGGAAGTCATTACAGGCGTGAGTTCCCCCACAGGTATGGCTATCGATGGAGATAGGCAGAAAATATACTGGACGGAACCGGGAAGAATTCAACGGGCAGAGCTTGATGGGAGTCATGTCAAAACTGTCCGCATCATACCTACTATCAATATCTATGATATTGCTGTTGATGCTCCCAGAGGGAAAATCTACTGGACGATGGTCCAATCTGGCAAAGTTCAGCGTGCGAATCTCGATGGAAGTAGCCTAGAGGATTTCGCAAATACCATTACCCCATACAGCATTGCCATAGGTGAGTACGATGTATATTGGACAAGCCCCGGAATGGGTAAAATTCAGCGTAAAGATGTTGGTGGAGGTCTCATCATAGATGCTGTGAATGGCGAGGGAATTGTGACCCATGGGCTTGCAGTTGATAGCATTGGTGGCAAGGTTTATTGGACGGACGAAGCATCGCACAAAATTCAGCGTGCAAACCTCGATGGAACCCAAATCGAGGATATAGTCACCACAGGATTGCAGCAACCCCGCGACATTATCGTCAATGGAGGCTTGGAAAAGATCTACTGGGCAGATTTCGGCACGGGTAAAATCCAACGAGCAAACCTAGATGGAAGTCACGTCGAAGACATCATTATAGGGTTGAGTGCTCCCGTAGATATAGTCATGGATATTCCCCCGGCGCCATCGATTTCCTTTTCCACGCCGCTGATTGATTTCGGTGATGTCATTGCTAATGAGCCAATTCTTATCACCTTTTCGATTGGTAACAAAGGTAGCATGCCTCTCATTGTCTCAGGAATAACCTCGACGCTTGGCAATGTCCTAGCGATATCGGACACCAATTTTACGGTTGCTCCTAGAGAAGAACAGCATGTTACCCTAACCTTGAATCCCTCCAGTATTGGCGTCATTACTGGCACGCTCACAGTTACGGGTAACGCCGTGAATGCTCCAAAGGAGATTTCTATCACCGGCAATGTCCGAGGCGCACAGATAGACGCGGGTACAGATATCATTGACTTTGGCACAGTTAGAGCCGGCAAATCGAAAATAATCCCTGTTGGTATTCGCAACACCGGGAATGCAGATCTCAACGTGACTTCCATCACATCCACCCTCGGCGGAGTGTTGGACATCTCCGGATTTCCGTTCACTGTAGCCCCCGGTTTAGCACACTTTGTCACCTTGGTTTTGACACCAACTAACGTTGGATCAATTACTGGCACGCTGACAATCTTTAGCAATGCTCTGCTTTCGACGTTCCAGGTGCCCATCACTGTCAACGCAATTGACCCACAGCCGATATTCAATCTGACGATTCCCTCAGGCCTCAGCCTGATTCACCTCCCTGTTTCAACCGCAACAGTCAATGACCAGCCCATGGCGCTTAAAACTATTAGCAATCTCTACGACATACTCACGCCAGACAATG
>JADFGN010000210.1:2066-11340 GCA_022567695.1 Candidatus Poribacteria bacterium | reverse complement strand
CGTTAACATCTTTGGCTAAAGCAGTCAATCGAAATTGATGTTTCACGTTTTGCCCTTCTGCATCAGCACAAGGTTATCTCGATGAATGACTTCATCGTAATAGTGATGGCCGAGAATTTTTTCAATTTCACCTGTCCGTTTCCCCATGATCTGGCTGATCTCCTGAGTATTGTAATTCACGAGCCCTCTGGCAAATTCATGTTCATTTGCGTCGAGGCAAGAAACCGTATCGCCGTATTCAAAGTCTCCATCCACGCGACATAAGCCCGATGGCAGAAGACTTTTGCCTCCATGAACAAGGGCGTCACGCGCACCATTATCTACAAACAATAACCCTTGAGGTGGACGCGAATAAGCAATCCACCGTTTGCGTCCAGACATACGTGCTTGTGGCAAAAACAACGTCCCAATTTTCTCGCCTGAGAGGATTCGATTGACAACTGACGGGGTGGAGCCGTTCGCCAGCACCATCATTTCACCCGATCCGGTCACAATTTCCGCAGCCCGTAACTTCGTAATCATCCCGCCTGTGCCATCCACCGTTCCCGCACTTCCAGCGGCATGTTTTACCTCTTCGGTAATTGATGAAACAATGTCGATTAACTCCGCATTTGGATGCTTGCGGGGATCTGCCGTATAAAATCCATCTCGGTCTGACAAAATAATAAGTATATCTGCGTCAGCGAGATTTGTAACGTGTGCCGCGAGCGTATCGTTGTCACCAACTTTAATCTCCTCTACCGCAACGGTATCGTTTTCATTGATAATCGGAATCACTCCGAATTGTAGCAAGGTGCGAAGCGTGTCACTAATATGGATATAACGTTGGCGACTATTGAAATCTTCTTGAGTCAGAAGCAACATCGCGGCGAGTTGATTGTACCGTTGGAACCGGGTTTCGTAAGCATGCATCAGGCGGCTTTGGCCGATAGCTGCCGCTGCCTGCAAGCCGGGAAGTGTCTCCGGTCGACGCCGCAGTCCGAGATGCCCTATGCCTACAGCTATGGCACCCGAAGTGACGAGAATGACCTCTTTTCCTGTTTTTTTGACAGCAGCTAAATCATCCACAAGACTGTTAAGATATTTGTAGTCAATGGCGAAATTTTCCGAAATGGTACTACTGCCAACTTTAACAACGATTCGTTTGACCCGAGATAGCAGTTGGCGTCGATCAACCTGTGTCGATTGCATTGGGGGTGAATGTAAACTCGAACTCATCGATTTGAACGGTATCTCCTTCTTGAACACCCGCTTTGATCAGCGCGTTCATAACGCCCATTTTTTTGAGCTTTCGATAGAGCAAGACAATTGCCTGCTCATTTTCCATATCCGTCATGAGGACAGCACGACGCGGCTCTTCACCATGCACGATAAAACGATCTTGTTCCTTGACCAACTCAAATCGCTGGCGCGGCTTGGGGGGATAAATTGTGGCTGGAATATCTACCGCTTCAGCCCGCTCTCGTCGCCGTTGAGCCATCCGTTGTAAGAGATTATAAGCCGCTCGAATAAGCTGGTTAACACCTTCACCTGTTATTGCGGAGATTGGGAAGACCCGACGTTTACCGAAATAATCCTGAAGTTTGGGAAGATGGGCTTGTGCTTCTGGGAGGTCAATTTTATTAAGTGCGATTAACTGAGGACGCCGAATTAGTTTCGGGTTGTACAATTCTAGCTCTTTGTTAATCTGTTCATAGTCCTGAATCGGATCGCGGCCATCAACAGCCGCGACATCGATTAGATGAATGAGCATTTTCGTGCGTTCGGTATGTCGAAGAAAATCGTGGCCCAGCCCAGTTCCCTCATGCGCGCCTTCGATAAGGCCGGGGAGGTCTGCAAGCACAAAGTTACGTTCAGCATCAAGTCGGACGACCCCCAGACTCGGCGCGAGGGTTGTAAACGGATAGTTGGCAATTTTCGGTTTCGCGGCAGAAGTTCGGCCGAGCAACGTTGATTTTCCAGCATTCGGATATCCCACCAAACCGACATCGGCAATCAATTTCACTTCAAGATCGATGATGCGTTCCTCGCCGGGCTCCCCCTTCTCGGCGACTCTCGGCGTTTGGAAGATGCTACTCTTAAAACGCACATTCCCTTTTCCGCCCATCCCGCCTCGTGCGGCAACAACACGCTGACTGTGCTGCTTCAGATCGGCGAGGACTTCATCCGTTTCGGCGATCCGAACTATAGTTCCAAGGGGAACTTTGACAATCCGATCTTCCCCATCTTTTCCGTGCCCGAATTTTCCCATACCGTGTTGACCATTGCCAGCGGGTTGGTAGGCTTTGTATCTCAAATCGATTAACGTACTCATCCCTTCCGTCGCTTCAAGAATGACGCTTCCTCCGTGTCCGCCGTCACCGCCGTTTGGTCCGCCACGCGGCACAAATTTCTCACGACGAAAACTGATGCAGCCGTTTCCGCCTTTGCCACCTTTGACATGTATTTTTGCTGTGTCTATCTTCATGGTTGATTCTCCCTCCGCACGCCGCAATTATATCATGAGTCGGGGCAAGTCAATCAAATACAAAAAAAGCCCCGCTTGATCACGAGGCTTGACTGAAAGTAGCTGTCGGTTGATTCTTTCACATCGATACTAGAAATCTGGACGTTCTGAGTAAACACTGATCTTTCGACGGTATTTATCTTTTCGCTCAAACCAGACGTAGCCATCAATTTTGGAAAAGAGCGTATAGTCCCTTCCAACTCCCACATTTGTTCCGGCGTGAAAGTGCGTGCCACGCTGGCGAACAAGAATGCTTCCAGCAGTCACCAAATTTCCAGAAAATCTCTTGACACCAAGCCGTTTTCCGATGCTATCTCGTCCATTTTGCGTACTACCCCCACCTTTTTTATGCGCCATTTTCTTCTACCTCCCCTTCAGATATGCCATCTGCTTGTCGAATTTCAGTGATTTTCAGCCGCGTGAATCTTTGACGGTGTCCAAGTTTTCGCTTGTAACCTTTGCGTCTTTTGGATTTGAACACAATGATCTTTTTCTCTTTGCCCTGTTTAACGACTTCGCCGATTACGGCAGTATTTTCAAGGTGAGGTTTACCGACTTGAATATTTCCTTCGTTGTCCCCTATAACCAGTACTTCTGGAAAAGAAATTTCCTCACCAACAGGGACTTCAATCTTTTCAACATCGATCAGGGTGTCGACCTGAACGCGATGCTGTTTTCCTCCTGAGGCAAACACAGCATACATCTATTTTCTCCTCGAATCCGTTTCAGAAATTGCGTCTCCCTTATTTCCACATTTTTTCAACGAAAGTGGAGACACAAGCAAAAAGTATATCAAAATTCCCCTGCTCTTGTCAATGCCTAAAGTCAATTGTTAGGGTCATTTAATTCTCGGCAGCGGTTAGAGAATTAACAGCCCTAGTCAATTGTCTTGGGGCATAGTATCAACAGAGGTGCTGAAAAACAAAAAAGGCGTCATTGCGCCAAGCATGGGGCAATAACACCTTTGAAATGAGTTCGACATCAACACGTTAATTTAAATTAATTTCACGATTGCTATCACCGACAAAAATTCGATAATCCTCAAGATGCAGGTCTGCATCTTCTTCGATCCGGATCTTCAAATTCATGGAATTCTCCAACTGACTGAGCTTTTCTGCTCGCACATCAAGAAGGTGAGAGACAATGATTGGATTGGCGACAACTGTCAACCTTCGTTGTCTAGACTTCCGATACGCTCTTTTTATTAGGCGTAGTAAACTGATTGTAACTGTTTCCTCTGAAAGGATGGTGCCATAGCCATCACAATAGGGGCAAGTTTCAGTCAAGAGTGTCAAAAGGCTTGGGCGGGTGCGTTGCCTTGTCATCTCCAAAAGTCCGAGTTCGGAGAAATGCAGGATATTCGTTCGGGCACGGTCCTTTTTCAATGCCTCCTGAAATAACGTGAAAACCCTTTTTCGGTGTTCGGCGTGATCCATATCGATAAAATCAATCACAATAATTCCGCCGATACCTCTCAACCGAATCTGGCGAACCACCTCTTCGACAGCTTCAAGATTTGCACTTAAAATGGTATTGTCCGGATCTGTTTTGCCAACAAACCGCCCCGTATTAACGTCAATAGAAAACATCGCTTCCGTTTGTTGGATGACAATATATCCACCACAATTCAGCCAAACTTTTTCACTCAACGCTCTCTTGAGTTCTTTTTCGATGTTATAAGCATCAAAGATTGGCACCGATTTTTCATACAATTTAACACGGGATCGGAACTCTGGCAATGTGGCTGAGAGATATTCGAGGGCTTCTTGATATATCTCTTTGGAATCGATGACAAAATCTGTTACTTCGCTCGTAAGGAAGTCCCGCATAACTCGACCAATGAAGCCGAGATCTTTATGCACAAGGCTTGGGACTGGCATTTTTTGGGAACGCTCACCGATCTCCTTCCAAAGATTGATGAGGTATGGAATCTCCGTGGCAAATTCTTTCTCACTTTGACCTTCGGCGGCTGTCCGAATTATAAAGCCACCTTGGACGTCAGCCCGCAATTCTTGGGCAATTGTTTTAAGCCTTTGTCTCTCATCCTCTGAACTGATGCGACGAGAAATGCCGATGTTTGATGAATTCGGAAGATAGACAACATATCGGCCTGCTAAAGTAATACCGGTTGTCACCCGAGATCCCTTTGTACCAATTGGTTCTTTGGTAACCTGTACAAGAATGTCTTGGCCCTTGTGAATTAGATCGCTGATTGAGTACGGGCCTCCTCGACCTGCTCGATTTGGACGTGGCGTTTCCGAATTCAGATCGAGTTTCACAGAAGCTCTATCGAGTACATCGTCATCTAACGAGTCATAGCGAATATCCGATACATGAAGGAACGCGTGTCGCTCCAATCCGATATCAACAAAAGCGATTTGCATACCGGGAAGAACACTCTCCACTCGCCCCTTGTAGATATTGCTTAACGTTTGTTTATCATCTTTACGCTCAATGTCAATTTCACTCAAAACGCCATCTTCGAGGATGGCAGATCTGCTTTCATATTCATCATCAGAAATGATGATCTCTTTTTGCATTGTCGCCTCCTGTCTTGAATCGAGATGTCTCGGTCACGAGACATACAACTCAATTTTGTGGAGGCAACGAACCATACAGACACTCGGACTGTCCATTGCATAACTGCTTATCCGGCACAATACAGATCAAAGAGGGATGGTTACGAACAAAGCCAAACACTTTCATTGGCTGCTATCACTTAGTTCGAGATTATTTCATTTCGTGGTCTATTACTCACGCGGTGAACTCGACTTCTTCATTTTAGACGCCATTAGCCGATTTGCTTTATCGTTGCCTTTTCAGTCAATCAGGGTTAAAATTTGGACTTGGACAGGCAAAGATGAGACGATGTAAATAACTAATGTTAGCCTTATTTGCGTGGAGTCATTGTGACAACAGGTATAATCAGCTCTCCTATAGATATGCCTCCATGTTGGAAGCCTCCTCGAAACTGTCGGGTATATTCATGGTACTGATTAGGATAAACAAAATAGTAATCTTCCTTCGCGATGATGTAGTTCTTTGAAGAACTTTCGGCAGGTAATTTATACGTTTCTGGATGCTCTATATAGATAGCTTGATCCTCGTTACATCCTAAATTCGTGCCGAATTTGAAACGAAGGCTTGTGGAAGTTTCACGATTTCCAAATGCTCTGGACGGTCGGTTGCAAAGAACAGAGCCGTGGTCTGTGGTTAAAACGACGACTGCTTCTTGTGTCGCGATGATCTTCAAGATCTCGAACAACGCGGAGTGAGCAAACCATGATTTTGTCAAAGAAAGAAAGGCAGATTCATCTGGTGAGATCTGCTGAAGGACATCTGATTGTGATCGCTGATGTGTTAGAATATCAATGAAATTGACAATCAAAGCGGATAAACTGATTCGCTCAAAAGAAGAGACCTGTCGGATATATTCGTTGCCTCCTTTAACGTCAAAAACCTTAAAATATCTCAATCCCGGTCTGAGTCTCAGTCCTTCACTCTGTAACTTCAGTTGGAGGAGCTGTTTTTCATACCGGTTGGTGCTTGTTTCATCTTCAGAATTTTCCTGCCAGTATTCAGGGAATCTTTCAGCAATTTCTTGTGGAAAGAGTCCGCTGAAAAGCGCATTACGTGAGTAAAGCGTTGCACTGGGTAAAATCGAAAAGTAGTAGTTCCGATCAATGTAAAAATATGGCTGAAGCAAAGACTCAATCGCCAACCAATGATCCAGCCGTAAACAATCAACAACAATAAAATACACCGGTCGTTTTTCGCGTAAATGAGGAATCACAAACTGATTCAACACATCTACGGAAAGGATTGGAGAATCCCTCCCGCTGATCCATTGCGTGTAGTTTTCCTCAACATAGTTAGAAAATAGGGCATTACACTCTTTTTTCTGCTCTAAGTGGGTTTCTGCAAGACCCATTTGTGTCAGTCGATCAAACTCAAGATCCCATTCGACCAATTTCAGGTAAATTTCGATCCACTTTCGCCAATCGGGATTTGATGTCATTGCAGTGCGAATCTGATTAAAGTCATTTGTGTATTGCTGTGGTATCCCCGCTTCAATGATTTGGGTTTGAGAAAGCACTCGCTTCAGTGTCGAAGCAATTTGAGCCACTCCAATTGGCTTCACAAGAAAGTCGGCAATGCGTTTTCCCAGCGCTTCGCTGATGAACTGATCATCGTTACATTGGGTTACCATGATTACCGGAACAATTGGATCAATCTCGCGAATTCGATCGAGTGTCGTTATTCCATCTTGCCCGGGCATCATCTGATCGAGCAGCACTGCATCGTAGCGATATTCCTCAAGTAGCGAGACGGCGTCATCGCCATTGGAAATTGGTGTTATATCGTAAGATCTTTCTTTCAAAAAAAGAATATGAGGTCTTAGCGCTTCAATCTCATCATCGATCCACAAGATTTTGTGAGTGATATTTTGCACGAATCTTCTCCTTCTCCTCCTAGAGAATATCCTCTACTTTTTCCAATTTCATACTTTGTCCGCTGTGAAGCACTTTCCTCGTCTGACATATTTCGACTTCTTCGCCTGATTCCTGTTCTATGGGAAGATCTATTTCAAAGGCCGTCCCCTCTGGGCTGGTTTCAACTAGCCGGATCTGTCCGTGATGATATTCTTCAACAATTCGCTGAACAACTGTCAAACCAACGCCCCAGCCATGTTTTTTCGTTGTCATTCCGGGGTGAAAGATCTTATGCCGATCTTTGCGCTTAATCCCACTTCCATTGTCCTGATACTGGATAATGATTTTCTGTTTTTTCGCGTCAAAAGTCGGATTAATTTCGATTAAGCCGAATTTTTTATCCATTGCATCAAGCGAGTTTCGGATCAGATTTTCAAAGACCCATTGCAAAAGATCGGCGTTGGCATTGACAATCGGGAGGTCAGGAGCAACTACACGAATCTCGATATGTTTGCTTCGATTGGGAATGCGTTTCTTAAAATAAGAAACTACATCATCAATCACTGAGTTGACATCAATCCCAGTTTTGGGTGGATATGACCCAATTGTGCCGAAGCGAGCTGTAATCTTCTGAAGTCGAACGAGATCGTTTTGCATATTTGTGTAGATTTCAGCCGCCATTTCGTCCTTTTCCCGTCGATTCCGATCCGCCAATAACTCAATCCAAGCCATCAACGCAGAGATTGGTGTTCCTAATTGATGAGCAGTTTCCTTTGCCAGTCCGCCCCAAATTGCCGCATGCTCAAAAGCCTTAATTCGTCGATAGCTCAAAAATCCAACCGTTAAAAATGTGGAAAACACCAACACCAGAACAACAGGCATGATAAAAAGGCCATAGTAAGGTCTCGTTTCAGAATAAAAATATCCTTGTAGTTCGGAAGTTAGAATAGGTACATAACGCCCCAAAGTCTTGGATTGACGGACGAACATTTCCGCGCGGGCATACTGATCTGGCGTTGCATTCTCAGCGGTAATCAACTCGTTCCATATTTGCCATTTTTGAGGTTTGTGAGCTGTGTCTGTAATGACAAAAGGGATCTGATCTATCGCCTTTGCATCTGCCTCACCATGATAAATGTACCCAATCAAGGTTCGGTCATCAATTGCCCGTGGGTTCTCAGTATTCCTTTTCATCCGCTCCGAAATTGCTTTAAGTTTTGACTGCTCTGCGGGAGACAACGGTATTGGCGGATCGACATCAAGGAGTTTGTGTTCAATCGATTCACCAACCCCCCGGGCGACCTGGACCTTACCGTCGGCATCGGTGATGATGAAACGAAGCCGGCTCTCAGCCAAGAATTCTTTAAAAATTTGACTCAATCGATTTTGCAGTCTGCCGTCTTCAACACTCGGAAGTTCCGCTGCAAGGTCTGCCAAAGGCTCAACTTGCTTCTTGAGATCCCGATTCAATTGGAGGATCTGTTTGGTATAGTACACAAAGGCGAGCGACAGAATGAGGAGCCCAACGATGAAGTAGGTGAGAAGAAAATTGGAAGCGACGTAACCGGCTGGTACCGCCTTTTGGCGCGTGAACAACATGTGTTTGCCTCGATCGAAAACAATGAAAACGTACGGTATTGTATCAGACTCTGCCTGGAAAGTCAAGCACTCGTTTGTTACAGTAGAAATTTATAAAAAGGTATTGACAAAAAAACAGTTTTAGATGAGAGTATGGATTACGATGAACCGGGAGAGTTCAAGTTCAGCCACAGGTCGGGAGATTTAGTATTCCCCAAAATCGAGTATATCGAACCGTTAAAGACCGAGATTGAACACTTCTTAAGCTGTATCCAAAACGGTACGGAGTGTATAACCGGAATCGAACATGCGAAAAAGGTTGTGGAGGTACTGTCAGTATGAATGAGCCGGTAATTTCACAAGTTCAAATAAAGGATGTTGAATTTGGCGACGGGGTCGAGATAGTAGAACCGGTTAATTTGTATGGCTGCAAAATTGGCGACGCAACCAGGATTGGGCCTTTTGTGGAAATTCAAAAGAATGTAACGATAGGCCAAGGGTGCAAAATTCAATCACATGCTTTTATTTGTGAGTGGGTTACAATCGGAAATGATTGTTTCATTTCTCACGGTGCGATGTTTATAAACGATCCCTTTGCAATTGGCGGCCCGGCCCGCGGTAATAAGGAGCTTTGGTGCAGAACTAAAATCGGAGACCACGTTTCCATTGGGACTAATGCGAACATCCTTCCCGTCACCATTTGTGACAATGTCGTGGTTGGAGCCGGTTCTGTAATAACTAAAGACATTTTGAAGCC
>JADFGN010000210.1:0-2056 GCA_022567695.1 Candidatus Poribacteria bacterium | reverse complement strand
CAGGGATCTACGCCGGTAATCCGGCAAGGTTAATTCGGGAGTTATAGGTGAAATGATGAATATACCTTTTGTCGATTTAAAAACCCAATACGCAAATATCAAATCAGAAGTCGATACAGCCGTTGCCGATGTTATCTCCGAGACTGCTTTTATCGGCGGTAAGTATGTCAACCGGTTTGCGAACAATTTCGCAGATAAGTACGGTGTGAAACATTGCATCCCGTGCGCTAACGGTACCGACGCCATTTATATTACTTTGGTGGCTTTGGGAATTGGTCAAGGCGATGAAGTTATCACAGTTGCCAATTCATGGATTTCTACTTCTGAGACCATCTCGCAGGCGGGAGCCAAACCGGTCTTTGTGGATATCGAGCCGGACTATTATCATATTGACGAGAACCAAATCGAGTCAAAAATAACAGATAGAACCAAAGCGGTTATCCCGGTTCATTTGTATGGGCAACCCGCAAACATAAAAAGAATCGCTGAAATCGCAGAAAAACACAACCTGGTTCTTATCGAAAATTGTGCGCAAGCTCATTTTGCTGAGTTCGATGGTGGCAAGGTAGGTACATTCCGAAACGCCGCCACCTTTAGGTTACTATCCGGGTAAGAATTTGGGCGCATACGGGGATGGCGGGGCAATTCTCACGAATGAAGATGAATTGTATGAAAAAGCCAGAATGTACGCAAATCATGGCTCTTTGGTCAAGCATCAACATAGAATTGAAGGAATTAACAGCAGGCTGGATGGGTTACAGGCCGCGATTCTGGACGTTAAACTCAATTACATTGATGAGTGGAATCGAAAAAGGCTGGGAAATGCGCTTTATCTGAATGAACAACTGGCAGCGATCGATGAAATTACTATTCCTAAAATCAGGGAAAATGCAGTACCTGTTCTTCATCTTTATGTGATTCGCACTGAAAAAAGAGATGAGCTGGCAATCCATTTAAAAGAGAAAGGCATTGAAACCGGCGTTCATTATCCGGTCGCGTTACCTTTTGTTAAAGCTTATGAATACCAAGGACATACAAAAGAGGATTTCCCAGTTGCGCATCATTGCATGGACAGAATTCTGTCGCTCCCTATGTTTACCTGAACTGACAAAAGAACAGATGGACGCTATGGTAGAAGAAATATTTTTTTTTCACCAACAAATAATACGCAATTGCCGAAGGTCTGAAGTAAAACAAGAGACGAAACTTATGAAGCAAGTCCTACAAAATTACAAATCCGGTGAACTTATTCTAGAAGATGTTGCTCGTCCGGTCTGTAAGCCCGGGTGTGTTCTTGTCCAAACCGCTTACTCCCTCGTTAGCTCGGGAACCGAAAGAATGAAAGTAGAGCAGGCCAAGATGAGTTTGATCGGAAAAGACGAAGGTGCGGCCCGACCAAGTACAGAAGTTTCTGCAAAACGCTAAACAGAAAGGATTTGTAAAAACATACAAAAAAGCCATAGACCGCCTCGACAGCCCCACTCCTCTTGGTTACAGTTGTTCGGGAAGAGTCGTCGAAGTTGGCAGAAATATCGATGAGTTCCAAAATAAAGAAAAGCGTATCATCCTTACCGCTGGTAAGTATGTGAGTATGCAGAACACATCTAAATTAACTGATAAGAGTGATTTGGTTCGAGCAATGAAAGTAATCATGCCAGACATTATGAAGGTCGAATATAACGTGCGGGTATTGCAGGAAGCAGAAACCCTGCGCAATGTCGGACATGATGTGGTTGTAGTAGGATTCTCTAATAAATCTAAAAAAAGGAATTTTACCATCACCGGTATCCCGATAGTTTCATTTTATTTGCATGACGGTAGAAAAGGGGTATCGAAGCTAATCAGATATGCTACTGCGTTCAAGATGATTTTGGGAATCAATTTTTATGTCATTTTTCAAAAGGCAGATGTTTATCACGCCCATAATTTCCATGTTTTACCAGCCTGCTGGTTTTCGGCGCTCATGCATGGCGGAAAATTAATTTATGACACCCATGAATCGTGGACGATTCGCAAAAACCGAAAATATCATCCCGAGCACATTTTTGCTTTTATT
>JADFGN010000209.1 GCA_022567695.1 Candidatus Poribacteria bacterium | reverse complement strand
GTATTTTTCAAAGTTCTCATCTTGATTGCAACAGGAGCCACCATCCTGTTTTCAATAGGCTCTGATGAACTCGATCAGCGGACAAAGGGAGAATACTACGCGCTCTTGATTGCGGTGACATTGGGGATGTTCCTGATGGCATCGTCAACGCATCTGTTAATGATTTACCTCTCGATCGAAATCGTGAGCTTGACTTTTTACATTTTAGCTGGATTCCTCACGCATAGCCCCCGTTCAAGCGAAGCCGCATTCAAATACATCACCTATGGTGCAGTGGCTTCAGGAACAATGTTGTTCGGCTTATCGCTCCTGTTCGGTCTAACGGGAACAGGGGATGTGGTAGAAATTAGCAATCAGCTTGCCGGGTTGTTCAGCCAAGCCGACTTTCCGAAATTAACTGTGTTAGTCGCGATTACGTTTATTTTTGCAGGCATAGGCTATAAAATTGCGTCGGTTCCCTTTCACATGTGGTCGCCTGATGTCTACGAAGGTGCGCCGATTCCGATCACAGCATTGCTCTCCGTTGCCTCGAAATCTGCGGGTTTTGCGCTGTTCATTCGTCTGTTCTATTCAAGCTTTCGAGGGGCGGATGGCGCTGCGACTGTCGATTGGGCACTGATGCTGGCAGTGGTTTCTGCTTTAACCATGACGGTCGGTAATCTCGCTGCACTTCCGCAACAGAACATCAAACGGCTTCTTGCCTATTCAAGCATCGCACACGGTGGCTATTTACTGATGGGTGGCGTTTTGCTGACCACCGAAGGGGTTCAGGCCATTCTCTTCTACTTGATAGTCTACCTATTCATGAATCTAGGGGCATTCTTTGTTGTTATCCTGATTGCAAACGAAGTCGGTAGTGAAACCATTGATGGCTATCGAGGTCTTGTTTATCGTGCGCCGTTGGTGGCCATTTCGATGGCGATCTTCCTATTTTCACTCACGGGAATCCCTCCACTTGCTGGATTTGCAGGAAAATGGCTTCTCTTCGCAGCCGTAATAAAAGAGGAACTCTATTGGTTAGCAATAATCGGTTTGCTTAACAGTGTCATATCACTTTTCTACTACGCGCGAATTGTGAAAACGATGTTTTTCGACACCGCCGATGATACCGATCCTGTCTTCTTCTCATTCGGCAATCGTGCGTTGCTCGTTGTTTTTGTCGTGCCGACGCTAATCATTGGGGTATTTTGGAATCCGTTGTATCAATTGTCAAAGGCATCGCTTGGCGGAATTATCGGTGGAAATTAACAATGAATGATGTGTTCTAGCAGATATCCTCCAAACCGAAACTCATCTGATTGAAACGGCATAACCATTTGCCCCACGCCCCAGCCCCTGAATTCGCCAAGGAAATCCTATCCGACAATCTCCATCCGCTTTAACCATTCTGCCGCCAGCGCGTCTACCGCTACATTATATTCGATAGTCTTATGGGTAAGTTCGGCAATGACGCCCTTGTAGCTTTATCGTCTGCCTTCAGAGAATCACGTCGTGTGGCCCCTTCTTTTTGCATAAGTTATCTCCTGTTAACAAGTGAGCCGCATTGCCGTTATGATAATTGCTTGATGCTGAAATTCTCGAAGCGAATCCAATGTTCTCCATCCGGTGGACCGTTGTAGCACTGAATGCTCACCTGGTCGTCGCCCGGCGGAGGAAGTTCGCCTGTCGCCGCAGTTTGGAATTCTGTGGCGTCTTCGGGGCAATACTGTGCTTCCCATGAATTAGCGGTAACAACCAGGCGAAGCCGCACGCTCTTCGTTGGCATTGGCTGCCGTCCCGGTATGATGTAAAGATCGCCGTCGATAAGTTCCTTGACTTCTTTGAAGACCGGCTTACCATCATGGTACCAGGTAATTCCGGCCTGCTCGTACTGTTGGGTAGGATAGGCATGGTTGGTGATAGTGACTTCAATGGCGAATGTGCCCTCGCTTCGATCCGGCGCTGTCCTCAACAACGCATTCCTGACAGTATCCGCCACGCCAGGCTCAACGCGAATCTCTAACCCACTGTTTTGGATACGCCAACAGTCCGAATTCTCCCGCAGCCATGACCAACCTTGGTCTGGCTTACCGTCAAAGTTGTCTTCGAAAATAACTTGCTCATTAGATGAGTTCATACCAATACCTCCATTTTGATAGGTCGTTCATTTTGTCTTGCCTTTGAAGTCTAAAACCTTCTACTGCTTGGCAACAGATATACTTAGCATGGGCGGTTTGCCCGTTGATGGTAATTCTGTGAAGTCTACGCATATGGGCGAGGCATGCTTCATTTCTACTGCGCAATGGACTCACCGTGATCAGCTTCGTCAAGACCATACAACTGGCGACGGTTCATTATTGCAGAAATCTCTAATGACGTCAACGAAAAAATGCCAGAGATTGAAGGTTTTTAGGGATTGACATGATGATACCTAAATGCTACAATGAATTAGTTTGAAACGGAACTCAATATAACAAAGCATAGGAGGAACGGCAAAATGAAATTGAAAGTGAGTTTGCTCCTCATCACAGTTGTTGGAATGGTATCATTGGTTTGGGGAGCGGAATGGACGGATGAGTTTGAGGGAAATAAACTCGATGAAGCGTGGGATACCACTACAGATCGCCCTGAAAAGCAAGGTTTTGTAAAGGTTGAGGGCGGCAAATTATTGATTAATGAGCCGGGTGGGAATTTTGGGCACACACTGAAAGATGGCCGCCCGTTGATATTACGCGATGCCCCAAAAGGTGATTTCAGCATCTCTGCGCTGTTGGAATCCGATCCGGAACCACCCGCCAAAAATTACTGGATTGGCCTCTTTGTCATTGGTGATGCAAAGGACAATGCAGCCATGGCAAAAAATTGGTCTGTCTTGACATTTGGTGGCTCTAACGGTGAAGTCAAGGCGTTGATTGGCAGTATGATCAATGATGCTTGGAATGATAAGGGACACTTCGATACTCCGGAGTGGCCGCTCTACTTCAAACTTGAGAAAAAGGGCACTGAGCTTAAAGGTTTCTACAAGGAAAAGGAAAAAGACAATTGGACACAGGTCGGTGGCATCTGGAATGATAACATGAAAAATCCTGAGAAGGTTGGACTCGGTTTCATCAATAATTGGGGTGGCGGACCTGATTTGACGCTGATTGCAGATTTTTTCACCCTTGAAGGCGACGATGTCACTCCCTTCGCTGTAGAACCACAGGAAAAATTGTCAACAACGTGGGGGAAACTCAAGCAATTTTGAACTGTCCCAACTCCGGCGACCTGACAGGTCTGCTAAACTTGTCAGGTCTAGGTGAAAAGCGGCGTTAACAGCAATGAAGATTAGAAAGCCCTGCCTAGATCTCAAAATCGATTTCATGCGAAAAGGCGATCTCCCGACCGTCATGGAGATTGAGCGACAATCGTTCTCCTCTCCGTGGAGTGAATCAACCTTCCGCCGAGGGATTAAACGAAAGAATCCTCATATTTATTTTTTCGTTGTTCGTCATAATCAGATACCCATAGGGTTCATTAACTTTTGGCTCGTCAAGGATGAAGCCCATATAGCAAATTTCGCCGTTTCCCCCACATATCGGCGTAAGGGTGTGGGCAAATACCTCCTTGCTAGGTCGCTGGGATACATCTCTCGTCGAGGCGGAAGGCTGGTGAGTTTGGAAGTACGCGCGAGCAATATACCTGCGCAAAATCTCTATCGACGAATGGGATTTCATCCCGTCTCCATTCGTAAGAAATACTATACTGATAACGGCGAGGACGCCTATATTTTTTGCATTGATGATCTTTCAGAAATCGATCTGTGTATTGGCGAAACGTGAAGGCTCTAACCTCACCCCCGCCCTCTCCTATAAGGCGAGGGTGAATACAAGGAGATTACATAGTGGTATTGGAAGCATTATCCCTTACATTTTCAGCGATTCCAGATCCAAGTTCGCTTCACCTTGCAACCCGACGGCAGGAAGCTAAGACAGTCGGACGGCACGGCTGGCGAATCGTCGAGGAAGAAGTTAGCTGGCGGCCGTCAGAAACCGCCATCATTATTGTGGACATGTGGAATAAGCACTGGTCTTGGGGCGCGACTGAGCGTGTCAACCTGATGGTATCTCGTATGAACATCGTCGTCGGCAGAGCCAAAGAAAAAGGGGTTCAGATTATCCACGCCCCCTCGGATACTATGGATTTCTACAAAGACCATCCCGCTAGACTGTGGGTAGCTGATGTGCCGCATGCAGACCCACCGGATGCCATCGATCGCCCCGATCCGCCCTTACCAGTCGATGCTTCAGATGGTGGCTCTGACACAGGTGAAACAGAAGGATACAAAGCATGGAACCGCCAACACCCAGTCATTGAAATCAAAGACGGGGATGCCATCAGTGACAATGGACAGGAGGTTTACAATATCCTGAAGCACAAAGGTATCAAGAACTTGATTTTCATGGGGGTACACACCAACATGTGTGTCCTTGGAAGGTCGTTTGCCATTAAACAGATGGTGAAATGGGGATTTAACGCGGTGTTGGCAAGAGATTTAACTGATGCCATGTACAATCCGTTCAAGCCACCGTATGTAAGCCATGAGGAGGGGACGCAACTGATAATCGAATACATTGAGAAATTCTGGTGCTCAACCATATTGAGCGGGGATCTGACAACGCCGGAGCCTGAAGATTGATCTGTCTCAATTGAGGCAAGGTCTTCGATGGGATTAGAGGCATCAGGTCATCCGTGAAAGGTACAATTTCAACTGAGGTGAAATCAGTTAGCACGTAGAGCGGGCAGCCTGCTCGTTGCCAAGCCGCGCCGATAAGAGAACAAGCTGGATGAGCGCCTGCTCTACTTTTGACCCGTAAGTGAAAAACTCGTATTGATGAGCATGTAAATCCTCGTCTGAGGGAAGCGATACATCAATACGATTCTCCCGGTCAGTTATTGACATTCTCGGAATCGCCTCCCAAATCGCCTCGCCAGAGTCGTTGCATTTCCTCGGAGGTCTCCAAGAGATCATCAAGCGTTCCTTCTGCTTCGATTTCCCCATCCTTAAGAACAATGATGTGATCTGCCCGTCTCAAAGCTGCTCGGCGATGCGAGACGACGAGACAAGTGGCGTCTTCGCGCTCAAACATTCGTTCCCAAAGCGTGCTTTCGGTTTCCACATCGAGGGCACTTGACAGGTCATCAAAAACAAACAATTCGGGTTCACGGACAAACATCCGCGCAGCGGCTGTACGTTGGGCTTGCCCGCCGGAGATTTTCACGCCCTTGGGGCCAATCATCGTGTCAAATCCGTCCTCTAGCTCCGCCAGATCATTTTCCATCACCGCCGACCGAATCGCCGCCGAAAGATTGGCTTCGTCTTCGGGAATCCCCATCAGGATGTTATCTTTGAGTGTACCACTGAAAAGCCATGGAACTTGCGGCGTGTAGGCACTACGTGGCGCGACAAAGAACGAATCGGGTTGATCAACAACCTTGCCATTCCAGAAAATCTCCCCCTTGTCCTTCGGTAACAATCCGAGCAGGACTCTCAGAAGCGTTGTCTTGCCCGATCCAATTCGCCCGGTGATGACAGTGAACGAGCCACAATTCAGACTCAAGTCAATGTCCTTGATACCACCTCTCCGCCGGCCCCTCTCCTGAGAGGAGAGGGGAGAATATGAGTCGGGGTAGTGGTAAGTCAGACCGGAGGCTTCGAGTGTCACAAGGCGATGGCTGACATTTTTGGGCGTGTACGGAATTTCGGGAAGGTCGCCCTTCATATAAATCGGACCGTGCTTGACCAACTCTTGCGTCGGTGGATGTGACATCACTGCTAGCATTCGGTCGATGGAGATACCAATCTGCTTGTATTTCGCGAGCACCCGCCCGATCATCCATGTAAACTCGGCGACCCATTCAAGCATGTATATAAACAGTGCCAAATCTCCGACAGTAAAGCTACCGTCCTGTATCAGTTGTGCGCACATAATCAGAATGGCACCGGTGCCGAGGCTAATGGCGTTGAAAAACACGGAGTCCATTAATTCCTCAAACAACCGGTCTTTGAGTGCCATTTTACACCGTTGGTCGTTAAGTTTGCGGAAGTGAGTAATAACATGCTCCTCAGCCGTCGCAACTTTGACCGCCTGCACAGCACCGAACGTCTCACCAACGAATCCCGTCACATACCCAGTTGCTTCGCGATTCGCTTTGCGATAACGTTCCAGCCGCTCTGTCGCGGCATGAACAAGCCCTACCACCAGAATCATTGGCAAGAAAGATATCGCCGTAATTGTCGCGTTGATTCGCAGCATGGCGATGGCGGCAATTACAGCACCTACGAACGCGCCTATTGTGTCGTTAATTCGAAGCGGGAAAGAGTAAACCTCCCGCACATCGCCACGGAAACGGCTAATCGATTCGCCGGGGGAATTCGGCAATGCCCGTGCACCGGGTTGCTTCAAGATATGCAAGAACATGTTTCTCTGCAACAACGCAGCGATTTTGTACTCCAACGGGACGTTTGAACGAACGAGCATAATATTCGCAACCATCTTTCCTACCCACGTTGCGACGAGCACCGCAAGAATGGACGAGAAACCTATACGTGCTGGTGCATCCCCACTGATTAAATTGAAAAACTCACGGAGCGCGAAGGCAGGTATCTGGAATCCGAGAAAAAGGATGATGATTCCAAAAATATTGATGACAGATTCTTGGGGAACAAAGCGAATAAGCCGCCAGATCACTTGCCATGTTTTCATGCCAACACCTCCCTGATAGTCGAAATTTCGCTCGGCTCGACTTGAATTCCTGTTTGTAGAAGCTTTGATAAACGCGAGCTTGAATCATTCGCCAACGCTGTCCGATTGCCATATTCACAGATACGCCCATCTTCGAGAATCATGATTTCGTCGGCGCGTTCAACCGTTGCCAAGCGGTGTGCGATGATGATGGCGGTCCGGTTTTTGAGAAGTCGATCCACCGCCCGTTCAATGAGTTGCTCGGTCGCCGGGTCGAGCCGTGAAGAGGCTTCGTCGAGGACGACCAAACCGGGGTCTTTGAGAAAAACGCGGGTGAATGTCAACAACTGCGCCTCACCAGCCGATAACCCGCCACCACTGCTCTGAAGTTCCGTGTCCAACCCATTCGAGAGCGATTCGTACCACGACCATAGCCCGACTTCCTGAATGACGTCAAGAATCCGATCATCGCCGACGTTCGCGTCGAAGAAGGTCAGGTTGTCGCGGACCGTGGCGCGGAAGAGTTGGACGTTTTGGGTCACCATGCCAACATGATGGCGCAGGTCTCTTAACTTTGCATCACGTATGTTCATGTCGCCTAAGCGAATCCGGCCCTTGTTCGCGTCATAGAGACGGAACAGCAGCCGCGTAATCGTCGTTTTCCCGCTGCCTGTCCGTCCAAGCAAGCCGAGTACCACCCCCGGCTCTAGCCGAAACGAAATGTCTTGCAACACCGTTTCCTCGCTATTATAGCCAAAGGTGACGTTATCAAATTCGACAGCAAGCGGTCCCGAAGGGAATCGAACCCCCTCGCCATCCGTGATGCTGTTCTCGATGGTATGCAACTCCTGAATCCTCACCATGCTTGCACTTGCCTTCTGGAAGTCCTCCATCTCGCGAGTGATTTGCCACAACGGTCGGAAGAGGCTGTCGGCGTAATGAATGACCATGAAAACCGTTCCGACTGTGAACACGCCCCGATTAAACAGGTAGTACCCAAGACTAATTGCAATGGCCTGACCGATGCTATACATCGTCCCGGTCACCATCCACATCAACACGTTCATCATTCCACCTTTCAACTCTTTCTGGAGTCTAGCCCGGGTAAACTTATGCAACCATCGCATCGCGAAGCCCGTTGCACCACTGGAGCGAATGTCCTCTGTCCCGGAGAGATGTTCTTCCAGAAAACCGAATAGGTCAGAACTGGCATCACGCGCTTCTTTCCAAGCAGGCACTGCTATATTTCGGATGAGCGTGAGCGATGTGAGCGTAACAATTGCATATCCGGTCATCGCGAGTCCAACCCTCCACTCTTCATAAAAGAGTATCACGAGAACAGCAATTAACAGGACGATATTCGCGAGAACTTGAATGATAAACCGCGAAAAGAAATTGGCGAGATTTGAAAGGTCGCCATCAATGCGCTCGATCATGTCGCCGGGAGTGTGGGCGTTGTGAAACGACATATTGAGTCGAAGACAGTGGAGCGTCAAGTCTTCGCGCAAGGCATTGGTTGAAAGCCATCCCACCAACTCACCGATATATCTTGCGGTGACAGAGATGACCTGATTCAGAATCGCGACTCCCATAAAGAGCAGCGCCGCCGTGAGGAGTTGGTTGGATGCGTTCGCTCCCACGAAGTCAAGCAATGACGTAATAAATCCACTTGAGTCGCTGTTTCCCTTCGCTGCGTCTATGAAGTAGCGCAACACCTGCGGGTTGAATGTCCGCGCACCAATACCACCTAGCAACAGCGCGGTGAGCAGGAAAACCTTGGGCCAATGCGGTTTGAGGTAATTGCCGAGTAGACCAGAATAGTGTTTTAAGGGGATTCTCATCAATGCTTCCTTTGCTGAAATTATACCAAATCAACGGTGAAAGTGTTCATTATTAAATACAGAAAATAGGAGATTCTTCACATTGTTATCGAGAAAAATAAGCCTCTAAAAAATCGCCCCAATGTGTACACCAAGATGTTCATTTATAATCCAGCTCACAACAATGAATGGATTATGTATAACTCGAATTTCGCATGAAACGGTACATCACGACCAACAAAAACACATGACCGACATGTTTTCTTGACTTTTCCGTCAAGTTCTTGATTCCATTGCCGATATGTTAGCAGATTTAAGCTGGTACAAGGAACAACCTTCGCTTCACAAATAGATGAACAGTTGCAAGAGTCTTCTCCAAAGACTTTTGCGATGAGGGAGATAAAAATGACAGAGGAAGTTAAAGCACTCATGGACTCCACTGAGTTAGCAGCATATTTGGGCTATACTCAACGGACGATCTACAAGTTAATAAAAGAGGATCGGCTCCCAGCTATCAATATAAGGGGTCAATTCCGCTTTAGAAAGGATGTTGTGGACAGGTGGCTCGAAGAACGGATGAGCCAATCGGAACCGGAGACACACTGACCCCAAGACTCACTCACGCCTCGCATGCAACTACGCCGCAACTACCTGTCGGCAAACCTCTTTGATAATCATCAACGTAGCTACAGATAAGGTCTTTGATAATCTGAAGCCCAAATTATGTATTTCTCAGAACATGAAAGGTGATTGAGGACATGCCAAACCACATGAAGTTCCACGAATCTCAGATGCCCAAGCCGTTGATTTGGGCGGTTATCGTTATCTGTGTACTACCGTTCCTTCTCAACCTCTTGGGAGTGGATTTCGGCAATCGGAAAATACCGCTAGAACTGTCTACCGCCGCTGGGCTGGAGAGATACGAGCAGGTCGATGTTCTTCACTACGCCTTGGCAGGAAGCTTCACACATACGATTCTGGAATGGAGCACCTTCTGTATGGCAATTTTTGTAGCCATCTTGGCCTTTCTGCATTTCAGCATCACACACGTGACTCGACCTTACGACATTGCCCCGCTCGTGTTGTTCGTAATTGCCGGTGTTTTTATATATCCCCGCTTTCATCGACGTGCACCTATTTTCTCACGCGCTAATCATTAGTGTCTTGCCAGAGATTGCCACCCAGCTTCACATGGCTTTCGGATCTGAGGCACTGTTCGACAATCATTTCAATATCGCGCATTTCCTCAAAATCATCTCTTACTTCGTACCATTTGTTGGCCTCATACTTGACTATGTCTACACCTATCATAAACAGCGGCTCGTAACAGAACGGCTAGAAGAGGTACAAGAAGACCTTGCACAGCGAACGTTGCAAGCGGAGCAAGCGGAAGCAGAACTCCGGCATGTTATTAATAGTGCCCAATGTCTTCTCTGGCACGCAACCGTTGAACGGCATACGACTCCCGAAGATTCACACGGCCCTCTCGAGTGGGACATTAACGTTTTTGATGAAGAAGCCGCTCGAAGATTTCTGCCGCTCGATGTTCTTGCCGGGGAAATCTATAATGATGCATGGCTTCGGTCGAAATCACCTGAAGATGTCCAGCACATGGATGATACGTTGCGAGACGCCCTGCTTACTGGAAAATCGCAATATAGCCAAGAATTCCGGTGCGTTGACCAAGACGGCAAATTGCACTGGCTTTATGAAGACGTCTTCATTGAATCCCTCGCGGAAAATCGCTGGTGGCTGGTCGGCATCTGTACCGATATCACCGAGCGTAAGCAGGAGGAGGAGAAACTGATAGCCACTAATGAGATACTGGCAGAAAAAAATCGGCTCTTGTCAGCGTTCACCGATATTGCACAAACCACGCTATCATCTTTGAATTTGGACGAGATCTTGAACAACCTCGCGCAGCCGATTGTCCAAGCGGGAATATTCCGCAGTCTTATGATTGCTCTGGTTGATGAACATACCCAGATTGTTGAGGTGGTGCGAGATTATGCATGTGAGCATGACAAAGCTGGTGTGCCGATCCCCGGACGCCTAGTGGCACCAAACAAAGCCGTAATTGGGATCCGTTACAGTTTGGATGACGATAACATCACCGCAGAAGTGGCTCGTACGGGGAAAATGCGCGTCATCAAAGGGTGGGATGATCGGTATGATCAAAACGTTGATACACCAGAGGAGGTCCAGGAAAAGGTTGCCTACTTCATCCCGGTCAAATGGGGCAATCGCGTGCTGGCGGTTTTGGCCACGGGCAGCAATTCAGATATGGAGGAAGATATGCTGAACCGAATTCAAGAGATGCAACCCCTTCTGGGACAAGTGGCCATTGCCCTAGAACACGCCCACCTGTACCAAGAAGTTCAGACATCGCTCCAAGAAAAAGAGGTGCTGCTCAAGGCACTGCAACAAGCCAAAGAAAATGCTGAAGCGGCCAATCACGCCAAGAGTGAATTTCTGGCAAACATGAGTCACGAAATCAGAACGCCAATGAATGGTGTGGTGGGAATGACAGAACTCTTATTCGATACGGAACTGACAGCCGAGCAGAGGGAATATGCCGAAGCGATTCGAACTTCTGCTGGCAGGCTACTGATCCTCATCAATGACATTCTCGACTTTTCAAAAATGGAGGCCGGTAAATTGACCATGGAACTGATTCCCTTTGACCTAAGGATGGTCATCGAAGAAGTGAAAGCCCAGTGTTTGCCTCTGGTCAGAGAGAAGGGGATAGAACTCATTGTTGATTATGATTCCCATCTGCCACATTATTTTATCGGTGACGCCGGGCGCATCAGTCAAATGCTTCTCAACCTAGCCACCAACGCGATTAAATTCACA